>NZ_JAUHIR010000004.1:0-508862 GCF_032381375.1 Bradyrhizobium sp. SZCCHNR1017 | reverse complement strand
CTTGCCCCGCGTTGACCGTTTCTTTCGAATGCCCATCGCAACCTCCTCATCGAGTGTTGCGACGACCAATTGAATCCACCGGGTCGTCCGGCTGGACCTGTGGTACCTGCCGCCTGCATTTTTTTCTGCAGGCGGGCCACGGGCCTCAGTCGAGGTCCGGTCTTCCCCGCGCCCTCTCGTTGGTCGAGGGCGATGTCGGCAGCATGACCCGGGCGCGGATGCGCCGCGGGGCTGCGGTGGGCTGTTTGCAAACATCGTGGAGTGGATGCGGTGGTAGGGGGCGCGGATGCGTCATGCGCGCCGGCGCTTGCGATGCGTGTGAGACGGAGTGGCGGCCCTACAAACTCAATGTCGTCCCGGCCTTGAGCCGGGACCCACAACCACAGGCGGTCGTATGAGGCAGGCTGGTGGCTCAGAGCGTGCCCAACACGTCTCCCTGTGGTTATGGGTCCCGGATCTTCGCGCGCGATGCGCGCTCGTCCGGGACGACAGCGGAGGGTGGAATGGGCTGCGTGCCGTACTACGAGGCCGAAGCCGTTACCAACCCGAACTACTTCCTGATCTTCACGCCCTTGGTCGTGAAACGCTGCGGTCGCTGCTCCGGGCGCACCGGCCGCCGTGTCGTTGCGGCCTTGCCGGTGCCGGGCGGCTGATGCGCCGGCACCAGCTGGTCCGGACGGGAGCCGATCAGGTCGGCGCGGCCCATCGCGCGGAGCGCCTCGCGCAGCACCGGCCAATTGTCCGGATCGTGATAGCGCAGAAACGCCTTGTGCAGCCTTCGCTGCTTGAGGCCCTTGATGGCCTCGACCTTGTCACTGCCGCCGTGACGCACGCCGCGCAGCGGGTTGACGCCGGTGTGGTACATCGCCGTTGCGGTCGCCATCGGCGAGGGCAGGAAGGTCTGGACCTGATCGGCGCGGTAGCGGTTGCGCTTGAGCCACAGCGCGAGGTTCATCATGTCCTCGTCTGACGTGCCGGGGTGCGCGGCGATGAAATACGGGATCAGATAGTACTTCTTGCCGGCCTCCTTGGCGGCGGCGTCGAACATCTGCTTGAAGCGGTCATAGCTGCCGATGCCCGGCTTCATCATCTTGTCGAGCGGGCCGCGCTCGGTATGCTCCGGCGCGATCTTCAGGTAGCCGCCGACATGATGCGTGACCAGCTCCTTGATGTAGGCCGGGCTCTCGACGGCGAGGTCGTAGCGCACGCCGGAGGCGACCATCACGCGCTTGACGCCCTTGACCTCGCGCACCTTGCGATAGAGCCGGATGAGATCGTCATGCGAGGTGTTTAGGTTCGGGCAGATCTCCGGAAACACGCAGGACGGCCGGCGGCAGGCGGCCTCGACCTTGGGGTCCTTGCACGCCATCCGGTACATGTTGGCGGTGGGGCCGCCGATGTCCGAGATCACGCCGGTGAAGCCCGGTGTCTTGTCGCGGATGCGCTCGATCTCCTGCAGGATCGAGCCTTCCGAGCGGCTCTGGATGATGCGGCCCTCGTGCTCGGTGATCGAGCAGAAGGTGCAGCCGCCGAAGCAGCCGCGCATGATCGTCACCGAGAACTTGATCATGTCCCAGGCCGGGATCTTGGCGTTGCCATAGGACGGATGCGGCGCGCGGGCATAGGGCAGATCGTAGACGCTGTCCATCTCCGCCATGGTCAGCGGGATCGGCGGCGGGTTGAGCCAGAGGTCGCGGTCGCCATGACGCTGCACCAGGGGACGCGCATTGCCCGGATTGCTCTCCCGGTGCAGCACGCGCGAGGCGCGGGCATAGGCTTCCTTGTCCGCCTCGACCTGCTCGCAGGACGGCAGCCGGACCACGACGTCGCCCTTCTCGCGCGCAGCGCCTTCGTCGGCGGAGTCGAGATCGTCGGCATGCAGCTCGACAAAGCCTTCGGGCACTTTCCGGAACAGCGCGGTGCCGCGCACCGACTGGATGTCCTTGGGCGCTTCGCCGCCGGCGATCCGATGCGCGACCTCGATCACCGCACGCTCGGCATTGCCGTAGATCAGGATGTCGGCCTTGGCGTCGGCCAGCACCGAGCGGCGCACCTTGTCGGACCAGTAGTCGTAATGCGCGATGCGGCGCAGCGACGCCTCGATGCCGCCGAGCACGACGGGCACGTCCTTGAACGCCTCGCGGCAGCGCTGCGCATAGACCAGCGTGCAGCGGTCCGGCCGCCTGCCGCCTTCGCCATTGGGCGTATAGGCGTCGTCGCTGCGGATGCGGCGATCGGCCGTGTAGCGGTTGACCATGGAGTCCATGTTGCCGCCGGTGACGCCGAAGAACACGCGCGGCCTACCGAGCGCCTTGAACGGCTCGGCGGAGTGCCAGTCGGGCTGCGAGATGATGCCGACGCGAAAGCCCTGGGCCTCGAGCAGCCGGCCGATGATCGCCATGCCGAAGGAAGGATGGTCGACATAGGCGTCGCCGGTCACCAGCACGATGTCGCACGCGTCCCAGCCGAGCGCGTCCATCTCCTTGCGGCTCATCGGCAGGAACGGCGCAGGCTTGAGGTCCGCGCGATGGCGCGGCCAGGAACTCAGCGGTGGGGCGGTGAGGGCGATGTTCATCGCCCACGCATAGAGCCGCGGCGCTGCGAGTTCAACCGAAGCCCCGGTCGCAGGCGAGGGCAGGTGGTCAATTTGTCCGGAATGGTTCCCGCGGCGTTGCGCGGCCGACCTGACGTCGCGGTTCCTGCCGTCTCAGTTGAGGTGATGCGACGCGCCGTTGCGGCGCTTGAGCCAGCCATGGCCGAAATAGGCCAGCAGCGCGGCTGCGGCAAGCATGATCCACATCGAGGGCATCTTCGAGCGCGGGCTGCTGCCGGCCTCGCCGACCGTGACCGGCGCCATGCCGGGCTCGGTCATCGACACCAGCCGCAGGCCGGCGGCGTCGGTCGCGCGCCGCATGTCGGCGATGGCGGAGTGGGGCAGCGGGTCGGACGCGAACAGCCGACCTGTCGCCGGTGCGTCGGACGCGGCGAGGTCGCTCGGCGGCGGCTCCATCGAAGACTGCGCGGCCTGGGTGCCGGAGGGCAGCTGCGCAAAGGAGTTCAGGTTCGCCGGCCGATGCGGCTTCGGTCCGTGCTGCGCCATCCGGTCCGGCTTCTCGGCCTTGTCCATCTTCTTCGGCGTCATGCTCTGCGGCACCGCGACCCGCACCTGCGGCCGCGAATAGGACGCCGGCTGGGTGACGGCCAGCATGCGGTCGGACCAGGCCATATAGGCCTTGCAGAGATCGTTGCAGTACTGGCCGTTGACCATGTCGCCGTTGGCGGAGCCGGCCTGCGCGGCGCCGGGCGCGGCAATGCAGATGACGGAGACCAGCGCGGCGGCCGCTCCGAGCCTCGACGATGTCAAAACAGGCAATGCGCTCAACTGGCCGATCATCGCAATTTCCCCCGTCGCGGTTTCACGCCGTTTGAGGAATAACGACAGCTGGTCTGGTCGAGAGTTGGATCAGATCGCGTCAACATCCGGATGAGTTGAGGTCAATTTGCTGATGCGAGGCGTTATCAATAAAAGGGGGCGGGCTTTGCTGTTCGACATCGACGGCACGCTCGCTGATACCGATGCGCTGCATCTGCAGGCCTTCAACGCGGTGTTCGGGCCATATGGCCATGCGTTCGACCGCGCGCGGGCGGCACGCGAACTGCTCGGCCGATCCAATTTGTCGATCTCCGCCCAATTTCTGCCCGATGAGCCGCCCGAGCGGCGCGCGGCGGTCATGGCGCAGAAGGAGGAGGTGTTTCGCAGCCTCGCCGCCGGCGCGGTGCAGCCGCTGCCGGGCCTGACGGTGCTGCTCGATCGGGCCGCGGCGGCTGCGATACCCATCGTGGCCGTCACCAACGCGCCGCGGGCCAATGCCGAACTGATCCTGCACGGGCTCGGCTTGGCGGACCGATTTCGCGCCGTGGTCATCGGCGACGAACTGCCGCACGGCAAGCCGCACCCGCTGCCCTATTTGGAAGGCCTGCGCGCGATCGATGCCGTGCCGGAACGGTCGGTCGCCTTCGAAGATTCCCGCGCCGGCATCGCGGCGGCGACGGCGGCCGGCATCGCCACCGTCGGCATGCGCACCAATCTCGGTCACGACGAGCTGATCGCGGCGGGCGCGGCGCTGACCGCGGCGGCGTTCGACGAGGCCGACGTGCTGGATCTGGTGATGGCCCGGCTGGGAGGGAGATTGTGAGCGACGCGTCGCCATCCGGCGACAATGCCGCCTGCGGCGGAGCTGACATGTCGCTGACATCGGGCAACAGCTTGCGGTCACCGCGCTTGCGCCATGGTGTCGACGAACGCGGCCGCCGGGTTGGCCGTGACGAGATCAAGGTGAGACGCATGCGCAAGTTGTTGATCGCGGCCGGCCCCTCGGAACAGCCGTTCCGGCTGATGTTGCAGGTCGATGACGAGGGATCAGCATCCAATCAGCGCGGCCGTCGCGCCAGCGGAGCCGGGCGAGCCAAGCGCGCCGATGGCCGCGCCAAGCGTTCGGCCCGGCCGTTTCGCTGGGCGCAGCCGTCGCGCGCAATGGCCGCCATCCTTCGCGGCTTGCGGGCGACGCTGCTGGCGCTCTCTCCCGTGGAGGTCCGGAGCGATGTGAGCGTACGCCGGGAGGCCTTGCGGGACATGTCGCCGGTTGTGCCGCGGCTACGCGCCGTCAGCGGCTGCGGAGGAGCGCGCGAGGTCGCCGCCGTGCCGGCCGGCGCGCTCAATGCGATGGTCTGCGCTGCGGCCACGCCGCGCCATCACGTCCGGTCGATGGAGACGCCGCGTGCCCAGCGCCGGCGGCTGCGCGCCTGCTGATCGCATCACCGCATGGGTGCCCTGCATGCACCGTCCGTCGCACCTTGCTTGTCCGCAGCCCGATGCCGTGATTGAAACGGACGGTGCGCGCCAGGTTCGCTGTGCTCGCCTCGCAGAAGGACGGATCGATCATGTTCGTGGCGCGTGTCCTGCCGATGGCCGCCGCCTTTCTCTGCGCGACCGCCGTGCTCGCGGCCGACAAGCCCGGCGAGACCAGGGGTACGGTGCTGGAGCCGTCGCCGGCCAATCTTGCGCTGACCTGGAGCCGGGCCAACCTGGTGTTGCCGGCGACACTCGCCGGCGGACGGCGCTGGGAGGGCCGTGCGGAGGACGCGCCCGACGTGATCGGGATCGCGCCGCTCGTGATCGTGATGCACGGGTCGAGCGGCGTCGCGCCGGCGGTGAAGGAGTTCCAGGCCTGGCTCGCCGACGAGCTCGGAGTGGCATCGGTGGCGCCCGACAGCCTCGCGATTCCCGACCGGCTGACCTACACCTCGCCGGTCGACGTCGCGACCTATGAGCACGTCCACGCCTTGCGGCTGGCCGAGCTGGAGAACGCGCTGAAGGCGTCGCGCGACTGGAGCTGGGTCGACCGGCTGCGGATCGTGCTGGCGGGCACCAGCGAGGGCGCGGTGGCGGTCGGCCGCTACGCCGGCAAGGACGTGGCGGCGCGGCTGATCTATTCGTGGTCGTGCGAGGACAACTACTTCGTCACCGCGCCCGGGCTCGGCATCGGCCCGACCGAGCCGGTGCTGAACGCGATTTCGGCGCGCGATCCCTATTTCTCGGCCGCCAATCCCTGGAACAAGGACCGCGCCGTCACCGGCTCCTGCGCCGCCGCGCTCAAGGACGATGCGAAGGCGGAGGTGATGGTGATCGATGCCGACGTCCATACGATCCTGAACCGGCCGGAGGTGCATGAGCGGAGCGCGCGATTCCTGCGCGGCGCGTTGGATCCGTGATCGGGCGGGCGGAGGTTTGACGAGTGCTGAGACTGCTCGTGCTCGAAGGCAACTCGCTGGACGGCCGGCGCCGCTGGGCCGAGGTCGCGGGCGCGACGCCGTCGGAGAGCTACGCGGCCGTGCTGCGCGCACTCGCGCCGGACGCGGCGATCGACATCGCCACGCCCGCCGATGCCGATGCGCGCCTGCCGCAGCCGATCGAGGCCTATCAGGGCATCGTCATCACGGGATCGGCGCTCAATATCTATCAGCGCGAGCCGGAATCCCTGCGTCAGATCGAGCTGGTGCGCGCGATCTTCGCGCAGGGCGTGCCGATGTTCGGCTCATGCTGGGGACTTCAGCTCGCCAGCGTCGCGGCCGGCGGCGAGGTGTCGCTCAATCCGGCCGGCCGCGAGGTCGGCTTCGCGCGCAAGATCGCGCTGACGGAGGCGGGCCGCGATCATCCGATGCATGCGGCGCGGGGCGCCGTGTTCGATGCCCCGGCGATCCATAGCGACATCGTCACCAGGCTGCCGCCGGATGCGACGGTCACCGCACGCAACGCGATGAGCGAGGTGCAGGCCGCGGAGATCCGCAGCGGCCGCGGCCGGTTCTGGGGCGTGCAGTATCATCCCGAATTCAGCCTGCAGGACGTCGCCTGGGTGCTCCGCCGCATCGGCCAGCCGCTGGTCGAGGAGGGCTTCTTCGCCGCTCCGGCCGAGCTCGAGCGTTACGCCGCCGATCTCGCGATCCTGCACCACGACCGTGCCCGGCGCGACATTCTGTGGCGGCTGGGGCTCGACCAGGACGTGGCGAATGACGGGATGCGGCAGACCGAGATCAGCAACTGGATCGCCTCGCTCGCACGGGGCTGAGCGCGCTACCGCATGAACTGAATGATGAGCGGCGCCAGCGCCACGTTCATCAGCCCGACCAGCACCATCACGAGGCCGGCGACCGCGCCCTCCTCGCGACCGATCTGGTTGGCGCGCGCGGTACCCGCGCCGTGCGCGCCGACGCCAAACAGTGCGCCCTTGGCCAGCGTCGAGCGCAGCGGCAGCCGCGCGAGCACGAGGTCGCCGACGGCGGCTCCGATGATGCCGGTAAGCACGACGAACACGGCGGTGAGATCGGGGATGCCGCCGATCTCGCCGGAGACTTCCATCGCGAATGGCGTGCTGATCGAGCGCGGCAACAGGCTCAGACGCAGCTCGCCATCGATGCCGAGGACATAGGCCAGTGCCCAACTGGTCGCCACCGCGGTGAGGCTCCCCGCGACCATGCCGGCCAGCAGCAGCGGCCAGCGGCGGCAGATCAGCGCCCGCTGCTCATAGATCGGCACGGCGAAGGCGACGGTGGCCGGGCCGAGCAGCGCCACCAGCCAATGCGTGCCGCGGATGTAGTCGCGATAGGAGACGTTGAGCGCGAGCGCTGCGATCATCAGCAGTGCTGGCGCCACCGCGAGCGGCATCAGCCACCAGCGCGGCCAGCGCCGGTGCATGCGCTTGGCGAGCACATAGAGCAGGATCGTCGCGAGCGACCAGACAGCCGCCTGGATCAGCGGCTCACGCCACAGCGCGGCGAGGGTCATGACGCTCGGTCCAACGGTAGCAGAGGTCGATCGTGAGCGCGGTCACGCACATCACGGCGGTGGTGCTGACGACGATCAAGGCAAAGATCTTCAGGCCAAGCAGGCCGAACAGCTCGCGATGGTCGAGCAGCGCCAGCACCGCCGGCACGAAGAACAGCAGCATCTCGGCGAGCATCCAGTTCGCGCCGCGCTTCATGCTGGCGACCTTCAGCCCGCCGGCCAGGAACAGGGCGAGCGCGAGTGCCATTCCGATGATGCCGCCGGGCAATGGCAGCCCGGTCGTCCGGGCCAGCGCCTCGCCGACAGCCCAGAACAGGCCGAGCAGGCCGATCTGCACCAGTCGGTTGCGGCGGAACAGGCGATGGACCCCAATGGAAATGTTGCGATGCATCATGTGGCGGCGTCCAAAAAGTGATCGTGCTTTCAAGGTATGCCGCATCGCAGCATGTAGAAAGCGAATTGAATGAATGGTAATAAGTCCAAAATAGAATACTAGGGCGCGATTATGGAACTCCGTACCCTCAGGACCTTCGTCGAGGTCGTCCGGCAAGGCGGCTTCTCCCAGGCCGCCAAGGTGGTGTTTGCGACCCAGTCGACCGTGAGCAAGGCCGTCAAGCAGCTCGAGGACGAGCTTGGATTGCCGCTCTTGGACCGGCTTGGCCACAAGAGCCGCATGACAGCGGCTGGCGAGATCGTCTATCGCCGTGCGATCCGGCTGCTGACGGAGCGCGATGATCTGCAGGCGGAGCTCGCCGAGCTGCGCGGCTTGAAGCGCGGCGTGCTGCGCCTCGGCCTGCCGCCGATCGGATCGAGCACGCTCTTCGCGCCGTTGTTCGCGCTCTACCGCCAGCTTCATCCGGAGATCGAGATCCGGCTGGTGGAGCACGGCAGCGACCGGCTCAGCGAATTGCTGGCTGCAGGCGACATCGATTTTGCCGGCCTGCTGCCGCCGATCGCCGATGAGTTTGCCGCGCAGATCGTGCGCCGCGAGCCGCTGATGGCGCTCGTTTCTGTCGAGCATCCGCTGGCCCGCCGCGCGACGATCACGCTCGCCGAGCTGCGCGACACGCCGTTCGTGCTGTTCGAGGCCGGCTTCGCACTCAACCGCATCCTCCGCGAGGCCTGCCGCCGCAACGGCTTCGAGCCGGTTGTGGCCGCGCGCAGCACGCAGATCGATTTCATCGCCGAACTCGCCGGCGCCGGTCTCGGGGTTGCCTTTCTGCCGCGCATGATTGCGACCCAGCGCACGCAGGTGCCGATCAGTCTCGTGCTGCTCGACGAGCCCGGCACCGAATGGACGCTGGCGATGGCCTGGCGTCGTGGCGCCTATCTCTCGCCGGCCGCGGCGGCGTGGCTCCGGCTGGTGCGTGAGCGCGGCGAGGCGTGAACATGAGTGCGACGATGGCGCTTCATCTGTAAGGGACGTGCGGCGAGACGGTCGGTGTCGCCATGGCGATTGGCGAGGACCTGAGCTCTACGCACAACTCGCAACGATCGAACACCTGTCGCAACGCCGCGAAAGCGCGAGCCCGGAGAGGCGACCTCGGACGTGCGGATGGGAACGGCAGGAGCTGACGACGATTGCCTCTGCGCGCTGTCTCGTTGATCTGCGCTCCCACAGGCTGACGTCCCGTGCGTGACTGAGTGCGCGGGAACCAGGGGTGCTTTGACGCGTTTCCGCCTGCTCCGAAAGAACGCGCAGGCGTGCCGCGAGCCCATTGATTGAACCGGAGGGGCAGGATGTGCCGCTGGATCGCGTATCGCGGTGAGACGACCGCTTTCGAGCACTATGTGACCGAGCCGGAACATTCCCTGGTGACGCAGAGCATCCGCGCGCTGGAATCCACCGCAGGCACAAATGGCGATGGCTTCGGTCTGGGTTGGTATGGGGATCATCCTGAGCCCGGCCTGTATCGCGAGACGCGCCCGGCGTGGTCCGATGAGAACCTCCGCTATCTCTGCCGACACCTGCATTCACATCTGTTCTTCGCGCATGTGCGCGCCGCGACCGGCACGGCCGTGACCCGTCAGAACTGCCATCCGTTTGCCTGCGGCCGCTGGCTGTTCATGCACAACGGCTTCGTCGGTAGCTGGAACAGACTGCGCCGCAAGGTCGAAGCAATGATTCCGGACGCGCTGTATCCATCGCGGCTCGGCACCACCGATTCCGAAGCCGTGTTCCTCGCCATCGTCGGCGCCGGCATCGATCAGGACCCGATCGGTGCGACATCGAACGTGCTGCGCGCGCTCCGCCAGCTGGTCAACGAGGACGGTCTGCGTGAGCACCTGCGCTTCACGTCCGCCCTGTCGAACGGCCACGATCTCTACGCATTTCGCTTCGCTGCGAATGATCGCGCCAACTCGCTCTACTACCGGGAAGATGGCGATCAAGTGATCGTCGTCTCCGAGCCTTTTGACAAGGAGCCGGACTGGATCGAGGTTCCGCCCGATCACGTGCTGGTCGCGCGCGCGTCCAGACCCGCCGAAATCGTTCCGCTATTTGCCACGGACTCTGCCGGTTTCATCGCGGAACGCAAACGATCACAGAGGGTTGTCGGCGGCACATAACACAACAGAAACTGGATGATCCGCGATGTGCGGCATTTGTGGTGAAGTTAGGACTTCCGGACAGCCCGCGCTCGCGGCGCTCGGCCGAGTCAACGATGCAATGCAGGCGCGCGGTCCCGACGCCGCCGGCCTCTACGTGCAGGGCGGAATCGCGCTCGGCCACCGTCGTCTCAGCATTCTCGATCTATCAGCCGCCGCGCAGCAGCCGATGATCGATGCCGCGCTCGGTCTCGGCATCGCGTTCAATGGGTGCATCTATAATTTCCGCGAGCTGCGCGCCGAGTTGCAGGCGAAGGGCTATGGCTTCTTCTCCGACGGCGATACCGAGGTGATCCTCAAGGCCTATCATGCCTGGGGCAAGACCTGTGTTCAGCGCTTCAAGGGCATGTTCGCCTTCGCACTGTGGGAGCGCGACAGCGGACGCGTCGTGATCGCGCGCGACCGTCTCGGCATCAAGCCGCTGTACTACACCGAGGGGCCGGGCTTCCTCCGCTTTGCCTCGTCCCTGCCGGCGCTGCTCGCCGGTGGTGATGTCGACACCTCGATCGACCGAACGGCGCTGCATCATTTCTTCAGTTTTCACGCCGCCGTTCCGGCGCCGCGTACGATCCTCAATGGCGTGAAGAAGCTCGAGCCGGCGACGTTGCTGACGATCGAGCCCGATGGAACGCAGCGCCGCGAAAGGTACTGGCAGTTCAGCGTCGGCGCGTCGCGCTCCACCGATCGCGCCATGAGCCAGGAAGAATGGTCGGATGCATTGCTGGACGCGATGACATCGGCGGTGGACCGTCGCCGTGTCGCCGACGTGGCCGTCGGTGTGCTGTTGTCGGGCGGGCTGGATTCGTCGCTGCTGGTCGCGCTGCTGTCCAAGCTGGGACACGAGGACATCCGCACCTTCTCGATCGGCTTTGACGCGGTGGGGAAGCACACCGGCGATGAATTCCACTACTCCGACATCATTGCACGGACGTTCGGCACTCACCACGAGCAGATCAGGATAGGCGGCACCTGCGCGCTCGACGCCTTGCCCCATGCCATCGCGGCCATGTCCGAGCCCATGGTCAGCCACGACGCGGTCGCGTTCCATCTCCTGTCGTCCGAGGTCGCCAAGCGTGTCAAGGTTGTGCAGAGCGGGCAGGGTGCGGACGAGGTGTTCGGCGGGTACAGCTGGTATCCGGGCTTTCTCTCGGCCAACGATCCCGTTCAGCAATATCAAAATGCCTATTTCGACTGGACGCATTCGGATCTGCAGCGGCTGCTGGCGCCGGAGTTGCTCGGCGAAGACGACGAGAGCCTGGCATTCGTGGAGCGCTTCTTCGCAGCTCACGCTGGCGCCTCGGCGGTGGACAAGGTGCTGCAGATCGACACCGAGATCATGCTGGTCGACGACCCCGTGAAGCGGGTCGACAACATGACGATGGCGTTCGGGCTGGAGGCCCGCGTGCCGTTCCTCGATCACGACGTGGTGGAGCTCGCCGCGCGCATGCCCGCCGAGCTGAAGGTGAAGAACGGCGGCAAGCACATTCTCAAGGAGGCGGCACGCCGCTGCGTGCCGGCGGAGGTGATCGACCGTCCCAAGGGATACTTCCCGGTGCCGTCGCTGCGCTATCTGCGCGGCCCGTTTCTCGACTATGTCCGCGACGTGCTCAACGACGAGAAGGCGCGCGCACGCGGTCTCTACCAACGCGACTTGATCGACCACATGTTGCAAAACCCCGAAGCCGAGATGAGCCCCAAGGGACATTCGCGGCTGTGGCAGGCGGCCCTGCTCGAGGCATGGCTGCAGACTCACGGCATTTGACGTCTGACAGGATTGATCACATGGGATTGGATCCACGCATCTTGGAGAAGCTGCGGCTCGGCCTGAGCGATGACGAGCGTCGTCTGGTGATCCGCTCGGCCACCGGCAGCGAGGAAGTCACGGAATATTCGTTCGGCATCGAGGAGGAGTACTTTCTCGTCGATGCGCAGACGCGCGATGTCGCGATCCGCACGCCGGACGATCTGTTCGAGGCCGCCAACTGGTCGACCGGCGGACAGGCCATGCGCGAGATGCTGCAGGTGCAGCTCGAGGTCGCCACCAACGTCCATGTCGATGTCGGCGATGCGCGCGAGGAGCTGAAATTCCTGCGGCGCGAGGTTGCCAGCGTGGCGAGTCAGTATGGCCTGACCATCCTGGCCTGCTCCACGCATCCGACCGCGACGTGGCGCAGCTCGCAACCGAGCCCCAAGCCGCGCTACGCGGAGATGATGGAGGACCTCCGCATCGTCGGCCAGCGCAACATGCTGTGCGGCATGCACGTGCATGTCCAGTTGCCGGACCCGGACCTGCGCTTCGCGGTGATGCGGGCGATGCTCCCTCACATCCCGGTGTTCGTCGCGCTGTCTGCGTCCTCGCCGTTCTGGAATTCGCGCGAGACGGGCCTGAAGGGCTATCGGCTCGCCGCCTATGACGAGCTGCCGCGCAGCGGCCTGCCCGAGCTTTTCACCTCGAAGCAGCAATATGATCGCTATGTCGCGGCGCTGACGAAGTCCGGCGTGATGCCGGACGAGAGCCATGTCTGGTGGGCGATGCGGCCGTCGCTGCGGCATCCGACCTTGGAGTTGCGTGCGCCCGACGTCTGCACGTCGATGGATGACGCCGTGGCGATTGCCTCGCTCTATCGCGCTTTGGCACGCTACCTCTATCTCAATCCCGATCTTGCGGAGACCGTCGGCAATGTCGAGCGCGCGATCGCGGTCGAGAACAAGTGGCGGGCGCAGCGCTATGGCACCGACTGTCTGTTCGTGACCGAGGACGGTCCCGTGACGGGCCAGGAGATCCTCAACCGCATGATCGCGGATGTCGCACCGCATGCGGAGGCTCTTGGATGTCTCGCCGAGGTCGAGCACTGCCGCATCATCATGCAGTTCGGCAGCTCGGCCGACTATCAGCTGCAGGCCTATCGCGAGTCCGGCGGACAATTGTCGGCCGTGACGCGCTGGATCGAGTCCGCGACGGTGTCGCGCGCCGAGCCGCCGCGCTCACAGGCACCGGTCGAGCCGGCACAACGACGCGGGCCTAGGTCGGCTGCCTGATCACACGGCCGTCGCGCGCGATGAGGCGGCCGTCCTTGTAGACTGAGCGGCCCTTTGGCACGGCGACGACGGCCTCCGGCACGTGCTCGGCATCGAGGGTGATGAAGTCGGCCCGCGCGCCGACGCGCAGGCCGTAGTCCGCAAGCCTCAAGGCCTTGGCGCCGGCCTCGGTGACGAGGTCAAAGGCCATCCGCAACTCGTCATCGACATAGAAGCCGGAGCGATAGCCGACCATCATGGCGCGGTTCAACAGATCGCCGTCGCCATAGGGCCACCAGGAATCGCGGATGTTGTCGTTGCCGCTGAACACGGTGACCCCCGCCGCGCGCAGCACCGCCACCGGCGGGAAGGGCCGCGCGCCCGGAGCGTTGGTCATGATGGCGACGCCAGACGCCGCCAGGACGTCGGCAATCTTCTTCAGCGGGTCAGCAGGCAGGTCGCCGAGCGCGTAGGCGTGGCTGACCGCGACGCGCCCTTGCATGCCGAGGGCGCGCGTGCGCGCCGCGATCTGCTCCAGCTCGAACAGGCCGAGCATGCCCGGATCGTGCAGATGGATATCGACATCGACGCCGTGCTTGTGGGCTGTGCCGAACACGACGTCGAGATGCCTCTCGACGTCGCGGTCGAAGCTCGCGGGGTCGAGCCCGCCGACGAGGTTGGCGCCGAGCCGGATGGCCTCGTCGAGCAGCTCGGGCGTGCCCGGGCTCTTGAGGATGCCGCTCTGCGGAAAGGCGACGAGCTGGATCTCGATCAGCTCGCGATACTCGTCGCGGACGCGCAGGATCGTTTCCAGCGATGTGAGGCCGACGGAGCCGTCGACCATCACATGGCTGCGCATCCGCGTGGTGCCGTGGCCGATGCAGAGATCGAGCTGGTTGCGGGCGCGCACGTCCATCGGCGCCGCCGCCGCCATGTTCTGCGCCTGGAACGTGACGCGCTCATGCACGTCGAAGCCGTTGGTGCACGGCTTGTGCGGCTTCCAGGCATCGCCGTAGAAGCTGGTGTCGAGATGGATGTGGCCCTCGACCAAGCCTGGCACGAGCAGCGCGCCGCCGAGATCAATCACCTCGCACGCCTCGGGGCGCTCGGTCTCAGCGAGAACACCGCTGATGCGGCCGCCGTCGACCGTGATCGCATGGCGCGCGCCATGGTCGAGCCGCGCATTGATGAACAGCTTGTCGACGGCCATGCACGATCCTTCCCATCCATCCGCCAGCATCGGAGCCGCCGGAGGGGCGGTCCGATGCTGGTGCCGATGAGACCACATTCTTGGCCAGGAGCCGCGACAGCCGCAAGCGTCTTCAGGCGGCGATCGCCTGCGGCAGTCCGGCGAGCCAGTCGCGCGCCAACGTCACATCCGCCTGCGACAATTGGTGCCCCGCCGGAAGCGTCGTGTGGGTCACGTCGGCGCCGGCCTCGGTGAGCTGCGTGCACAGCTTCGCCGAATTGCTGGCGGGCACGATCGGATCAGCGAGCCCCGACAGCATCAGCACCGGCCGGCGCGCGAGCGTGGCGGCCGGAGGATGCGCCAGCGGCACCATGGCGCGGAACAGCACTGCACCGGTCAGCGCTTCCGGCTGCAGCAGCAGCAGCGCGGCGGCGATGTTGGCGCCGTTGGAGTAGCCGACCGCGACCGGCGCTCCGATCCCGTAGTGCTGACGCGCCTCGCCGACGAAGGCGCCGAGCTCCAGCGCGCGCCGGCGGACGTCGTCCTCGTCGAACACGCCCTCGGCAAGCCGGCGGAAGAAGCGCGGCATGCCATGCTCGAGCACCTGGCCGCGCGGCGACAGCAGGGCGGCGCCGGGCGACAGCGTGGCGCCGAGCGGCAGCAGATCGTTCTCGTCGCCGCCGGTGCCGTGCAGGAGCAGCAGTGGAGCTGCTCCCGCCGTGTGTCCGGGCTGGAAGCGGTGGGTGAAGGACAATGCCACGGTCATGATGCGGCCTCTTCGAGGTTGGGCAGCACGCCTTCGATCTGCTTGCGGTGCGATTCGAGGAAAGCGGGCAGCTTCAGGTTTCGTCCGAGCTCGGCGACCGGCTCGTCGACCGCGAAGCCCGGGATATCGGTCGCGATCTCGAACAGCACCCCGCCAGGCTCACGGAAGTAGATCGAGCGGAAGTAGTTGCGGTCCTTCTGCTCGGTCGGATGCAGGCCGTGGCGATCGACCAGCCGCTGCGCCATCACGCCCTGTGCGGCGTCATCGGCGGCGCGGAAGGCGATGTGATGCACCGACCCGGCGCCCTGCGCGCCGCGCAGGAAGCCCTTGGCCTCGTAGATGTCGACCACGCTGCCCTGCGCGTCGCCCGGCGCCTTGAAGCGGATGACCGAGCCTTCGCAGCCTTGCTCTGCAAAGCCGAACACATCGGTGAGGACGGCGGCGGTCTTCTCGGCGGAGTCGAGCAGCAGGGTCACGCCGTGGAAGCCGCGGATCGCGTGCTCGGCCGGAATGTCGCCATTGCTGTAGCCGGGCTCGTTCTCCGCGCCGGGGACACCGACCAGCGCGAGCGCCATGCCGTCCGGATCGGCGAACGGCAGCACGGATTCACCGAAGCGCTTCTCCAGCGCCTCATAGGCGATGCCCTTCTCGGTCAGGCGCTGCGTCCAGTAGCCAAGGGAGCGCTGCGGCACCCGGAACGCGGTCTGGTGGGTCTCGCCGACGCCGCGGCGGCCCGGCCGCACGCCGGCCCAGGGGAAGAAGGTCAGGATGGTGCCGGGGCGGCCGGTCTCATCGCCGTAGTAGAAATGATAGGTGCCGGGATCGTCGAAATTGACCGTCTTCTTGACGAAGCGCAGCCCGAGGTCGCGGGTGTAGAAGCCGAAATTGCGGATCGGATCGCCGGCAATCGCAGTCACGTGGTGCAGTCCGGGCATGTGGGTCTCCTGTCGATGGGCCCCCGAAAGGACCGTTGAATTCCTGGGCACAATATTGGCCGGCTTTGATTTGGAGACAATCCGTGCTCTTGTGACGTCTCTGTCTACGATTTGGCGACAATGGCGGGCCTATGGACAAGCTGAGCAGCCTGCGGGCCTTCGTGAAGGTGGTCGAGAGCGGCAGCTTCGCCGAGGCCGGCCGGCAGTTGCGGCTGTCGCGCTCGGCGATCTCGAAATATATCGGCGAGCTGGAGGCGAGCCTCGGCGTCCAGCTGATCGTCCGTACCACCCGCCATGCCAGCCCGACCGAGACCGGACAGCTCTATTTCGAGCGCGCAGTCTCGATTCTCGCCGAGCTCGACGCCGCCGATCAGGCCGTCAGCCAGTCGCAGGCCGCGCCGCGCGGGCTCTTGCGCGTCAACGCGCCGATGTCGTTCGGCACCATGCGGCTCGGTCCCGTCGTCGCCGATTTCATGGCCCGCTATCCCGAGCTGCAGTTGCAGATCGTGCTGAGCGACGACCTGCTCGATCCGGTCCAGGACGGTTTCGATGTGACCTTGCGGATCGCCGAGCTGGAATCGTCGAGCCTGGTGGCGCGGCGGATCATGCCGGTGGAGCGCGTGATCTGCGCCGCGCCGGCCTATCTCGCGCGGCACGGCACGCCTGGCAGCCCGGAGGAGCTGCGTCGTCACACCTCTCTCACCTACGGTTTCCTGCTGACCGGCAATCAGTGGAAGCTCACCGGCCGCGACGGCGACCACTGGGTCCAGCCGGCGTGGTCGTTGTGCGTCAACAATGCCGAGGTGCTGCGCGACGTCGCCATCAGGGGACAGGGCATTGCGCTGATCCCGCGCTTCATTGCGGCGGACGCGCTCGAGAGCGGCGCGCTGACCGCGATCCTCGCCGATTACGCCGCGCCGCCGCTCGCGCTGTATGCGATCTATCCGCCGACGCGGCACCTCTCGGTGAAGGTGCGGCTGTTCATCGACTTCCTGGTCGAGCGCTTCGGCAAGGAGCGCGACGTGACCAGCCCGTAGGCTGAGACTGAACTGCAAATCGCCTCGAACCTTTAACCTGGCGCTGATAGTGTTCCGAACCGGCAGCAGAGGGAACGATGCATGGGGCGGCTGAGCACGCATATTCTGGATACGGTCAGGGGCAAGCCCGCGGCCGGCGTCGCGATCGATCTCGATGTCCTCGAGCCGGACGGCTCCTGGCGCCGCGTCAAGCAGGTCCGGAGCAATGCCGACGGGCGCACCGACCAGCCGGTGCTGGCGGCCGATGACTTCACCACCGGCACCTACATGCTGACCTTCCATATGGGAGCTTATTTCAAGGCCCATGGCCTCGCCTCTGAAGACCCGCTGTTTCTGGACTTGATCCCGCTCCGCTTTTCCGTCGCCGACGCCGGCGCGCACTATCATGTGCCGCTGCTCGCGACGCCCTGGAGCTACCAGACCTATCGCGGGAGCTGATCCGGATGAGTGCTGACGTCTATCCGCGCGACATGGTCGGCTACGGCCGCACGCCGCCGCATCCGCGCTGGCCCGGCGATGCCCGCATCGCGGTGCAGTTCGTGATCAACTACGAGGAGGGCGGCGAGAACAACATCCTGCACGGTGACGCTGCCTCCGAAGCCTTCCTCTCCGAGATCGTGGGCGCCCAGCCGTGGCCGGGCCAGCGCCACATGAACATGGAATCGATCTACGAGTTCGGCTCGCGCGCCGGCTTCTGGCGGCTGTGGCGGATGTTCACCGCGCGCAAGCTGCCGGTGACGGTGTTCGCCATCGCGAGCGCGATGGCGCGCAATCCGGATGCTGTTGCTGCGATGAAGGAAGCCGGCTGGGAGATCGCCTCCCACGGCCTGAAATGGATCGACTACCGCGATGTCCCCGAGGTCGACGAGCGCGCCGATATCGAGGAGGCTATCCGGCTCCATACCGAGCTGACGGGCGAGCGGCCGCTCGGCTTCTACCAGGGCCGCACGTCGGAGCGCACGCTCGACATCGTGTTGAACGAGCAGGGCTTCGTCTACAGCGCCGATTCTTATGCGGACGAATTGCCGTACTGGATCGCAGGGCCGCACGGCCCGCAACTGATCGTGCCCTATACGCTCGATGCCAACGACATGCGCTTCGCCACCCCGCAGGGCTTCAATTCCGGCGACCAGTTCTTCGCCTATCTGAAGGACAGTTTTGATACGCTCTACGCGGAGGGCGCGGAGAGCCCGCGCATGATGTCGGTCGGGTTGCACTGCCGGCTGGTCGGCCGCCCCGGGCGCGCGGCCGCGCTGGCGCGCTTCCTCGACTACATCACGGGTCATGACAAGGTCTGGGTCGCGACCCGGCTCGACATCGCGCGGCACTGGATCCGGACGCATCCGCCGGCCGGCGCGTGGCGGCCCTCGCAGATGTCGCGCGTGCTGTTCGTGGAGCGCTATGGCGACATCTTCGAGCACTCCCCGGAGATTGCCGACCGCGCCTATCGCGCCGGCCTGTCCGCATTCGACGACGCCGCGGATGCGCTGCATACGACGCTCATGAACGTCGTCCGCGCCATGAGCCGCGACGAGAAGCTGAAGCTGATCCGCGCCCATCCGGAGCTCGCCGGCCGCGAGGCACTGGCGGGTGAGATGACGAACGACTCGATCGGCGAGCAGGGTCGGCTCGGCTTCACCTCGCTGTCGCGCGCCGAGTTCGAGCGCGTCGCCGACATCAACCGCCGCTATCGCGACAAGTTCGGCATGCCGCTGATCGTCGCTCTGGCGCTGCACGCCGACCGCCCCTCGGTCATCGCCGAGATGGAGCGTCGCATCGGCAACGACCCGGACAGCGAGATCGCCAACGCCATCGACCAGATCGGCCACATCACCCGGGCCCGGCTGGCGAAGAAGTTCGATCAGGACTGAGCAAGGATCCGCTCGGCGTCGGCAGCGACATCGAGCAGCAGGCGGTCGTGGCCGCGGGCCGCGATGAGTTGCAGACCGAATGGCAGCCCGTGAACGTTGGCGCCGCAGGGGATCGAGATCGCCGGCACGCCGGCGTGATTGGCGTAAGGCGTGAACACCGCATGCGCGCGCGGGCTCGCCGGCTTGCCGCCGATCTCGGACGGGCCGAGCTGCGTGAACGGCCAGGCGACGCAGGGCACGGTCGGCGCCAGCAGCACGTCGGCCTGTGTGAAGAAGCTTGCGAAGGCCCGCGCGATCTGCGCGCTTGCCTCGAGCGCACGCGCGACGTCGGCGCCGCTCAGGCCGAGCCCGCGCTCGATCTGCTTGGCGATATCTGGATCGAATTGCGCCGGATCATTGTGGAAGGCATCGCCGTAGAGCGCGGCCAGCCCGGCATGCTGGAGCGGCATCACCGCGTCCTCGGCAAGGCCGGCCGGCCAGACGGGATCCTTGTCGACGATCGGCATGCCGCCGGCGCGGAGGCGGTCGACCGCCCGCCGCAGGCCAGCGCTGATGTCGTCATCGACCGCGACGTCCAGCCCGAGCCGCGGCGAGAACGCCACGCGCGGCGGCGTTGCATGATCCGCCGCGGCCACATCGAACGTATCAGGATCGCGCGGGTCGGCGCCGGCCATGATCTCGAACGCAAGCCTGGCATCGCCGACATCGGCCGCGATCGGCGCAATCACCGAGATGCGCCAGAATGGCTCGGGGAATCCCGGGCCGTAGGGAATGGCGCCGAACGACGGCTTGAAGCCGACCACGCCGACATGGGCCGGCGGCCGGCGGCTCGAGCCCCCGGCATCGGTGCCGATCGCGAGCGGCACGAGCCCAGCCGCCACCGCAACGGCGGGACCGCCCGACGAGCCGCCGGGCGTGAGCTGCCGGTCCTGCGGATGAACGGTCGGTCCGAACAGCCGCGAGGTCGTCACGCCCTTGCAGGCGAACTCGGAAGTTGCGCCGATGCCAACGATCACGGCGCCAGCGCGGCGCAACCGCGCAATCGCGATCGCATCCTCGGGCGCGATGAAATCAGCAAACAGCCGCGAGCCCTGCGTGATGCGCCAGCCCTCGACCCAGATGTTGTCCTTGACCACGATCGGCACGCCGGCGAGCCGCATTGCTTCGCCGGCGGCCACGCGCGCATCGACGGCAACGGCCTCGGCGCTCGTTCGCGCCGGATCTGTGGTGACGACGGCGTTGAGGTCATGGGCCGCCGCGATCCGCGCCAGCGCCTGCTCGGCCATCTCTCTGGCGGTGCTTTGCCGCGCCATGACAGCGCGTGCGATGTCACTTGCGCGCATGGGATCGCTCCATCAGCAGTACGGCTGTGCCTGCGGCCGCCGTCAATCCGAGTGCGACGAAGCTGCCGCCGAGTCCCACGCGGGGAGTCAGCAGCGCGACGAGCAGCGGTGCGGCGACAAGGCCCAGGAACGAGGCGGTGAGCACTGCGCCTGTCGCCTCGGCGACGCGTCCGGGCTTGGCGAGATTGGCGACCTCGGCGATGAACACGCCGTTCCAGCCGCTCGCCGTCAGCCCGAACACGATCGTGAGCAGGATCAGGATCGATCGGCTCAGCAGTGGCCCGCAGAGACCGAGCAGCATCGCGCAGACGGCCATGCCCACGCCCGCCATCACCAGCACGGCGCGCGCCGAGCGCAGGCGCGTCGCGACCACGCCCCAGCCCAGCCGTCCCATCAGGCCGGCGCCTTGCGCCGACGCCAGCACCCAGCCGGCCTCGACATGGCTCAGCGCGAGCTCTGACGTGCCGAAGCTGACGAAGCAGGTATTGAGGATGACCTGCATGCCACTGAACGGAATCGAGGCGACGGCGAGCGCGGCCATGCGGCGGTCGGCGCTGATCAGTCGCAATCGATCGAACAGGCCGAGCCGCGGCATGGTTGGCGGCGTCATGGCATAGGCCGGTCTGAGACGCTCGAAGCCGGCGACGGCGATGGCGGCGCAGACGATCACGGCGGCATAGGCGGAGCTCGGCGCCAGCAGCACGGCGATCGGCGGCAGCAGCAGCGAGCCGACGACGGCGCCGATCTGGTTGCCGGTCTGCCGGATCGAAAACACCATCGCGCGCTTCTCGGCCGGCACGAGCCGTCCGAGAAGCGCCGAGCTTGCCGGTGTCTCCGGTCCGACCGCAAGGCCGAGCATCAGCCCGGCCCCGAGCAGCGCCCATCCGCTCTCGAACAGCGCCAGCGACATGCCAGCGCAGACGGCGACCGCGCACAGGGCCGCCACGCGCAGCGAGCCGACGCGCTGGACCAGCGTGCCGCCCCAGAACGAGGAGACGAGGCTGATGGTGAAGGCTGTGGTGGAGAACAGCGACAGTTGCTCGATGCTCAGTCCAGCGCGCGGCGCCACGACGCCCGGCGCGAACAGCGCCAGCGACACCAGGGCCTGCAGCGCGGTCATCGCAGCGACTGCAGGCCACAGCGGCGGCGCTGGCGTTGATGCTTGCTTCGCGGCTATCATGCCGCGACAACCTGATGGCGGAGCACGAAATGGCCGGTGGAATCTCGGTTCATGCGGTTGATGTGGCGAACGGGCGCCCCGCGCGTGGCCTGCGCGTCGCGATCTGGCGCGTGACGCCCGATCGCACGCTGCTCGCGGAGGGACAGCTCGGCGCCGATGGCACTCTGCAGGCGCCGGTCGTCGAGGGCGACGGCGTGACCGCCGGCGAGTATGAGGTGCTGTTTCATGTCGGCGAGTTCTTCGGGACTGGCGCTCAGACGAAATTCCTCACCACAGTGCCGTTTCGCTTCGCGATCGACAAGGTCGAGGAGCACTTTCATCTGCCGCTCAAATTCACTCCCTGGGGCTATTCGATCTTCCGTGGGGCCTGAGGTACAGCTCGCGCCGTCGTACGCTGATGGTTGGACGATCCTGCCTGCCAAGGAAATACTCGTCATGCCCGTGTCCCGGGCATCCACGTCCATCCACGATCGCCGGCCGACGTGGATGGCCGGGACAAGCCCGGCCATGACGGCTTGGAGTTGGACGGGCACGAACTCCCAATTTCAGGAACGGGCACTCAGCCTCAACCCGTCAGCCGCTTCGACAGTCCGGTGGTGCGCTCCATGATCGTCATCAGCGCGATCGTGGCAATGATCAGCACGCTCGACAGCGCGGCGATGGTGACGTCGAGCTTGCCTTCGAGGTCCTGCCACATGCGGATCGGGAGCATGTCGGTGGCGGCGTCGCGCAGGAACAGCGACACCGGCACGTTGTCGAACGATGACATGAAGGCGATGAAGGCACCGGAGATGATGCCGGGGCGGATCAGCGGCAAGACGATGCGGCGGAACGTGTAGAGCCTGGAGGCGCCGAGGATCGCCGAGCTTTCCAGCAGGGTCGGCTCGAGCTGGGCCAGTGCCGCGACGGTGTTGCGGACGACATAGGGCACGCAGACGATGGTGTGGCCGATCACCAGGGTCAGCAGCGACACCGGTAGGCCGATCAGCGAGAAGAACATCAGCGCCGCCAAGCCGAAGGCGAGTGCCGGCAGTACCAGCGGCGACATGAACAACGAGTCCAGGAGCTTCGCCGTGAGCGTCTTCGAGCGCGAGATCGCCAGCGCCGCGGCGACGCCGAGCATGATCGACAGACCCGTCGACCATAGCGCGACGACGACGCTGTTGCGTGCGGCGAACTGCAGCTGCCAGGCGTTCCACAATTCGACGTACCAGCGGGTCGAATAGCCCGGCGGCGGGAATTTCAGCGAGAAGCCGGACGTGAAGGAGACGATCACCACGACCAGCGACGGCGACACGATCAGGATCAGCGCCAGCACGGCAACCACCGTCATCACGATCTGGAAGCTCAGCGCTTCCCAGTTGCGCTGGCGCTGGCTCATCTGGCGTCTCCATAGCCGCGCGCACGCCGCCCGAGTGTCGAGAACAGCGCGACGATGGCGAGCACTGCGAACAGGAAGATGATCGAGATCGCCGCCGCGAACGGCCAGTTCTGCAAGGTCGAGGCCTGCTGATACAGATACATCGGCATGAACAGCATCTGACCGCCGCCGACCAGCGACTGCGTGATGAAAGCGGTGATCGCAGCCGCATAGGTCAGGGTGCAGCCCGCGATGATGCCTGGCATCGACAGCGGCAGCATCACCTTGACGAAGGTGCGCCAGCTTCCGGCGCCCAGCGAGGCCGAGGCGTCGGAGAGATTGGGATCGATGCGGCCGATCGCGGTGATCAGGGGAAGCACCATCAGCGGCATCTGTACCTGCGCGAGCGCCGCGACCAGTCCGCCTTGCGTGTAGATCATGCGCAGCGGCGTGCCGATCAGCCCGAGCGATTGCAGCACGGAGTTGATGATGCCCTGCCGGCCCAGGATCACGATCCAGGCGAAGGTGCGGACGACGACGCTGGTGAGCAGCGGCAGCAGCACGATCATGATGATCAGGGTCTGCACCCGGCTGCCGGAGCGCTGGTACAGCCAGGCGATGGGATAGCCGAGCACGAGACAGGCGAGCGTCACCTCGGCGCCGAGCAGAAGCGTCGAGCCGAGCACGGCGAGGCTGAAGGGGTCGGTCAGGAATTTGACGTACTGGCCGAGCCCCCACACCGTCGCCGCGGTGTCGTTGTGCAGCGAGAGAAAAAGAAGTTGCGCCAGCGGCAGCACGAAGAAGATCGCGAACACCAGGCCCAAGGGCAGAGCAAGCCCTAGGCTGAAGCTGGTCACGTCTCCAGGTGCGGTCGTGGCGCTCTTCATCGCGTCAGATCTTGATGTCGCGGTTGAACTTCTCGATCCAGGACGCGCGCTGCTCGTTGATCTTCTTCCAATCCTGGAACACGAACTTCTTCTTCAGCTCCGCGGTGTCCTTGGCCAGCACCTTTGCGATCTCGCCGGACATCGCGACCTTGGTGTTGGTCGGCACGATCAGATACGGTGAGTTCATCAGCGTGGTCTGCACCTCCGGTGACAGCGCCGCCTCGATCAGCTTGAAGGCAAGCTCCTTGTTCGGTGAGTTCTTGACGATGTGGATCGTGGTCTTGAAGGCGATCGCGCCTTCCTTGGGCGCCACGAACTCGACGGGCACGCCGCGCGCTTTCAGGATCTGGATGGCGTTGAAGTTGCCGGGCGAGATGTCGATCTGGCCCTGCTGGAACAGGGTCGCCAGCGCGCCGGGATTGGCGGCGACGGCGGCGAGGTTCGGCTTCAGCTCCTCCAGCGCCTTGAAGCCTTCGTCGACATTGGCTTCCGAGCCGCCGCGCATGCGCGCGATCTCGACCAGCCAGCCGGTGCCGAGCGTGGAGTTCAGATTGGTGATGCCGACCTTGCCCTTGAACTCGGGCTTCCACAGATCGGCCCACGAGGTCGGCGGCGTCTTCACCGTCTCTGGATTGTAGGTGAGGCCGACGACCTGGAAGAACGGCGCCGGGCCCATCGCGTCCTGCGCTTCCGGAATCAGGTCCTTGAAATAGGTGCTCTTGTCGGCTGGGTAGGGCTCGACGAGATCCTGGCCGATCGCGACCAGCGCCGGACCCGGGTCGTGCAGCATGACGTCGATCGGCGGATTGGCCTTGGCGGCGTTGACCTTGGCGATCTGGTCGACCGACAGCATCGGATCGAGCACGATCGCCGCATCGGTGTTGGCCTTGCGGAAGGCAGGGACGAGCACGGCTTTATGTGCTTCTTCCCAGCTGCCGGTGAAGGTCGCGAACACCAGCGGCCGCGCCTGCGCGAGGCTCAAGCCCGGGAAGGCGTGCATGGCTCCCAGCGTCAAGGCGCTGGTCAGGAGCCGGCGGCGATCAAGCATCATGTTCCACTCCGATGTGTCTGTTGGTCTATTGCGGGAAGACGGTGGCGAGGCCGGGTGCGATCGGTGCGACCCGCACCGGGGCGCCGGCCTCGCGCAGCGGCGTGCCGCCGGTGCGGGCCTGCGAGATCTTGATGCTGGATCCGTCCTTGGCCTTGATCTCGTGGACGACGGTGGCGCCGAGCGGCAACGCCATGCCGATCTCGCCGGCAAAGCCGGTGTCGTCGCTGACGAAGGTGAGGTGCTCGGGACGCAGGCAGACGGTGACCTTGTCTGAGGCACTGACCGGATGCGGTGCGCGCGCGATGATCTCGCCGCCGGCCTCCAGACCAACCTTGACACTGCCCGCGTCGGTCGCGATCACGGTCCCCTTCATCTTGTTCGCCGTGCCGACGAAGCTGTTCACGAACAGCGTCTGCGGTTGGTCGTAGATCTCGGACGGCGTGCCGAACTGCTCGAGATGACCATGGCTGAGCACGGCGACGCGGTCGGCCATCGACAGCGCCTCCTCCTGGTCGTGCGTCACGATCAAGGTTGTGGTGCCCGCCATGCGCTGCAGCCGCTTGACCTCGATCTGCATGTCGAGCCGCAAATTCTTGTCGAGCGCCGCGAACGGCTCGTCGAGCAGCAGGATCGACGGCTTGATCGCCAGTGCGCGCGCCAGCGCCACGCGCTGCTGCTGTCCGCCGGACAACTGCCGCGGCAGCCGCTCGCCGAACGGGCCGAGCTGCACCATGTCGAGCAGCCGCTGCGCTTCCTTGTTGCGCGTCGCCTTGTCGACGCCGCGCGCGGCGAGGCCGTAGCCGACATTCTCGGTGATCGAGAGATGCGGAAACAGGGCGTAGTTCTGGAACACGATGCCGACGGCGCGGCGGTTGGGCGGCAGCGCGTCGACGACGTCGTTGCCGATGATGACGCGCCCCTCGCTCTGGCCGATGAAGCCGGCGATGATGCGCAAAAGCGTGGTCTTGCCGCAGCCCGAGGGCCCAAGCAGGGCGATGATCTCGCCGCCTTTCACATCGAGATTGACGTCGGAGACGGCCATCGTGCCGCTGGCGAAGCGGTGCGTGATCCGATCCAGAACGAGCGACTTGGCGTCCGATACGCTGGCCATGGGCTTCCTGCTCTATTCGTTTGAAAAAGCAAGAAGCGTGCCGCCTTTTCAGGCAGTGGCGGCTGCTTGTGTACAAAAGAGGATATGACAGGTACGCCAGTATTAAGATGCCATTCCAGCTAGGAGGCACGGGCGTGCGCCGACGGCGATGCGCTCCCTCTCCCCGCAAGCGGGGAGAGGCAAGGATCGAGCAAGCCCACTAACAGTGTCGTCCAGCTAACCGTCGCGATGCTCCAGCCGTGCGGCCAGCGCCGCGGGCAAGCCCGTCGTCGGTTTCGCGGCCGGGCGGCGGAAGGTGCCGGCGGTGGCTTTGCGCATCTTCAAGGCGAGCAGTGCTTCGGCCTGCTTCACCGCCGCGATCACCTGATCGACCACCGGCACCGGGATACGATGCGCGACCCGGGCCGCGAGGCCGGACAGCGGCGCGCCGGCGAAGATCAGGACGTCGGCCTCGTTCTCCTCGACCGCGCGCAGCGCCAGCTCGACCAGCAGCTCCTCCTTCTCGTGCTGCACGTCGGAGATCTGCTTGAAGCTGCCGTCGAGCATGCGGATGCCGGCGCAGCGCTCCATCAGCCCGTGCATGCGCACGCACTCCTCGTACCAGGGGCCGAGCGCCTGCGCGAAGGTGACGATCGCGAAGCGCCGTCCAGCCATGCAGGCCGTCAGCATCGCGGCCTCCGCAAGCCCGATCACCGGCACGTCGAACAGCTCGCGCGCCGCGAACAGGCCGGGATCGCCGAACGCAGCGATGATCGCAGCGTCGAAGGTGCCGTGACGCTCCGCCAGCATCTCCAGTGCGACGGCGCCGCCGATCTGCGCCTCGGCGCGGGTGGCGATGTAGGGCACGCCGCGCGGCGCGGTGCAGGGGATCAGGGTGGTGCCGGGCGCAGCAGCCTCCCGGCCGACCTGCAGCATCAGGTCGGTGATGTCGGTGCGGATGTTGGGATTGAGCAGCAGGATGTTCATGGCGCCTCGCGAGTGGATATGCGAGCTTGCCCGAGGGATTGCCGCATTGTCCACAACGGTGACCGTCAGAGCGCGCCCTTGACCACGATGCCTATCAGCGTGGCGAGCAGAGACAGTATTGCACCAAGGCTGAGCAGCCGCCGCAGCTTCAGGAACCAGGCTCGTCGATCGTCGCCGCCGAAGCTGAACTCATCGTAGACCAACGCGGTCAGCAGCGCGGCTTCGAGCAGCACCAACGCGGGCAGCGGCGGCAGCAACAGCGCGACCCAGCCGAGCAGGGACGGCGTCACCCCCCAGCTCATGCGCGGCCAGACTGCCAGCGCCGGCGTCTGCACGGCGACGCCCCAATGGATCGCGCCGAGAAAGCTCACGATGACCGCGCCATAGCCGATCTGCGCGCGCAGCGCGGCCAGCCGGATCGGATCGTCACCTGCAATCACCAATGCGGCGAGGCCCGCGAACGGAATCAGCCCGGCGAGGCCGAGAATGCGCATCGGAGCGGGGACGCCGGACATCATGACGCTAGCCTCCGCGGCTCCTGGCGATCGCAGTGGGCGTCCGGCCGCGGTCGGATCGGCAGCGGTCCGAGCAGTATCTCACCTCGTTCCAGTCGCGTGCCCATTTGCGCCGCCACGCAAACGGGCGGCCGCACGCAGCGCATATCCTGGTCGGCAAGTCGGCCTTGCGCCGCATCTTCGGCATGGCGTCACCACGGGACCCGCATGCCGCGCCGGGGCAGGGCGGCATCTGCCGCCTCCCTGCCGGAACGCGTCGCGGTCCGCTCGTCCGTCACGTTCGCCCTCGCCGATCAGTGCGACGCGCCGGCTTCCGGCCGGCACCGTCCACGCTGAACAACGATCGATGGGCGCCGCCGGATCAGTGGCCGGCGGGGCGCTCGTGGTTGCGGCTCAGGCTTTGGTCACGTGGACGGCGGGCGTGGTACCGCCGTTCCACTTGCCCTCGATCGCGCGCTCGATCTGGGCGGCCAACTGCAGCAGCAGGCCGTCGTCGGCCTGCTTGCCGATCGCCTGGATGCCGAGCGGCAGGCCGTGCTCGTTGGTCGCGAGCGGCAGCGAGATCGCCGGAATGCCGCAGAGGTTGGCGAGCGGCGTGAACGCGAAGTTGCGCCAGAGATTCTCGAACCAGTTGAGCACGTCCGGATTGTCGCTGATCGTCAGATATTCGGTAGTGCCGATCTTCGGGGTCGGCAGCGCGGTGATCGGCGTCAGGATGATATCCCAGTCCTCGAAGAAGGCGCCGAAGGCGCGCGAGGTGGTGTTGAACACCGCCTGCATCGCCGCGCGCTCGGCGAAGCTGGTATCGCGGCCGGCCTCCCAGATGCGGATGTTGATGGGCTCGATCAGCTCGGCCGGCGGCCGCTCGAGCTTGCGCGACGCGAGCAGGTTGTTGATGACGATCGCGAAGTTGGAGATGTAGCAGGTGGTCTGCGCCGCGAATGCGGCGCGATAATCCACGTCGGGCAGCGCGTAGCCGACGTGGTGGCCGAGGCCCTCGAGGAACTTGCCGACACGCGCCAGCTCTGAAGCGATGTGCGGCGTGGCGCGATAGTCGCCCCATTGATGCGACAGCGCGATCCTGAGCTTGCCGGGATCGCGCTTGATCAGCTCGACGTAAGGCTCCGGCGTGGTCCAATACGGCATGAACTCGCCCGGCGCGCCGCCGCGGCAATGATCGACGAACGCCGCGGTGTCGCGCACGCTGCGCGACTGGCAGCCCTGGATCGAGACGAGGCCGGAGAGATCCGACAGATGCGGCGCGATCGAGAACACCCCGCGCGAGACCTTCAGCCCGATATTGCCATTGACGCCTGCGGGAATCCGGATCGAGCCGCCGCCATCGGTGGCATGCGCGATCGGCACCACGCCGGCGGCGACCATCGCGGCACTGCCGGCCGACGAGCCGCAGGTCGTGTAGTCGGTATTCCACGGATTGCGCGTGACATAGACGGCCGGGTTCTCGGCCGAGCTGCAGACGCCGAACTCCGGCGTAGTGGTGCGGCCCATCAGGTTGAGGCCGGCCTTGCGCATCTTCGCCGTCAGGTGCGTGTCGGCGGCGGGACGGTTGCCGCGCATGAACAGCGAGCCCTGCTCCTGCAGGCGCCCGGCCATGGTCGGCCCGAGATCCTTCATCAGGAACGGCAGGCCGGCGAAGGGGCCTGCGAGATTGGCGCCGGCCTTCGCCGGATCTTCGACGGCGTCGGCGAAGACTTCGATCACGCCGGACAGTGCGGGATCGACTTTTGCGATTGCCTCGGCGGCCTGCCTTGCCAGCTCCGCCGCCGTCAGCTCGCCGCTGCGAACGCGCGCCGCCAGCGCCATGCCATCTTGCCGGGCCCACTCGTCCCAGCTCATCGCCAACGTCATCTGTCTTCCGATCCTTGCGCGCCGACCATCGATGCTACGCGTCCGAACGGTGCGATGATCAGGCGCTGTTCCACTTCCGGCGCCGCGAACCTTAGTTTGCACGAGAGCCAAGTCAATCAATCGCCCTGCATGCTGCCATACGATCCTATCATGCGGCGCGGCCGACCATCGTCCGCAATGAAGCCGACATACGAGCCGTTCCGGAAAACGGGACTGCGGCCCGCGGCGCCGGACGTTGACGCGCGTCAAGGCCGGCGCATGGCGCGCGTGCTTGATGCGGTCATGGATATCCTGACCTTCGGCGCGGCGGGCGCCGCGCTGCTCGTCACGCCCGGCCCAACCAACACGCTGCTCGCCACTGCCGGTGCGAGCCGTGGCGCGCGCGCATCCGTTCATCTGCTGCTCGCCGAGCTTGCCGGCTATCTGCTCGCGATCGCGACGCTGCGCATCACGCTCGGTCCGCTCGTTGCGACCGCGCCGCTGGTCGGACATGCTCTCCGTGTCGTGGTCGTGCTCTATCTGCTGCACCTCGCGGCCGCGCTCTGGCGCCACGGCAGCAGCAGCGGCGCAAGCGATGCGGCGCCGGTCACCCTGCGCGGAGTGTTCATCACGACGCTGTTCAATCCAAAGGCCATCATCTTCGCCTTCACCTTGCTGCCGCCGGAAGGCGATGCGGCGAGCCTATGGCCGTTCCTGGTCGTGCTCGGGCTTTCGACCGCGACGATCGGAGGAGCCTGGATCGCGCTCGGCGCGACGCTGCGCTGCGGCCTCGGGCATGTCGTGCCGGCGTGGCTCGGCTATCGCTGCAGCGCTGCGGCCCTGGCGCTGCTCGCCTGCGTGATCCTGGCGCCCGCCCTTGGCGCGCCGTGAGCGGTTCCGCTTGTTACATTGTTGCTGATCGACAACCGCGCCGGCCACGTGCTATCCGCTCGCCGAACAGGGGGCGCGGTGCGCAGCATTGGCAAACGAGACATCACGAGCCGTCCGCGCATGCTGCGCCGGATCGTGGCCGCCTGCCTGATGCTCGCCTATGTCCTCGCGGGCGCGCTGCACGGCGCTTGTGACATCGACGTCGCCCATCCCTCCGCGGGCAAGCCGGAGATCGCGTCGCTGCTCGACCGAGCGGGCCACACCGATCAGCGCGGCATCGCCGACCATCATTGCCATGGCTGCTTCTCGGTGGCCGTGCCGCAGCCGCAGTTCGCCGCCGTCCCGGCCGAGGTCGTGGCCGCAACCGGCTGGGCCGTTCCCCTGCTCAGTGCAGGCGTCCTCCCCGAGTCCGAGTCTCCGCCGCCAAAACGCCTGAGCTGACGCAACGTGCCGGACGGCCGATGCCGTCCATCCTTGCCCGTCCAGACAGGTTCATCTCATGCCATTCCCCGGGATGGCTGCGCGTGCCATCGGCGCCGCAGCCCTGCTCGCTCTGTCCGTGCACGCCTCCGCGGCGCAGACGCTGACCCTCCGCGCGGCGCTGTCGCGCGCCCTCGCCGCCAATCCACGGCTATCCGCCGCCGATCGTGACATCGGCATCGCCTCCGGCCAGCGGCTCCAGGCCGGCGCGCTGCTCAATCCCGAGCTGTCCTACGAGCAGGACAATTCATTCGGCTCGGGTCAATATCGCGGCACGCGATCGGCCGAGACGACCTTGCAGATCAGCCAGGCGTTCGAATGGTTCGGCAAGCGCGACGCCCGCATCGCCGCCGGCCAGGCCGGCGTGCGCACCGCCGAGATCCAGCGCCAGGCGGTGCGGCTGGAGATTTTGTCGGAGACCGCGATCGCCTTCGTGACGGTGCTCGCCACGCAGCGGCGCATCCAGATCCTCGACGATCAGGTCGCAGCGCTCGATCGCCTGACGCCGCTGCTGCGCCGTCGCGTCGAGGCGGGCGCGTCGTCGCCGGCGGAGACCGGCCGCGCCGAGGTCGCCTCGGCGCTGGTGCGAGCCGATCGCGAGCGCGTTAAGGCGACGCTTTCGAGCGCACGCCGCGAGCTCGCCGTGCTGATCGGCGACAGCTCGGCGAAGCTCCCGGCCGTCACCGGCCGGTTCGATGCGACCGGCCAGCCGCCGGCGTTCCAGACCGTGATCGCGGCGATCGATGCCAATCCGCAGCTCGTCCGCTGGACCGCGGTCTACGCGCAGCGCAATGCCGAGCTGCTGCTGGCGCGGCTGAAGCCGTACCCCGACGTCCGCATCGGTGCCGGCTGGCGGCATTTCAACGACACGCAGGACGACGCCGTCAGGCTCAGCGTCTCCGTGCCGATCCCGGTGTTCGACCAGAACCAGGGCAATATCCTCTCGGCGCAGGAAAGCCTCGCCAAGACCGAAGCCGAGCGCAAGGCCAACCGCAACGCGCTGCTGGTGATCGCCGGTCGCGCCTACGACTCGCTGCAGGGCTCGCTGCGGGAATTGTCCGTGCTGCGCGAGATCGCAATTCCGAAGGCGCAGGAGGCGGCCGACGAGATCGCGCAGGGCTACAGCGCCGGCCGCTTCTCGTTGCTCGAGGTGCTGGACGCACAGGCGAGCGTGGCGCAGGCGCGGCTGCGCGAGCAGGAGGCGCTGCAGAACATCCATGTCGCCGTGGCGACGATCGAAGGCCTGGTCGGCCGTCCCTTCACCCTGGAACGGGAGACTGCGCGATGAGACCATCCACCGTCATCCTCATTGTCATCCTGGCGGCCGCCGCCGGCGCCGGCGCATCGCGCCTGCTGGTCGAGGCGGAGCCGCAGGCCCAGGCAACCGTCGGCCATGCCGATCATGCCGAGAAGGCACCGAAGGACCATGTCGAGCAGGACGAGCATGGCGCCGACCGCATCCGCATCAGCGACGTGAAGCTCGCCGCGGCCGGCGTCGCGCTCGCCGAAGCCGGCCCTGCGACCTTGTCGGATACGCTGGCGTTCAACGGCGTGCTGCGCGCCAATCAGGAAGCGCTGGTGCAGGTGACGCCGCGCTTTCCGGGCATCGTCCGTGCCATCAAAAAGCGCATCGGCGACACCGTCGCCAAGGACGAGCTGCTCGCCGCGATCGAGAGCAATCAGAGCTTGACCTCGTATGATCTCAAGGCGCCGATCGGCGGCACCATCATCGACCGCCAGATCTCGCTCGGCGAATACGCCTCCGAGCAGAAGCCGGCCTTCGTGGTCGCGGATCTCTCCACGATCTGGGTCGACCTGTCGATTTATCGCCAGGATCTCCGGCGCGTCCGGCTCGACGACGAGGTGCTGATCGATCCAGATGACGGACGCGGCGCGATCCGCGGCCACGTGTCCTACATCGCCCCCGTCGGCGCCAGCGAGACGCAGACCGCGCTTGCCCGCGTCGTGCTGGCCAATCCCGACGGCCGGCTGCGCCCGGGCCTGTTCGTCACCGCGCGGCTGGTTCTCGCCAAGCGCAGCGTCGCCGTGGCGGTCCGCGCGAGCGCGATCCAGACCCTGGAGAACAAGACCGTCGTGTTCGTGCGCGAGGAGGGCGACAAGATCGAGGCGCGCCCCGTGGTCACTGGCGAGTCCGACCCGACCTATGTCGAAATCCGCGATGGCCTCGCCGCCGGCGAACACTACGTTGCCGAGAACAGCTTTGTGGTGAAGGCGGAGATGGGCAAGGGGGAGGCCGAGCATGATTGACGCGGTCCTCGCGTTCGCCGTGCGCCAGCGCTGGCTGGTGCTGATCGCTGCGCTCGCCGCCGCCGGCTTCGGCGCCTGGAATTTCACCCGGCTGCCGATCGACGCCGTGCCCGACATCACCAACGTGCAGGTGCAGATCAACACCAAGGCGCCCGGCTACTCGCCGCTCGAGACCGAACAGCGCATCACCTTCCCGGTCGAGACCGCGATGGGCGGCCTGCCGAAGCTGGACTACACGCGCTCGCTGTCGCGCTATGGGTTGAGCCAGGTCACCGTCGTGTTCCTGGACGGCACCGACATCTATTTCGCGCGCCAGCTCGTCAACGAGCGCATCCAGCAGATCAAGGATCAGCTGCCCCCGGGCGTCGAGGTCGCGATGGGACCGCTCTCGACCGGGCTCGGCGAGATCTTCATGTATGCGGTCGAAGCCAAGCCCGGCGCCAAGACGCCTGATGGCACCGACTACTCGCCGACCGATCTGCGCACCATCCAGGACTGGATCATCCGACCGCAACTGCGCGGCGTGCCGGGCGTGATCGAGGTGAACACGATCGGCGGCTTCGAGCGCCAATTCCACGTGCTGCCCGATCCCGGCCGTCTGATGGCCTACAAGATCAGCTTCCGTGACGTGATCGCGGCGCTGGCGTCCAACAATGCCAATGTCGGCGCCGGCTATATCGAGCGCAATGGCGAGCAATATCTGGTGCGCGCGCCCGGCCAGGTCGGCAGCGCCGCCGAGTTGAAGGACATCGTGATCGGCGCCCGCGGCGGCACGCCGGTGCGCATCGGAGACGTCGCCGAGGTGACCGAAGGGCGCGACCTGCGCACGGGGGCGGCGACGCTCAACGGCGAGGAGGCGATCCTGGGCACGGCGATGCTCCTGATCGGCGAGAACAGTCGCGCCGTTGCGCGCCGCGTCGCCGCCCGGCTCGACGACATCGCGAAGTCGCTGCCCGAGGGCGTGGTCACGCGCACGCTCTATGACCGCACCCATCTGGTCGAAGCGACGATCCGCACCGTGGAGAAGAACCTGCTCGAAGGCGCCGCGCTGGTCGTCGTCGTGCTGTTCCTCCTGCTCGGCAACATCCGGGCCGCACTGGTCACAGCCTGCATCATCCCGCTGTCGATGGCGATGACCATCACCGGCATGGTCGAGAGCAGGGTGAGCGCCAACCTGATGAGCCTCGGCGCGATCGATTTCGGCATCATCGTCGACGGCGCCGTCATCATCGTCGAGAACTGCCTGCGGCTGCTGGCCCAGGCGCAGCATCGCAAGGGCGGACTGCTCACGACCGCCGAGCGGTTGCAGACCATCATCAGCGGCGCGCGCGAGGTGATCGGGCCGAGCCTGTTCGGCACCGGCATCATCGCCGTGGTCTATCTTCCGGTGCTGACGCTGACCGGCGTCGAGGGCAAGATGTTCACGCCGATGGCGCTGACGGTGCTGATGGCGCTCGGTGCCGCCGTGCTGTTCTCGATCACCTTCGTGCCGGCAGCGGTCGCGATCTTCGTCACCGGCAAGGTATCCGAGCGGGAGAACCTCATCATGCGCGGCGCGCGGCGGGTCTACGCGCCGCTGCTGCGCGGCGTGATCGCGCACCGCCTGATGGTCGTAGCCCTGGCCGTGGTGATCGTCGCGGCGAGCGGCTTTGCCGCGACGCGCATGGGCGGCGAGTTCATTCCGAGCCTTGACGAGGGCGACGTCGCGCTCGCGGCCCTGCGCATCCCCGGAACGAGCCACACCCTCTCGGTCGACCTGCAGAAGGCGCTGGACGCGCGGCTGCGACGCATCCCGGAGGTGAAGGACGTGTTCACCCGCATCGGCACGGCCGAGGTCGCGACCGATCCGATGGCGCCGTCGCAGGGTGACGGCTACATCATGCTGAAGCCGCGCCAGGCGTGGCCCGACCCGGCGAAGCCGAAGGCGCAGCTCGTCGCCGAGATCGAGGCGGCGGCCGACGAGATCCCCGGCAGCAACTACGAGATCTCGCAGCCGATCCAGTTGCGCTTCAACGAGCTGATCTCCGGCGTGCGCAGCGACGTCGGTATCAAGATCTTTGGCGACGATCTCGATATCCTGCAGGGCGCGGCGCGCCAGGTCGAAGCCGCGATCCGCGGCGTCAATGGCGCGACCGACGTCAAGACCGAGCAGGTCGCGGGGCTGCCGATCCTGACGGTCAGGATCGACCGCCAGGCGCTGTCGCGCTACGGCCTCAGCGTGGCCGAGGTGCAGAGCGTGGTCGAAATCGCGATCGGCGGCAAGGCGGCCGGAAAGCTGTTCGACGGCGACCGCCGCTTCGACATCGTCGTCCGCCTCCCCGAGCGTCTGCGCGGCAATCTCGATGCGATCCGCGCGATCCCGATTCCACTGCCGGCGGGTGAGGAGGCGAATGCCGCGCCGCTGCGCACCGCCTTCTCCTCGGCCGCACAGCCGCGCTACGTGCCGCTGTCGTCGGTCGCGGCCGTGGCTTCGGCGCCGGGGCCGAACCAGGTCAGCCGCGAGAACGGCAAGCGGCGGATCGTCGTGTCAGCCAATGTTCGCGCCCGCGACCTCGGCTCGTTCGTGACCGAGGCGCAGGCCGCCGTCGCGGAGAAGGTCAAGCTGCCGCCAGGCTATTGGATCGGCTGGGGCGGACAGTTCGAGCAACTGGTGTCGGCGACCAAGCGTCTCACGATCGTGGTGCCGATCGCGCTCGCGCTGGTGTTCCTGCTGCTGTTCATGAGCATGGGTTCGTTCGCCGATGCCGCGCTGGTGTTCTCCGGCGTGCCGTTGGCGCTGACCGGCGGCATCGCGGCGCTGCTGCTGCGCGGCCTGCCGCTGTCGATCTCGGCCGGCGTCGGCTTCATCGCGCTGTCAGGCGTCGCCGTGCTCAACGGCCTGGTCATCATCGCTTTCATCGAACGGCTACGCCGCGAGGGACGCTCGGTGCGGGCCGCGGTGGAGGAGGGCGCGCTGGCGCGATTGCGGCCGGTGCTGATGACGGCGCTGGTCGCCTCGCTCGGCTTCGTGCCGATGGCGATCGCGACCGGCGCCGGCGCCGAGGTCCAGCGCCCGCTCGCCACCGTCGTCATCGGCGGCATCATCTCGTCGACGATGCTGACGCTGCTGGTGCTGCCGGCGCTCTACGTGCTGTTCAGACGCGAGGTGCGGTCCGCGTCGGCATAAGCGGCATGCAGTTCCCGACTTGATAGCTGCATGCCGCCCGCCCGCGACGGCGTCGGGACCTAGTTGAAGGCTATCGGCGCCGCGCTGGCCATCCAGCCGTCGGAGCGTGCATTGCGGGCGAACCGCTGATATCTCGGCGCACGGGCCTCGCGCGTGACACGAGCCGCTGCGCCGAACATCGTGGAACCGCCGTTCGGGTTCACGATCGCGTAGCCGGCGATCGACCGCGGATGCTCGCGGGTGACGTGACCGCCGGAATTGCCGTCATGCACATACCAGACATTGCCGGCGACCTGCTGCTGCAGGATCATGACGTGGCCGGAGCGGACCGCCGCCATGCCCGGTGCGGGAGCCGCGCGTGGAAAGCGACGCCAGTTGGATGCGAGATTCAACTCGGGAATGACCCGGCCGAACGTGTAGAGCGACGCTTCGCAGCCGCAGAAGGCATGCGGGCATCCCGACGGCCGGCCACCGACGACGCGGCCCTCGCCGGGGATCGAGGCCATGGCGTTCATGAAGGAGTGATGGTGTCGGTACGAGTAGTGATGATGATGGTGACGAGGACGGGCCTCGGCTTGAACGGAGAGAGCCAGCAATGCGGCGACGACAATTACAACGCGGTACATTCGGAGGACTCCTGTACACTGTGAAATCCCCCTGCCGCGCGCCAATCAACGTCCAAACATGTCCTCAAAGTGACCGAATCGCCCCCGAGCCATGCAAATGCGGGACGGCGCTGCCCGCTCGGACTGGTTCCAAATCATTCGAAAAGATTGACTCTCGGCGTCGAGGATGACTCACAACAAATGGATGTTCCGCTTTGGGAAGATCAGACTACCTACTAACAGCGCGGCGACCGCGGCTGGCCTTCAGTCGTCCTAATAGCCACAAAGATGCAATCAGGATAAGTAACATCCTCCACGCGTGCCGCGCTCTTGGGCATTCCGTTCCAGACCACGACAGGAGATCGTCATGACCACGTTCCGCGGCAGTTGCCTCTGCGGCCGGGTCGGCTTCGAGGTCGATGGGCCGTTCGACAACTTCCTCAATTGCCATTGCTCGCGCTGTCGCAAGGCCAGCGGCACGGCGCACTCCTGTGAGGTCATCGTCAAGGCGTCGGCGCTGCGCTGGATGCGGGGCAAGGCGAACGTCACACGGTTCGACCTGCCGCAGGCGCGCAGCTTCGCCACCGCCTTCTGCAGCACTTGCGGCAGCACGATGCCGCATCTGACGCGCAGCGGCCGCGAGGCGATCATTCCCGCCGGGAGCTTCGACGAGCCGCTCGGCACCGCTCCCGATCGCCACGTGCATTGGGCGTCACGTGCCGACTGGTACGTCGATGGTGACGGGCTGCGCGTCGAGGACTGACGCAATCAGAATGCCGCTCGTCGGGCGACTCATGCCCCTCACGCCGAGATCGGACAAGCCTGTCGAGGCTTCATATCCGCCCGATCGCCGCTGCGTCCGGAATCCGATTTCACGAGCAAGTCCAGGCTGATTTGGGCTGTCCAGTCCCGGCAGAAAAAATATCCTGCTTGGCAATTTCGGAAAATCATGATTGTTTGTCGCTGTCCCGCCTCATCGACGAGGGGCGCTGCGCGGTCGTCACGAAGCGTGGAGGTGGGATGTGATGGGCGGGCCGGTTTGCAGCGTGGTCATTCGCGCGGACGAACAACATCGGCTCGCACGGTCAAGTCGCGTGGTCCTGATACTCCGATGCCAGTATCAAGCCTGCGCTGGCGCCAATGGCGCCGCGTGGGTGACGGTGACCCAAAAGCCCGGCGCACCGGGGAGAACGCGAAGCAGCCGTAGCGCCATCGCGCAGGGAGGGCCGGATCATCCGGCTGGACCTGTGGTACCTGCCGCCTGCATTTTTTGAGCAGGCGGGCCACGGGCCTCAGTCGAGGTCCGGCCTTCCCTGCACCCTCTCGTTTGAAGAGGGTGAGACCACTGTATCACTCGGACGCCCGGGGCGCCGCGAGGCTACGGACGCACATCCCCATATGCACATCCCATATGCCTCAAAATTGTTGATCACGACGGCGCCAATGGCTCGGTGCCCACCCTCCCCTGGAGGGGGAGGGTCGGTCGCCCGCGAAGCGGGCGAGCGGGGTGGGGTGATCTCTCCGCGAGCGCTTGTGCACGTGGAGAGATCACCCCACCCCGGCTCACGTTTCGCTTCGCTCACCACGAGGCGACCCTCCCCCCTCCAGGGGAGGGCGGGCACCGAGCTCGCGGCTTAGCTTTGGAGAGCGACTGATGCGGATCCATAGGGCCCGTTTTGAGGTGTCGGCTATGTTTCCGAACACCTTCACGGCAGTTGTCCGGGCCATGCCCTGCACGGCGACGAGGGCGGAGAGGCGATGCAGGAGCCGTCTCCCGTTCACCATTGACCGCCCCATCGATTGGCCTATCTCTTCAACACCGCAAAGAAACGGAACTGGATCCCCTGATGACCGCACATCCGCGCAACTTCGATGCCGCCATCGATCCCGTCAAGCTCGACCGCCTGGCCGAGGTGGCGGTGAAGGTGGGCCTGCAATTGCAGCCGGGTCAGGATCTGCTGCTGACCGCGCCGTCGGTGGCGCTGCCGCTGGTGCGCAAGGTCGCCGAGCACGCCTACAAGGCCGGCGCTGGGATCGTGACCTCGTTCTTCTCCGACGAGGAACTGACGCTGGCGCGCTACCGTTTTGGCCGTGACAACAGCTTCGATCGCGCCGCCGACTGGCTCTATCAGGGCATGGCCAAGGCGTTCTCGGAGAATACCGCGCGGCTCGCCATCGTCGGCGACAATCCGATGCTGCTGTCCGGCCAGGATCCGGCCAAGGTGGCGCGCGCCAGCAAGGCCAACTCCAAGGCCTATCAGCCGGCGCTGGAAAAGATCACCAATTTCGAGACCAACTGGAACATCATTGCCTATCCGAGCCCGTCCTGGGCCAAGCTGGTTTTCCCGGACGTGCCGGAGGAGGTCGCGGTGGCGAAGCTCGCGGACGCGATCTTCGCAGCGTCGCGTGTCGACCGCGAGGATGCCGTGTCTGCCTGGGAGCGCCACAACGCGGTGCTGCGCGAGCGCACCGAGTGGCTCAACGGCCAGCGTTTCAGCGCGCTGCATTACACCGGACCCGGCATGGACCTGACGATCGGTCTTGCCGACGGCCATGAATGGGAGGGCGGCGCCTCGACTGCCAAGAACGGCATCACCTGCAACGCCAACATTCCGACCGAGGAAGTGTTCACGACGCCGCATTGCCGCCGTGTGTCGGGTCACGTCGTCAGTTCCAAGCCGCTGTCCTATCAGGGCACGCTGATCGACAACATCCAGGTCAGGTTCGAGGAGGGCCGCATCGTCGAGGCCAGGGCCTCGAAGGGCGAGGAGGTGCTGAACAAGGTGCTCGACACCGACGAGGGCGCGCGCCGGCTCGGCGAAGTCGCGCTGGTGCCGCACTCGTCGCCGATCTCCAAGAGCGGCCTGTTGTTCTACAACACGCTGTTCGACGAGAACGCGGCCTCGCACATCGCGCTCGGCCAGTGCTACTCCAAATGCTTCGTCAACGGCACGTCGCTGTCGCCGCAGCAGATCGCAGCCCAGGGCGGCAACCAAAGCCTGATCCACATCGACTGGATGATCGGCGCGGCCGACACCGACATCGACGGCCTCCATGAAGATGGCCGCCGCGTCCCGGTGTTCCGCAAGGGCGAGTGGGCCTGACGCATGACGGGCCGGCGCCACGCGTGCACCGGCCCGAAGCGAGCCGCGAGCGATGCTCGCGGCGGTGTCGTCGTCGATCGAACCTGCCTACTGCTTGGCGCTGCCGGTGGTGGCCTGAACGTCGATCGTGATCCGCTCCGACATCACCGGCTTGTTGTGGGGGATGTGGCTCCAGTCGCCGAGCACGAGCTGCAAGGTGTGCTTGCCCGGCGTGAGATTGACCGAGGCTTCAGTCTGGCCCTTGCCGAAATGCACGTGGCCGGCATCGACCGGGATCGCCTCGTTGAGTGCGTCGCCCTCGAGCGCGGGCGCGTCGATCAGCAGGTGGTGGTGCCCGGTGTTGGGAGCCTCGGTGCCGGACGGCGCGACGCCCATGCCGGACAGGCCGAAGCGGATCAGGACCGGCGAGGAGACGGTGTCGCCGTCCTTCAGGTTGATGAAGTAGGCCTTGGCGTTTTCGGGGGCGGGCGTTTCGCCCGCCATGACGAGGTTGCTGGTTGCAAGGGCGGCGGCGGACAGCGTGAGGGCGAGTGCGAGGCTCAGTCGGCGCATCCTGGGAAATCCTTATCTCTGCGAAGGCGGAAAATCTTTAAAGGTGACGGCACGGCGCAGGATGGGCAGGGCGACCGGAGGGGCACCTGTCCGCATCTTGCAGTGCGAGCAAACAGTAGATCAGCAGGTTTGGCGAGGCCGCGAACAAATTGCGGCGTTCGCGTGAAGTTTATAGCGCTTGCGTGTTTGTGATGCGACGGCTGGTCGCGGTGGTCTGTTCAAATCTTAACGATCGCGGAAAGCAGCCATTAGGTGCAATCGGCTACGGTCGCAAGCTCGTGCCGGCGTTCGCCCGGTCATTTCAGTCCCATGCATTTGAGGTCCAAGATGTCTCCGTCCTTGATCGAAACCGCCAATCTCACCGTCGACCTGGCGCCCGCTCCGATCGAGCCGTCCTGGATCATCGAGGGCAATCCGACCGCGACCTCCTGCACCATCGCGCGCAGCAGCGACGGGCTGGGCTCGACCATCGTCTGGCATTGCACCGAGGGCAAGTTCAACTGGTACTACGATTTCGACGAGACCATCCTGATCCTCGAAGGCGCGATCACGCTGGAGAGCGAGGGCATGCCGGCGAAGCGCTACGGGCCGGGCGACGTGATCTTCTTCCGCGACGGCGCGCATGCCAAATGGCATGTCGAGGGTCACGTCAAGAAGCTCGCCTTCTGCCTGAAGACCCAGCCCTACGTGCTCGGCCTCGCGGTGCGGGTCATCAACAAGCTCAAGCGCATGTTCCTGACGCCGGAAGGCCGCCGCGGCACCAGCCTTGCGGGCGCCTAGACGCCGTCGAGGATGATCACGGTCGGGACCTGTGGCAGCAGCTCGCGCGACATCTTCAAGGTGCGCTCGGCGCGGCGGTCGATCTCGAACTGCTGGCCGATCTTGCGCATGAACTCGTCGAGCGGCGTCGCGAAGCGGTGCATCGGCAGCACCACCGAGGCGCGCAGACGCTTGGTGATCTCCGAGATGCCGTCGAGCGACATCGTGTAGGTGCCGTCGATCGGCACCATCACCACGTCGAGCCGGCCGATTGCGGCGAAATGAGTCTCGTCGAGCTTGACGTGCAGGTGGCCGAGATGGCCGATGCACAGGCCGGCGACCTCGAAGATGAAGATCGAGTTGCCGTCCTTGATCATGTCGATGCCGATGGAATCTCCGAAATAGCGGCGGATGTCGGTGGTGATGTTGCGGATCAGCACGTCGCCGATTCGCTCGAAGATCTGGGCCGGCTTGCCGTCGTCGCCCCAGCCGCGCAGCACATGCGGGATGCGCGGATCGGGCGCCAGCGTGTAGTGCGTCGAATGCGCGCGGTTCATGGTGATCACGTCGGGCAGCCGTCCGACCTGATAGGCGCCGCTGTAGTCGGTCGCGATGCGGATGCCCATCGGCGTGTCGATGAAGTAGGTCGAGTGGCCGGCATAGGTGATCGTCACCTCGTTGCCGGCAGCCGCCGTCCGGCGCAGGCTGACCGGCATCGCGCGCGGTTGGTTGCCGGCCATCGCCAGGCACTCGCTGGTGCGCGGCCCCGATTGCGCCAGAGCGGGCGATGCGAACGCGACCAGCACGGCAAGCAGCGAGACCAGCGAGCGCAGCATGGCAGTTCCCCTTCGACAGCGCGTGTGAGTGTAGCGGGGAATCCGGATCAGAACTATCCTCGGCGCAACGCCCGGCTCGAGAGCGCGGCGCGACGACGTGGAGAGATGGCATGACGGATCGGGTGTTGCAGCCGTTGCGGGAGATCGACGCAGGCGTGCTCCGCATTGCCTATGTCGAGAGCGGGCCGGCCGATGGCCCCGTCGTCATCCTGCTGCACGGCTATCCCTACGATATCCACTCCTATGTCGAGGTCGCGCCGCGCCTCGCCGCGCAGGGCTGCCGCGTCATCGTGCCCTATCTGCGCGGCTATGGACCCACTCGTTTCCGCGACGCATCGACGCCGCGCTCGGGCCAGCAGGCCGCGGTCGGCGCCGATCTGGTCGCGCTGATGGATGCGCTGGCGATCCCGCGCGCCGTGTTCGCCGGCTATGATTGGGGTGGCAGGGCCGCCTGCGTCGGCGCGGCGCTGTGGCCCGAGCGCTGCACGGGCCTGGTCTCCGTGAACGGCTATCTGATCCAGGACATTGCGCGGGCATTGGAGCCGGCGCCGGTGCCGCGCGAGTTCGCGTTCTGGTATCAGTGGTACTTCCAGACCGAGCGCGGCCGCGCCGGGCTCGCCGCCCACCGCGCCGACATCGCACGGCTGCTGTGGCAGCAATGGTCGCCGCAGTGGCGCTTCGACGATGCGACCTTCGCGCGCGCGGCGGAGGCGTTCGACAATCCCGATCACGTCGATGTCGTGATCCACAGCTATCGGCATCGCTACGGGCTGGCCGATGGGGATCCGCGCTATCAGGAGCTGGAGCGGCGATTGGCGACCCTGCCCGTCATCACCGTGCCTACGATCACGCTCGATGGCGACGCCGACGGCGTGATCCCGGCAACGGACGGCCAGGCGCATGCTGCGAAGTTCAGCAACCGGATCGGCCATCGCGTGATCGCGCGGGCCGGCCACAATTTGCCGCAGGAAGAGCCGGAGGCGTTCGCCGCCGCCGTGACGGAGCTGCTGCGCTGAACGCTTCACGCCCGCGCCGGGCTCAGCTTCCAGGCCGCGAGCAACAGGCCCGCGGTCATCAGGCCGCAGACGATGGCGGCCTCGGGCAGCGCGAGCGCCAGCGCCGCGGTCGCCGCCCAGCCGATCGAGGAGAACGCCTCGGCAAAGGTCGCCAGCCGCGACGAGGTCTGGCGGCGGCGAAACTGGCTGCGACGCGCCTGGATCCGGAACCAGAGCTGGATGGCCGTGGAGGAGACGGTCGCGACCAGAACGGCAACGGCCGTGACCACCGCCTGCGCCGGTGCGACCCAACCGAGCGCAAGCACGAGCGGAGCGAAGATCATCGCGATCGTGATCAGCACGACCTCGACCTTGGCGCGCACGATGCGCGTCGCCGGCAGCGGCGCCGTCGCCACCAGCTCGGGCGCGTCCTCGCCGGAGATGGTGAGCCAGGCGAGGCCGCCCGCGAGCTGGCCCGCCGCCATCACGACGACCGGCGTGATCAGGAACACCGCCTGCGAGCTGTCGGAGTAGCTGCGCCACAGCAGCAGCGCCGGAGGCACCAGATAGAGCAATTGCATCAGCGTCTGCGAGATCAGCCAGGGATCGCGCCGCAGCAGCATGAACTCCTTGCGCCGCAGCGCCTGCTGCCGCGAGCCGCCCCGAAACGACCTGACGCGTGCGCCGGCGCGGCTGGAGATGCCCTGGGCCGCGGCGCTGATCGCGGTGTCGGCGAAGCGCGGCGAGAACACCATCATGACGACGCCGAGCAACAACAGTCCGGCTGCCAGCAGAATCAGCAGCGCCTGGCCGTCGCCGAGCGCCGCTCGAGCCGGTAGCCAAACAAGACTGTCGGGATCGGGCGCGATGGCGGCCGCGGCATCCGAGGTGAGGATGGCGAAGCGCGACAGCGTGCCGTAGGAGACGATCGCCGCGATCTGCAGCACGATGACGAAGCCGGCGCCGATCACGGCAGCCAGGATCTGGGCGACCAGCCGCGTTCGCGCCGGACCAATGAGGCGGAACAGGACGATCGTGATGGCAATGGCGACCGCGGCCGCCGACAGGCCAACGGCTGCGACCACGACGAACGCCGCGAGCCAGCGTGCGCCGCCCTCGATCAGCAGCACGTCGACGAAGGGGGTCGCGAGCAGCAGCGCCATGCTGGTCACGGAGAGCGCGATCGCCGCGATCCGGACGGAGAAGATCTCGGCCAGCCGCACCGGCGACGACATGATGAGATCGAGGTCGGCACGGGCGTAGAACACGCGTGTGACGGATTCGATCGCCTGCGACAGCATCAGCGCCCAGGACAGCATGATGGTCGCGGTGATGACGATCAGCGCGGTCTTGTCGAGCGGCAGCTCGAGATCGGCGTAGCGACCGACCACGACCCAGGCCGGCAGATGCATGAGGGCGCCGAACAGCACGAGACCGATGATGGCGGCCCGCGTGCGGCGGCGCCTGCCGGCCGTGATCATGCCGAGCCATTCCCGCCAGGCGAGCCGGAGCTCGTGACGGGCGAACCAGGCGAGCGTCGCCGCCCGCGTCATGCCGCGGACGCGACGTTGACCAGTGCGATGAACAACTCCTCCAGGCTGGTGTCGGTGCGACCGTTCTGCTGGCGCAGCTCGGCCAGAGTGCCTTCGGCGACGACGCGCCCGGCGGCGATCACGCCGATCCGGTCGGCCATGCGCTCGGCGACTTCGAGAATGTGCGTGGTCATGATCACCGTGCCGCCGCGGCGGACGCGCTCGGCGAGCAGGCCCTTGACGTGCCGCGCCGACACCGCGTCCAGGCCCGTCAGCGGCTCGTCCAGGATGATCAGCCGCGGGTCGTGGATCAGCGCGCCGGCGAGCGCGACCTTCTGGCGCATGCCCTTGGAAAAGCCTTCGCAGCGCTCGTGCAGATGCGGCTCCAGCCCGAGCGAGACCAGAAGTTCGGTTGCCGCGTTACTCGAGGCCGCCGGATCGATGCCCCACAGTCCGGCGACGAACTCGAGATATTCGAGCGGCGTGAGCTTGTCGTAGATCATGGGCTCGTCGGAGACCCAGGCCATCACCTGCTTGGCGGCGATCGGGTCGCGCAGTGCATCGATGCCGAAGATCTCGATCCGCCCGGCATCCGGCCGCAGCAGGCCCGCGACCATGCGCAGCGTCGTCGTCTTGCCGGCGCCGTTCGGGCCGACCAGTGCATAGAATTCACCCGAGCGCACCACGAGGTCGAGCGCATCGACCGCCGGCCGCTCGAAACATTTCGTCAGTCCTCGCACGGCGAGGGCGGGGCTGCCTGGGGTCATGACGGCACTATCGCCTCGTTCGGTTCGCGTCTGCAATGTGGATGCAACTCGTTGCGGCGCGGTGAACGAGCCGCCGCATCGTGTCCTTCGGTGCCGGCCGGTTCCGTCGGCGCACTGGCCGCATTCCTGCCGTCCTCGTCCCGTGAACTCCCGGCCACGTCTCAAGTTGTGGGCACGCGGCAACGATGCGCGATCGTCAATAGTTCACGGAAGCCGTCCCCTCAGGCGACAGCGCCCGGACCTCCGCCATCAGGGGCAAGGCCTGATACCGGGAGATGCCGGTCTCGTCGATCACGAACAACGGCCGCACCTGCCGCGCATCGCTGTCCTGGATCATCGCCATGCGCTGATTGTCGAGCATCAGCCAATGCCCGTCGAGGCGCGCCGCCGCGACGGCGTGATCCTCGTCCCGGACGACATCGTGCAGGATCACGATCCGCAGATCGTCGATGGCAACGCCGGCCATCCGAAGCGCGACGAGCTTGGCGATCGCGTAGTCCTCACAATCGCCGGCACGGCGTTCGAAGGTAGCGAGAGGGGAGGCCCACACGTCCACCTGGCCATATTGAGCGAGATCACTGGCCGGCCGGATGGCCAGATTGACCGCCCGATTGATCTCGCCGAGCCTTGCCCGTCCCGCCCGGAGACGGCCCTGATCGACGATCGCCAGCAGGCTGAGGGCGGCAGGGGAGACGCAGCGCTCGCGGTCGCCATCGCACAGCGCAAGCTGCACGCGCTCGTCTTCGAGCTTGCGCGCGAGCGCCAACCACTTGTCGCGCAACGGGCCTGCTTCCAGGCCGACCCGCGGCAGGCCGAATGGCTCGGCCGTATCCTCGATGGCGTTTGCGAACCCCAATGGCTGCGCGACAGGACCGGCGCCCGCTGGGCTGCCGATCCATATGGCGGCGCTGGCGGCCGCGGCCGCCAGCGATGCGCGCATCAGCGCGAGAAAATTCATGTGACGCCCCGTGCCCGGATCTCGGCCGGCGCGACGCAGCGCCTGACGGAACCGGATGCTTGTTGGGGGTCAGCATGGGTGCGGAGGCTTGGCCTCTGCTTAAAACCGGCAATCCGGCGACCAAATCGCAGGATTTACGCTGAACGTTGTGTTGCTCCGATGCGACAAATCCTAGCGAAAGCTGAACGATGGTCGCGAAGGTCTGGAGGGTTCGCGGTGAAGTTGTGCTTCGACCTCAGCCGCAGCTCCTGCCAAATTGATGCAATTCGTCGATTCTTGTTCTCCTACCCGCAGTCCTCCACTTGAAATCCGTTGTCAGGGGTAAGCCGGTGCGGATGTTGATGTCGGCAAAGGTATTGGATGGCCTATGAATACTTGGAATTACTTTGATTTTCTGAAGCGACGTGAATTTTGACTTGGCAGGTCTCGGGCGGGGTCAGCTTTAAAGAGGGCAGAAACTCGACAACATCGTAGCGATCCCGCGGAAGCCGCCGTTTTTGGCCACCTGAAGCACAAGCTGAAGGTGGTTCCGCCAGACACTTGCCAGTGATATGCACGCCTTGAACACTCATTCTTATGTATTCATTAACCATAGTCGGTGGCCCCTTGAATTACGCTGGCAATTTTGACGCCGCGCTTTTCTCCGAAGGCCGGGGCGCCTCTTCGCACGGTCACGTGCGGCTGGAGACGCCGCATGCCCATGCGCCGACCGACGCGATCGTCGTTCCGGACGCGCATTTTCTGTTCAATGCCGATTTCAAGCAGTCTGGTCTCGACCTGATCCTGTCGTCCGACGGACGCGAGATGGTGCTGCCGGACTATTTCAAGGGCGAGAAACGCGCGCCGCTGGCCTCGCCGGACGGCGCGCATCTGACCGGCGACCTCGTCAACGCGCTCTCCGGCGCGGTGCAGGTCAGCCAGGCCGGGGCGGCCGCGAGCGTGAGCAAGGTCATCGGCCATGTGACCAAGCTGCAGGGCACCGCGACGGTCATCCGCAACGGCGTTTCGATCCTCCTTCACAACGGCGACAACGTCGAGAAGGGCGACGTCGTCCAGTCCGGCTCGGATTCGACGCTCGGCATCACCTTCATCGACGGCACCGTGTTCGGCCTGTCGTCCAATGCGCGGATGGTGCTGAATGAAATGGTGTACGACCCCAACGGGTCGAACAATTCCTCGCTGATCAGCCTCGTCGCCGGCACGATCTCGTTCGTGGCCGGCGAGACCGCCAAGCACGGCGACATGAAGGTCGACACGCCCGTGGCGACCATGGGCATTCGCGGCACGGCCGTGCTGGTCGAGATCGACTTCACGGTGCCGGGGCAGGGCAGTCTGCCCGATGCCAAGTTCCAGGTGCTGGTCGAGCCCGATGGCCACACCGGCTCCTACGTCCTGTTCGACAAGACGACGCTGCAGCCGATCGCTGTGGTGAATCAGGCCGGACAGCAGATCCAGATCAGCAACGGAATCGTGAATCAGAGCGCTGTCCCGCTCACGCCGGATATCCAGAAGCTCATCAATGACGTCTTCACGCTGAAGTTCACCGACAACAGCAATCCGAAGTCGACGACCCATTTCACCGACATCGGGGTGCCGCAGACGCTGACGCCGCTGACCTTGCCCAATGGCACCAGCGCGACGCCGATCATCCGCGTGGTCGACGACACCGGCGCGACGACCGGGACTGGCCAGACCGGCGAGCAGCTGTCGCACATCCCGGGTCCGCCGGAAGTCAGGATTCTCGATACCGGCGGCCGGCTGATGACGGCTTTCGGAATTATGGAGCGCGCCGGTCAGACCGGGAACGGCGCCGATCTCGACGCCGTGCTCAGTCGCGTCAATTTCGTCGACGTCAATGGCATCGACCGGCCGACGGTGTCCGTCAGTTTCAGTTCCTACGCCTATAAGAGCGCGCAGCAGGCCGACGTCACGGCCTCGTTGAATGCCCTACAATTGCAGGACGTCCTGGCGACCGCGGTGAAGATCACGGTCACGCCCGATCCGAACAACAAGAATTTCGGTACGGCGACGCTGACCTACAGCGTTCCCGACAAGTATTTCGATTTTTTGGCGGCAGGTGAAACGCTGACGCTGACTTACATCGTCCGCGTCGACAACAACTTTGCGCCGTCCAACGAATTCGCTCTGGTCCCGATCACGATCACCGTGACGGGGACCAACGACAAGCCCGAGATCGTCGCGAGCGTCCAGACCATCGCGTTCGAGGGCGGCACCAGCGTGCCCGGCGGCCCGCTGACATCGGACGATCCGACCTCGGGCACGCTGACCTTCAAGGACGTTGATCTCACGGACAGCCATACCGTCTCGGCGAAGCTGACCAGCGCGGTTTTGGAGGGCGGCGGCAGCATTCCGCCGGCCCCGTTCGCGCTGTTCGAACAGGCCCTGACTGCGTCTCTGGCCTCCGACAGCACCGGAAGCGGCACCGGCAAGATCAATTGGAGCTTCGCCAACCTGCCGGTCTATGTCGCGGATTTCATTCCCGCAGGCCAGACGCTGACGCTCACCTACACCGTGACCGTGACGGACTCGCAAGGCGCGACATCGACGCAGACGGTCACGGTGACGATCACCGGCACCGACGATCCGGCGGTGGTCTGGATCGCCACGACGCAGCCTGGCGAGAGCAGCGGGGGGCAGGTTCATCTGTGGAGCGACGGCGCGAACTGGGCAACCGGTCTGGCTCCGACCGCCGATGATGACGTCATCATCATCACCGATCAGCTGCACGGCCTGACGCCGGCCTTTCCGGTGACGGTCGACGACGACGCCTACGCCTACGCCAAATCGGTCACGCTGAATGATTTCGGCGGCGGCGCCGTTCCGGAGCTCGACAATAACGGCACGCTGACGATCAGCGGCGCGCTGACGGCCAAGGCCGACTCGCTCATCTACAACTTCTCGGGTGCGACGATCACCGTCGGCGGCTCCGCGCAGATCCTCGAACAAAGCGAGTTTCACAATGCCGGCACCGTGCTGCTGGCTGGCGGCGGCGTGTTCGGGGCGAACGCCGGCATCTTCAACACCGGAACGATCGAGCTGTCCGGCGGTACGCTGACCGTGCATGGTGACGTTGCGAACGCCGATGAGGACAGCTCCGGCCTCATCCAGGTCGACCTGGGCGCGACGCTGACCCTGGAGGGTGGCAGCATCGATGGCGGCACCATTCTGATCCAGGGAATGCCGATCGTTCAGAATCTTGGCACGCTGGAGAACGACGGGCAAACGCCACCGCAAGCCAACGGTCTGCTCGTCCTGAAAGGCGGAGCCGACATCAGCAATGGCCAGCTGACCAATTTCGGCGCGGTCGACGTGTCTGGCGCCGGAAATGCCATCTCGAACGAGATCGTCACGAACGTCGGCCTGATCGACATCAAGGCGGGTGGCGCGCTTGCGCTCGCCAACGACACCAGCATCGACAATACCGACGGTACGATCACGGTCGAAGACGCCGGAACGCTGACCCTGTCACAGGCGCGCGTCAGCGGCGGCACGCTGATCAACGAGTCCGGCGGAGCGGTGGCCCTGATCGGCCACGCCGCGCTGATCGGCGGGACGCTCGACAATTTCGACACGATCGCCGTGTCCGGCAGCGGCAATGCGTTCGAGGACGAGACGATCACGAATGCGAACGCCGCCGCGATCACCATTGCGCTGGCTGGTGCTCTCTCTCTGAGCGGCACGAGCATCGCCGGCGGCGCTATCACCAGCGATGGGACGATCTCCGTCGACGGCGACAGCACGATCGACGGCAGCGCCGTCGCTGGCGGAGAGCTGCTGATCGGCGAGACCGGTCCGCTTGCGGAAATGACGGCGATCCTGACCGTTCAGGGCGGCGCGTCGTTGACCGATGTCGACATCACGATCGGCGACGGCTCGACGCTCGAGGTTGCTGCAGACGAGACCGCGACCCTGGCCGGTGTCACCGTCGACAATTCCGGCACAGTCCAGGTGGACGAAGCCGCACTGCTGCTGATCGAGCAGAGCACCATCACCGGCGGCGATCTCGTCAACCACGGCATCGTGCATGTCGAGACCGCGGCTGCGACGACCTTCGACAATGTCACCATCGACAACACCGGCGGCCAGATCATCATCGATGAGGACGGCACGGTCCCGGTGGCGTCGACCCTGGTGCTCGACGGAAGCACGACGATCACCGGCGGCACGTTGGACATTCGGATCGCCGGCACGCTGGAGATTGCCGGCCACGACGTCGTGACCCTTTCGGGCGTGGACGTCGACAATGTCGGCAGAATGACCGTCGATCTCGGTGCGACGCTCGATCTCGCCGGCACCACGGTGAGCGGTGATGGCAATCTCTATATCTATGGCACGATCACGGCGAGCGGCGCGAGCGGACTCAGCGGAACCATCTACAACGACGGCACGATCGAGATCACGGCCGGGACGTTCGAGATCAACGGGGATGTCACCGGCTCGGGGCTGATCAAGGTGGATGCCGACGCGACGCTGACCGTCGCTGGCCACGTCGATCAGGTCATCGACTTCAGCAGCGAAGGAAGCAGCGAGATCGTCATCGACGACGCCAGCTTCTCCGCCAAACTCGCCGGCCTCGGAGCAGACGACAAGATCGATCTCCAGACGATCAAATGGAGTGACGCGACGACGGCGTCCTATGACGCCGAAACGGGCGTGCTCACCGTGATCGACGGCGAAGGGCACAGCATCGCTCTGACCCTCGTCGGAGATTTCAGCGGCCTGCATTTCGCCGGCAGCAAAGACGTGAATGGCGGAACGCTGATCACGTTGACGGCCAAGGACGACGCGCCGGTGGTTACAGATCCCGGCAAGCCGGGTGCATTGACCGAAACGGGGGCTCAGACGGGCTCGTCTGATCTGCAAAGCGTCACGGGGACCATTCATTTCAGCGACGTTGACCTCACAGACCGCCCGACAGCGTCGATCCTTCCTCATGCGCAGAGCGTGACATGGGTCGCGGCCGATGGGCACACCGACTTGTCCGGCCAACTGACGCCGGACCAGATCGCCGCGTTCGAACAGGCGCTGCAACTGAGCCAGGGCGGCAATGCCAACAATGGCAAGGTCGACTGGACCTATGCCATCGCCGACGGCAAGCTCGATTTTCTTGGCGCCGGGCAGACCATCAAGGTCACGACCACGGTGACGCTCGATGATCATCATGAAGGCGGCACTGCGACGTCGACGATCGTCGTCACCATCACCGGCACCAACGATCTGCCGGTCGTAAGGAGCGATGCGCAGGCGGCCATCATCGTGGAGCGTACGGCCGAGTCAGGATCGAGCCTGCTCGACACGGCGAGCGGCACAATCACCTTCACGGACGCGGATGTCACCGACGCGCATGTTCTGAAGGTGATCGGCGACGTCGCGACCTCGGGCAACGACGGCGGCTTGCCGTCGGACATGTCCGTGCTCAAGAGCTGGCTGTCACTCGGTGCGCTCACCGAGTCCGGCAACGGTGCGGGATCGCAGGCCTGGAGCTTCGCTGCCGGCGACAAGGCGTTCGACTATCTCGGAGCCGGCCAGCACGTGACGCTGACCTACACAATCGAGATCGCCGACGACCACGGCGGCGTTCAGAACGTGCCCGTGACCATCACGGTCAATGGCGCAGAGGACGCGCCCGTCATCACCGGCGAGACCAATCCGACCGTGCAGACCGTCGTCCTGGCCGAGCGGGCGACCGTGCTGGCGAGCACCGCCAAGACCAATGCCGAGGGCATGCCGACCGAGACGTTCGATCGCGGGTCGGAGGGCTCGATCTCCGACAACGGGCGCGGTCACGGCAGCTTCTACAGCGAGGCGCTGCACGCGACGTTCACGGCCAGCGGCAATGCGGGAATCGTGCACGGCTCCTCCCCGGTGTCGGCGGCGCCCTACATGGCCGACGGCGCCGACAAGACCAACTATCTCAGCGTCGGCAGCCACGCCCAGGAGACCATCACCTTCGACAGCGTCAAGAACAGCTTCGGGCTGTATTGGGGCTCGGTCGACAGCTACAACAGCATCTCCTTCTACAACGGCAACAAGCTGGTGGCGTCCTACACGGGCAGCGACGTCGCGCCGCTGCTCGCCACTGGCGGGCAGGCGTCGCTGGCCTCGAACGGCTATGTCGAGTTTCTCGGCCTGTCGCCGTTCAACAAGGTGGTGCTCGCCAGCAGCCAGAATGCGTTCGAGCTCGACAATGTTTCGGCCGGCTTCATCGCCGATCAGCCGGTGAAATTGACGAGCGGCATGTCCGGCACCTTGACGGTGCTCGACAGGGATGTCGGCGACACGCTGACCGCTTCGGTGGTCCAGAACGGCGTGATCAAATACAATGGCTTGCCGAGCCTGCCCTCGAACGCCCATGTCCAGGCGCTGGCCGATGCCCACGCGATCACCTTCGACCGCGCGATATCCGATGGCGGCTCCGAGGTGCTGCACTGGACATATCATCCGGCCGATGTGAACCTGGATTTTCTCAATCCCGGTGACACGCTGACCGTGACCTATCAGGCGGACGTCAGCGACGGCCGAGGCGGAACTGCGACCAAGGCGCTGACCGTCACGTTGGCCGGCAACGGCGCATCGACGATCAACGGCACGGACCAGAACGACAATTTCGTCAATGTCGGCGGCGGCGTGACGATCTTCGGCAAGGACGGCAACGACACCTTCGTCTTCAACCCGCATTTCGGCAGCGCCACGATCGGCGATTTCGATCTCAACAAGGACATCGTCGAGCTCGATCATTCGCTGTTTGCCAGCGTCGAAGCGATGGTCGCTGCCGCGCGGTCGGCCAATGGCGGCCACGACACCGTCATCACCGATGCGGTGCATGATACGCTCACGCTCAAGGGGGTGACGTTGGATCAATTCAAGGCGCATCACGACGGTTTCCACCTCGTCTGAGCCCGCACGTCCGTCTGCGATGCGGGCGCCGGCGTTGCCAAGCCGAGCGCTCTTTGGAGACGATCAGACGCCTCGGATCGCCCGCCTCGGCGTGATATCGGATGCTGCATGAAGCGATTGAGAGCAGTTCCTCGATGGTTCGCACGCAAGTTCGGCTTTGCGCGCCTGATGTGCCTGGTGCTGCTGGTCGCCTTCGCGGCGCTGCGCGCTGCCGATCCCGCGCCGATGCAGGAGCTACGCCTCCGCGCCTTCGACAACTTCCAGGCGTTCAGCCCCCGGGTCAAGACGATGCGCCCGGTCACCATCGTCGACATCGATGAGAAGAGTGTCGCCGACCCCAAGCTCGGTCAGTGGCCATGGCCGCGGACGCGGATCGCCGAGATCGTCGACAAACTGACGCAGCTCGGCGCGCTTGTCATCGCCTTCGACGTCGTGTTCGCCGAGCCGGACCGGCTGAATCCCGCGATTGCAGCTGAGACCTTTCCCAGCCTCGACGAAGCGACGCGCGAAAAGCTGAGGGCGCTGCCGTCGAACGATCAGGTGCTCGCCGATTCCCTGCGCCGGTCGCGCGTCGTCCTCGGCGAGACGGCGAGCCGCGACGTGCGGGCCGAACCCGACAAAACGCTGCCGGAGACCGGATTTGCGATGGTAGGGGAGCCCATCCCCTTCATGGAGCCGTTCCCGGGGCTGTTGCGCAACGTGCCGCTGATCGAGCATGCGGCGGCCGGCCGGGGCCTGTTCACGATCGAGCCGGAGCGCGACGGCATCGTCCGCCGGGTGCCCATGGTCATGCGAGCCCAGGACATCAAGATGCTGGCGCTGAGCTTCGAAATGCTGCGGGTCCTGACCGGGTCCGGCACTGTTCTGGTCAAGGCCGATCCAGGCGGTATCACCAGCATCGGGCTGGGCAGCGTTCACATTCCGACTGACGGCAACGGCAAGATCTGGGTCCATTACGCCAATCATGACCCATCCATCTATGTCTCCGCCATCGACGTGCTCGAGGGCCGCGTACCACCGGAGAAGATCGCGAGGAAGCTGATCCTGATCGGGCCATCCGCGATTGGCCTGAATGACATCAAGACAACACCTGTCTATTCGGCGATGCCGGGCGTCGAGGTGCACGCCCAGGTGCTGGAGTCGGTGCTCACCGGGTCGATCCTGGCGCGGCCTTATTGGGGCGTCGTGGTCGAGTTCTTTGGCGCGCTCCTGCTAGGGCTGCTCGTCATCGTCTTCGCTCCGCAGCTCGGCGCCATTACGCTGGTGATCGTGGGAGCGGTGTTCGCGAGCGCGCTGCTTGGCCTGTCTTGGTACTTCTACACCCAGCACCGGCTCCTGATCGACTTCACCTATCCGATGCTGTCGACGACGGCGATCTATCTGACGCTGATCTTCGCCAATTTCGTCCGCGAGCAGAATCAGCGCCGGCAGATGCGCTCGGTGTTCGGGCAATATCTGTCGCCGGTGCTGGTCGAGCAGCTTGCCCAATCGCCGCCGACGCTGGGCGGCGAGGAGCGCGAGATCACGGTGATGTTCTCGGACGTGCGCGGCTTCACCACGATCTCGGAGAGCTACAAGCACGATCCGCAGGGCTTGACGCAGCTGATGAACCGCTTCCTCACGCCGCTGACCAACGCCATCATCGCCCGCAAGGGCTATGTCGACAAATACATGGGCGACGCCATCATGGCGTTCTGGAACGCGCCGCTCGCCGACAAGGATCATCAGATCAATGCCTGCGAGGCGGCGCTCGACATGCTCGAGCGGATCGATCAGGTGAACGGCGAACGCGAGCAGGAGGCCGAGCATGGCGGCCACGTCTACATTCCGCTCAAGGTCGGCATCGGCCTCAACACCGGCATCGGCGTGGTCGGCAACATGGGCTCCGACCTGAAGTTCAACTATTCGGCGCTTGGCGACAGCGTCAACCTCGCGTCGCGCCTGGAGGGCCAGACCAAGGAGTACGGCTTTCCGATCATCGTCGGCTCGGCGACTGCGATGGCCGTGAAGGACCGGCTCGCGATTCTCGAGCTCGACTTCATCATGGTCAAGGGTAAGACCGAGCCGGAGGTGATCTACGCCATCACCGGCCGCGAGGACGTGATGTACTCCGAGCGCTTCCAGTTGCTCCGCAACCTCACCATCGAGATGCTGGCGAGCTATCGCAGCCGCGATTGGGAAGGGGCGCTGGCCGCGATCGAGCGCGGCCGCAAGAGCGACCAGGGACAAGACTTGGCCAAGCTTTATGATCTCTACGACGCACGCATCCGCAACTACCAGGTCAATCCGCCGCCCGAGGATTGGAACGGGGCGTACGCACTGCTGACGAAGTAGCCGGTGCTCCGTTCCCGAGTTCGCATCATGTCGCGGCGGCCTCGTTGGCCAGGTCCGGTGCCCGCGCGATGAGTATGCTCATCATTTGCAGACCACATAAGCCGAATAGGGCGGGCAACGCTTGCTGCGCTCTTCCGTGCCGGGGACGGGGCGGGTGGAGTGCCGTGGCGGGAGGCTTCGCTTGGCACGCGGCAGCTTGCCCGCATCGTGCTTCGATGACGATGGGATGAAGGGGGTTCCAGGCCCATTGGATGATGTCTGGGCGTCCACCGCCGCGAGCTTGCCGATGAATGCGAGCGACAGGATGACGAGCTTGACCGAACGATAGCGCGCTCCAGTCTGCGGGACGGGTATAAGGATAGCGCAATCGAGCAGGCGTCGAGCGCATCGCGTTTGTTGCGAGGTTGCAACAGCGGGATAAGAAGCAACTTGTGTCATGTGACGTCGATTGCACGAAACTGCGCGTGCTTGTAGCATGTTTCTACTCAAGATAGAAAGTGCTGCAGATGGGGGGCATCGATGCAGTCTTCTGAGGACGGGAGTGCGGCCGGTTTGACGCAGGGCAGGCCGGCACGGGGTGCGATCAAGCGTTTCACTCTACCAGTTGCGGGCAACCTCATTGCTGCTGTGGCTTGTGTGCTCGGGGCCGGCGCGGTGTCGGCCGCGGATCTCCCGGTCAAGGCGCCGCCTCCGCCGGTCTCGTTGTGGGAGTTCGAGGTCGGCGCCCGCTATTTCTACAGTTCGGGCCGCACCCGCTACACGTTGGGCGATCCTTTCGTCGCTGGCCAAACCAATTCTCTGCTGACCTACAAGAATCTCAACAGCCATGCCGGCGAGGGGTTCGCCAGGGCCGATCACAGTTTGGGTTTCTTCGCCAAGGGCTTTGCGGGCGGTGGCAACATCTTCAGCGGCAGGCTCAACGACGAAGACTTCCCGCCGGCCGTCATTCCGTACTCGAATACGGACAGCAGCGTGAACAGCGGCAGGCTTTGGTACGGCACGATCGACGCCGGCTACAATTTCTGGAGGGGGCCGGCGTTCAAGGTCGGCGGCTTCGTCGGCTACAATCATTTCTACGAAACCGTGAACGCATACGGATGTACCCAGGTCGCGACCAATCCGTTTATCTGTGGTCTCGATCCTGTTGCGGGGGGCGTGCTGGTGCTCAGCAAGACCGAGAACTGGGATTCGCTCCGCGTGGGGTTGAACGGCGTCTTCAAGCTCGGCCAGAACTGGAACGTCACCCTCGATGGCGCCGTTCTGCCCTATGTCCGGCTGAGCGGATTCGACAATCACTGGCTGCGGCCCGACATCAATCCGCTTCCGCAATCTGGAAATGGCTGGGGCTACCAGCTCGAGGGCATTGTGTCATACGACGTGACGAGAAATTTCAGCGTCGGCGTCGGTGGCCGCTATTGGTACGCCCGGACGACCAGTGGGACCACCCAATTTCCTGGAGTCCCGGGGTCGCCCACGACCTTCAGCTACGAGCGGTACGGCGGCTTTCTCCAGGCCTCCTACAAGTTTGACTCGGGCGCCTTCGGGAAATGAAATACTGGCTATCGTGCTGAGGAGGAAGCCCGGCAAAACGCCGGGCTTCTTTCTTTGCGAGCGCGACGGCAGCCGGCCCGGTCAGTTATTCCGCCCCGATCGTCGTCAGGTCCTGGAACCAGTGTTGCGCCTGCACGAACTTCTTGACCTTCGGCGATAGCGCGTGCGGGTTGGTGTCGTGCACGACCCAGACCAGCACCGCATCGTCGACCACAGCCGCATGCGCCTGCGCGATCAACTCGTCCTGCTTGGCCGGATCGAACGTCTGCTTGGCTTCAGCAATCAGCGCATCGACCTTGGGATTCTTGTAGCCGCCCCAGTTGACGCCAACGGGCGCGATCTGGTCGGAGGCGAAGAAGCGGACGATCGCGTAGAGCGGGTCCGATGTGACATAGGCGATGTTGTTGGCGGTGATGCCGGCGTTCATCTCGTCGGCGGCGCCCTTGCGCCAATGCGTGTACAGCGTCTCCAACTCGACGACCTTGAAGTCGATGTCGATGCCGATCTCCTTGAAGCTCTGCTGCAGATATTCGTTCATCGGCAGCGACAGCATCTGGCCGGTGCCGCCCTGCGCGATGATGAAGGTCGTCTTCAGCGGCTTGGCTGGCGAATAGCCGGCTTCCTCGACCAGCTTCTTGGCGGTGGCGAGATCGTATTTCAGCTCGAAGCTCGGCTTGCCGAACCACGGGCTCGACGGGTCGACCTGGCCCTTGGCGGGCTTGGCGAGGCCGTTCATCAGCCCGACCACTTCGTCGCGATTGATCGCGAGATTGAGCGCCTTGCGCAGGCGGATGTCGGTCCAGGGCGAGCCCGGCAGCACGCTGAGATGATAGTTCCAGACATGCGGTGTGACGTTGTCGACGAGCTTCATGCCGGCCGCCTTGAGCTGCGGCACGGCGTCCGGCGCCGGCGTCTCGATCAGATCGACCTGGCCGGCGAGCAGCGCGTTGGTGCGGGTCAGCGCTTCCGGCATCGGCACGAGCACGAGCTTGTCCGTCTTCGGCAGCCGGTCCTTGTTCCAATATTCGGAATTCTTGGTGAGCTCCGCGAGCTCGCGCGGCACCAGTCTGGTCAGCTTGAATGGTCCCGTGCCGGAGGGCTGACTGGCGAACTTGTCCCAATCCTTGCCGAGCTTCTCGTACTGCGCCGGGCTCGAAATCAGGAACCACAGCATCTGATAGGGGAAGAAGGAGTCGACCGTCTTGGTGGTGATCTCGATCGTGGAGTCGTCGATCTTGGCGTAGCTCGCGACTGAGGGAAGGCGTGTTTTGACCTGCGCGCTCTGCCGCTTGTCGAACTGCGGTGCCTTATCGTTGAGCACCTTGTCCAGATTCCAGATCACCGCATCGGCATTGAAGTCGCTGCCATCGTGGAACTTGACCCCCTTGCGCAGGGTGAAGCGCCATTTGGTCTTGTCGGCCTCGTCGATCTTCCATTCGGTGGCGAGGCCGGGAATGAGCTTGCCCGGTCTGTCGGCGATGCTCATGTCCCAGGCCACCAGCGGATCATAGATCGTGTAGCCGGTAAACTGATAGGCGCCGGCGCCGCGATCGGGCTGGCCCGTCGTCAGCGGAATGTCCGCCATCGAGATGCCGTAGCGCAGAACCGTTTCGGCCCGCGCCGCGACCGCGGAAAGACTGAGCGCGAGCGCAGTGGCGAGTAATGAGAATCGGATACGCATGAAGATGAAGCTCCGTTGAAACCGGATCAAATTCGACGCGCAAGACCTGCAATCGGGGTGCCAAGCCTCTGACCGGATCGTTCGAGCACAAACGGTTGTGACCTCGCGTCGCAGGCACGAGATCGGGAGCACCGCTGGCATAGGCGTTGCATAATGCTGCCCAGAATTTAGCCAGCGGATCGGAGACCTTGATCGTGCTTTTGCGTATTGCGACCTCAATGACGACGCGCGTGGCCGTTGCGGCCGCCATGATGACCAGCGCTGCCATCCTCGTGCTGCCGGCGCAGGCGGGCGCGGAAACCGTATTGCGCATCGGCATGACTGCCGCAGACATTCCGCGCACGCTCGGCCAGCCCGATCAGGGCTTCGAGGGCAACCGCTTCACCGGCCTCACGATGTACGACGCGCTGACGATGTGGGACCTGTCGTCGGCGGACAAGCCGAGCGTCGTCATTCCCGGCCTCGCCACCGAGTGGAAGGTCGACGATGCCGACAAGACCAAGTGGACGTTCAAGCTGCGTCCCGGCGTCACCTTCCATGACGGCGCGCCGTTCAATGCCGACGCCGTGGTGTGGAACGTCGAGAAGGTGCTGAAGCAGGACGCGCCGCAGTTCGATCCGAGCCAGGTCGGCGTCACCGCCTCGCGCATGCCGACGCTGGCATCGGCGCGCAAGATCGACGATCTCACCGTCGAACTGACGACGAAGGAGCCGGACAGCTTCCTGCCGATCAACCTCACCAATCTGTTCATGGCGAGCCCGACGAAGTGGCAGAAACTCTATGAGTCCGCGACCGGCGCCGACGACAAGGCGAAGTCGCAAGCCGCCTGGGCCGCCTTCGCCAAGGATGCCTCGGGCACCGGTCCGTGGAAGATGGCGAAGTTCACGCCGCGCGAGCGGCTGGAGCTGGTCAAGAACGATGCCTATTGGGACAAGGCGCGTGTGCCCAAGGCCGACAAGATGATCCTGCTGCCGATGCCCGAGGCGAACGCGCGCACCGCGGCGCTGCTGTCCGGACAGGTCGACTGGGTCGAGGCGCCGGCGCCGGATGCGCTGCCGGAGATCAAGCAGCGCGGCTTCAAGCTCTACGCCAACGAGCAGCCGCATGTCTGGCCCTGGCAGTTCTCGCGCGTCGAAGGCTCGCCGTGGAACGACATCCGCGTTCGCAAGGCTGCCAACCTCTGCATCGATCGCGAGGGCCTGCGCGACGGCCTGCTTGCCGGACTGATGGTGCCGGCGACCGGAACCTTCGAGAAGGGCCATCCCTGGCGCGGCAACGTCACCTTCGAGATCAAGTACGACAAGGCGGCCGCGCAGAAGCTGATGCAGGAGGCCGGCTACGGCCCGAACAAGAAGCTCGAGGTCAAGACGCAGACGTCGGCGTCGGGCTCGGGCCAGATGCAGCCGCTGCCGATGAACGAATATCTGCAGCAGGCACTGGCCGAGTGCTATTTCGACGTCAAGCTCGACGTCATCGAGTGGAACACGCTGTTCACCAACTGGCGTCGCGGCGCCAAGGATCCGTCCGCCAACGGCGCCAACGCCACCAACGTCACCTACGCGGCGATGGACCCCTTCTTTGCGCTGGTGCGCTTCCTGCAGTCCTCGATGGCGCCGCCGGTCTCCAACAACTGGGGTTTCATCAACAACCCGAAGTTCGATGAGCTGGTGAAGAAGGCGCGCCAGACTTTCGATCCGGCCGAGCGCGACAAGGCGCTGGCGGAGCTGCATGCGGCGTCGGTCGATGACGCGGCGTTCCTCTACGTGGCGCACGACGTCGGCCCGCGCGCGATGAGCCCGAAGGTGAAGGGCGTGGTGCAGCCGAAGAGCTGGTTCATCGACTTCTCGCCGATCTCGGTGGAGTAGCCGTTCGCGTGGTGGAGTATTTGTCCACGTTCGCAGGCTGATCTCGCCGCTTGCCCCGCTGCGCTCCCTCCCCCCTTGTGGGGGAGGGGTGGGGAGGGGGGTACTCCGGCGGCAGTTTTTGTGTGGACCCCCACCCCCCACCCCTCCCCGCAAGGGGGAGGGGAGCTTTCTTGGTGCCGCTTGTATCTCGCGACTCTCCGCCGATGAGGAGAGGCTTATGAAGGTGACTCGTGCTCTCTTATGCTGCCAGGCGGATGGTCTATGCGATCCCGATCATCATCGGCGTCGCGCTCGTCTGCTTCATGCTCGTTCACATCACGCCGGGTGATCCGCTCGTTGCGGTGCTGCCGGCCGACGCGTCGCAGGAGCTGGCACAGCAGCTGCGCGTGGCCTATGGCTTCGACAAGCCGCTGCCGGTGCAGTTCGGGCTGTGGTTGTGGCGCGCCGTCAATGGCGATCTCGGCAGCTCGATCGCCACCGGCCGTCCCGTGCTCGCCGAGGTGCTGCGCGCCGTGTCCAACACCGTGACGCTGGCGATCGCCGCCGCCATCATCGGTTTCTCGCTCGGCCTGTTCTTCGGCCTCGTCGCCGGCTATTTCCGCGACAGCTGGATCGACAAGGTGGCGACGTCCATTGCGATCGCCGGCGTATCGCTGCCGCACTACTGGCTCGGCATGGTGCTCGTCATCATCTTCTCGGTCGAGCTGAACTGGCTGCCTGCGGTCGGCGCCGGTCCGTCCGGCTCGGGCGCATGGTCGTGGGACTGGGCCCATATCCGCTTCCTGGTCCTGCCCGCGATCACCACCTCGGTGATTCCGATGGGCATCATCACGCGCACCGTGCGTGCGCTGACCGGCGACATCCTCAGCCAGGATTTCGTCGAGGCGCTGCGCGCGAAGGGCCTGCGCGAAACCCAGGTGTTCCGCCACGTGCTGAAGAATGCCGCGCCGACCGCCCTGGCGGTCATGGGCCTGCAGCTCGGCTACATGCTGGGCGGCTCGATCCTGATCGAGACTGTGTTCTCGTGGCCCGGCTCGGGTCTGCTGTTGAACTCGGCGATCTTCCAGCGCGACCTGCCGCTCTTGCAGGGCACGATCCTGGTGCTGGCGATGTTCTTCGTCATCCTCAATCTCGTGGTCGACATCGCGCAGGCCGCGATCGATCCGCGCATCAAGCGAGGCTAACGATGAGCGTCAGTACCCCCGGCGCCCTCAACGACGCCTCGCTGCAGGCCGCGCCGATCGCGAACGCACGCGGCTATTGGGCGACCGTCGGTCGCCGGATCGTCCGCGACAAGCTCAGCATGGTCTGCGTCGCGATTCTGCTGCTGATCTTTCTCTCCGCGCTGCTCGCGCCCTATCTGCATCTCGCGGATCCCTATCAGGGCTCGATGATTCGGCGCCTGCGCCACATCGGCACGCCGAACTATCCGCTCGGCACCGACGAGCTGGGACGCGACATGCTGGCGCGGCTGATCTATGGCGGCCGGCTGTCGCTGCTGATCGGCATCTCGCCCGTGATCCTCGCCTTCGGCATCGGCACGATGCTCGGCCTCGTCGCCGGCTATGTCGGCGGCTGGGTCAACACCGCGATCATGCGCACCATCGACGTGTTCTACGCCTTCCCCTCGGTGCTTCTGGCGATCGCGATCTCGGGCGCGCTCGGCGCCGGGATCACCAACTCCATCGTGTCGCTGACCATCGTGTTCGTGCCGCAGATCACCCGCGTCGCCGAGAGCGTCACCACGGGTGTGCGCAATCGCGATTTCGTCGAGGCCGCGCGCGCCTCGGGCGCGAACGCGTTCACGATCATGCGCGCGCACATGCTTGGCAACGTGCTCGGACCGATCTTCGTCTATGCGACGGGGCTGATCTCGGTGTCGATGATCCTCGCGGCCGGTCTTTCGTTCCTTGGTCTCGGCACCAAGCCGCCGGAGCCGGAATGGGGCTTGATGCTGAACACCTTGCGTACGGCGATCTACGTCAATCCCTGGGTGGCGGCGCTGCCGGGCGTGATGATCTTCGCTGTCTCCATCTGCTTCAACCTGCTCAGCGACGGCCTGCGTAGCGCGATGGACATCCGGAGCTGAGAGGCATGAATGAAGCATCGGAAGTCACCGGACTGCAGCCGATCGAGGACCTCGGCGGCAAGGCGCAGCCGCTGCTGCGGGTCGATGGCCTGACGAAACACTTCCCGGTCCGTGGCGGCCTGTTCGGCGCGCGCAAGACGGTGCGCGCCGTCGACGACGTCTCGTTCGTCATCGGCAAGGGCGAGACGGTCGGCATCGTCGGCGAGTCCGGCTGCGGCAAGTCCACCACGGCGCGGCTCCTGATGCATCTGATGGACCGCGATGCCGGCGAGATCATCTTCGACGGCCGGCAGGTCGGCCACGAGATGTCGTTGCGCGAGCTCAGGCGCGGCATGCAGATGGTGTTCCAGGACTCCTATGCCTCGCTCAATCCGCGGCTGACGATCGAGGAGTCGATTGCATTCGGGCCGAAGGTGCACGGCATGACCGACACTGCGGCGCGTGCGCTGGCGCGCGAGCTGCTCGGCAAGGTCGGCCTGAGGCCCGAGACCTTCGCCAACCGTTATCCGCACGAGATCTCCGGCGGCCAGCGCCAGCGCGTCAACATCGCCCGTGCACTCGCTTTGTCGCCGCGACTGGTGATCCTCGACGAGGCGGTGTCGGCGCTCGACAAGTCGGTCGAGGCGCAGGTGCTGAACCTGCTGATGGACCTGAAGCGCGAGTTCGGCCTGACCTATCTGTTCATCAGCCACGACCTCAACGTCATCAACTACATTTCCGACCGCGTGCTGGTGATGTATCTCGGCGAGGTCGTCGAGCTCGGTCCGGTCGAGCAGGTCTGGGCCAGGCCGGCGCATCCCTATACACGGGCGCTGCTGGCGGCGATGCCGTCCTCCGATCCCGACAGGCGCACGGAGGAGCCGCCGCTGTCTGGGGATCCACCCAACCCGATCGATCCGCCCGCCGGCTGCCGCTTCCACACCCGCTGTCCATTTGCCGAGGCGCCATGCGCGAATGTCGCGCCAAGATTGACGGAGCTGGATACAATGGGCCATCAGGCCGCCTGCCACATGGCGATCCCAGGCTCGGGACACAGCCGGGCGCCGGCCGCCTGACGGGCAGACACCAGCAGTGAGAAGCGGAATGACCAGACCCACGCCCCAGCAAGTCAGTGCCATCGCGGAGGCCTCCGGCCTGCCGGTCGACAAGGAGGTTGCCACCCGCATCGCCGACTCGATCGGACCGGCCTTCGACAACTTCGCCGCGGTTGCCGGTACACTCCCATTCGACCTGGAGCCGGCGAGCTACGTCCTGGCGCAGACGCTGAAGGTGGGCCGATGAGCACCGAACCTGCCTTGATGACCCTGACCGACGTCGCGAAGGCGATTGCGGACAGGAAGCTCTCTTCGGTCGAGGTGACGCGCTCCTGCCTGCATCGCATCGCGCAGTGGCAGCCGAAGCTGAACGCCTTCATGGCGATCGAATCCGAGCCGGCGCTGAAGGCCGCCGCCGAAGCCGATGCAGCGCTCGCCAAGGACGGCCCCAAGGGCCCGCTGCACGGCGTTCCGCTTGCGCACAAGGACATGTATTACGAGGCCGGCCACATCTCGACCTGCGGCTCGCTGATTCGGCGCGACTTCGTCGCAACGACGACCTCGACCGCGCTGCAGCGGCTGAAGGATGCCGGTTCGATCCGGCTCGGCACCCTGCAGATGGCCGAATTCGCCTATGGCCCGACGGGACACAACGCGCATTACGGTCCGGTGCACAATCCCTGGAAGCTCGGCTACGTCACCGGTGGCTCGTCGTCCGGCTCCGGCTCGGCGGTCGGCGCGCGCCTGACCTTCGCGGCACTCGGCTCCGATACCGGCGGCTCGATCCGCATGCCCGCGAATTTCTGCGGCGTCACCGGCCTGAAGGTGACCTGGGGCCGCGTCAGCCGCGCCGGTGCGATGCCGCTGTCGCAGTCGCTCGACACGGTCGGGCCGCTGGCGCAGACCGCGGAGGATTGTGCGCTGATCCTTGGGCTGATGGCTGGTCCCGATCCCGAGGATCCCACCGCCAGCGCGGCGCCCGTGCCGGACTATGTCGCCGCCACCCAGGCCTCGATCAAGGGTCTCAGGATCGGCGTGCCCAAGGCGTTCTATGTCGACGACCTCGATCCTGAGGTGGCGCGCTGTCTCGATGCGACGATCGCGGTGCTGAAGACCGAGGGCGCCGATGTGGTTCAGGTCGAGCTGCCGGATCAGCGCCAGCTCACCGCAGCCTGCCAGCTCGTGCTAGCGGTCGAGGCGGCCGCCTTCCACAAGCGCTGGATGATCGAGCGTCCGCAGGACTATGGCCCGCAGGTGCTGATGCGGCTGCAGAACGCTCTGGCCGTCTCCGGCGTCGCCTATCTGGAAGCGCTGCGTTGGCGCGGTGCGGCGCTGGCGGCGCATGTCGCGGCAACCTCTGGCGTCGATGCCGTGATCGCGCCGGTGTCGCCGCTGGTGACGCCCTCGATCGCCGAGAGCGATGTCGGCGGCGCGCCGGGCGCGGAAGCCGTGATCCAGCGCATCACCCGCTTCACCCGCCCGGTGAACTATCTCGGCCTGCCGTCGCTGGCGATCCCGACCGGCTTCACGTCGACGGGGCTTCCTGTCGGCATGCAATTGATCGGCCGCTCCTTCGATGAGGCTACGATTCTGACCATCGGCGCCGCCTTCCAGCGCGCGACTGATTTCCACGCCAGGGTGCCGACGCTGCCATGAGGGAGACCTGTGTATCCCGCTCGATGGTCTCACCCTCCCCTGGAGGGGGAGGGTCGATTGCGCATCTCATGCGCAATCGGGGTGGGGTGACGGTCTCTCCCCTTGGAAGCGAGTCCATGGAGGGGCTGTCACCCCACCCCGTCTCGCATTCCGCTGCGCTTCATGCGAGCCGACCCTCCCCCTCCAGGGGAGGGGCGCAGCTCACTTCGCAATTGGCCACGGCATTCCTGACGGCAAGGTGAGATAGCCTCCCCATGACCAACCTCGTCGAGATCGACAATCTCACCATCCGCTTCACCGGCGAGCGCACCGTGCATGCGGTGAACGATGTCAGCCTGTCGCTCGGCGATGGCGAGGTGCTCGGCCTGCTCGGCGAGTCCGGCTCGGGCAAAAGCGTGACCATGCGGGCGCTGATGCGGCTGTTGCCGAATAAGCGGACGCAGATCTCCGGCAGTGTCAAGGTGCTGGGCCGCGACGTGCTGGCGATGAACGGCGAGGAGCTGTCGCAGTTTCGCGGCCGCTCCGTGTCGATGATCTTCCAGGAGCCGGGGCTTGCGCTCGATCCGGTCTACACCATCGGCCGGCAGATCGCCGAGACCGTGATGCGGCACGAGGGCAAGAGTTTTGCGGAAGCGCAGGCGCGGGCGCTGGAGATGCTCGACGTCGTCAGGATTCCCTCGGCCAAGCGTCGCCTGGAGTCCTATCCGCACGAGATGTCCGGCGGCATGCGCCAGCGCGCGATGATCGCGCTGGCGCTGGCGTGCCGGCCGAAAGTGCTGCTGGCCGACGAGCCGACCACCGCACTCGACGCCACCGTCCAGATCCAGATCCTGCTGCTGCTGCGCGAACTGCAGCGCGAGTTCGGCATGTCCGTCATCTTCGTCACCCACGACATCGGCGTCGCGATCGAGATCTGCGACCGCCTCGCCGTGATGTATGCCGGAGAGATCGTGGAGCAGGGCAGCTTGCGCGAAATCGTGCGCCAACCCGTGCACCCCTATGCGCGCGGCCTGCTGGCTTCGACGATCCATGGTGCCAGGCGCGGCGAGCGGCTGCAGACCATTCCGGGCACGCCACCCTCGCTCGACCGGGCGCCGCAGAGCTGCTCGTTCGCACCACGCTGCGGCCTGGCGCAGCCGCGCTGCTCGGAGGCGATGCCGCCGAACATTGCGCTCGGACCACAGCGGCTGGCGCGCTGCGTCCTGGCCGAGGCGCCGGCAAGTGTGGCGGCAACGTAACGGTTCGCCCGAAACGCGCTCCTCACCGGCCGAAACCGTCCATCGCGTGTCGAAGCGTCGCAACGGCCTCGCTAAGGTGCTGCCACGCATGGGACCGATCGTCCGCGCTGGATGAGGACACGCCATGCACGTATCGAACGAAGGTATCCTGGTCATTCTGTTCGTTGGCCTGGTTGCAGGCTGGCTGGCCGGCAAGATCGTCCGCGGCACCGGCTTCGGGCTGGTCGGCGACATCGTGATCGGCGTGCTCGGCGCCTTGGTCGCAAGCCTGATCTTCCCGCGGCTTGGCGTCCGGATCGGCACCGGCCTCGTGTCGGAAATCGTCTATTCCGCGCTCGGCGCCATCATTCTCCTGCTGGTGGTGCGGCTGGTGCGGACCGGCGGGCGGCTCTAGGACTTGCGATCCGGCGTGGCTGAACGTTTGCACCGCGCCACGCGACATACCCCAGCACATAGCTAATTTACGCTAAAGTGAGCATCGTTGGACGCTCACCGCGGGAATCAGTATATTTCGCCTTGTTTGCCGCCAGTTTGTGCTTTTGGTCGGCGGCCACGTAGCTCATTTGATCAATTGAAGAGATGGTGGTGATGGCGGCTGCACCTCACGTGAGGCAATCCGAGCTCAGCGATGCCTTGCGCGGTTGCCGCAGCGCCTTGATCGGCGTTGGGGTGATGAGCTGCATCATCAACCTGCTGTATCTCACCGGCTCGATCTTCATGCTCGAGGTCTACGACCGGGTGCTGCCGAGCCGGTCCGTGCCGACCCTGATCGGCCTGATCATCATCGCCGCGGGGCTTTACGCCGCCCAGGGCGCGCTCGACATGATCCGCAGCCGCATTCTCGGGCGGATCGGCACCGCGCTGGACGAGAGCCTGAACGCGCGGGTGTTCGACACCGTGGTGCGGCTGCCGCTGTCCGCCGGCGGCCGCAACGAGGGCCTGCAGCCGCTGCGCGACCTCGATAACATCAGGAGCTTCCTCGGCAGCCAGGGGCCGGGCGCGTTCTTCGATCTGCCGTGGCTACCGCTGTATCTGGCGATCTGCTTCGCTTTTCACGTGATGCTCGGCGTTACCGCGCTGGCCGGCGCCATCATCCTCGTCGCCCTGACGCTGATCACCGAATTCCTCACCCGCACGCCGGCCAAGGAGGCGATGGGGCTCGCCGCCCGCCGCAACGATCTCGCCACCTCAAGTCGCCGCAACGCCGAGGTCCTGGTCGCGATGGGCATGACCGGGCGCATGCTGTCGCGCTGGAGCGAGACCAACGAAAAATATCTCGCCGGCAACCAGCGCGCCAGCGACGTCGCCGGCGGCCTCGGCGCCATCGCCAAGGTGCTGCGCATGATGCTGCAGTCCGCGGTGCTCGCGGTCGGCGCCTATCTCGTGATCCATCAGGAGGCGACCGCGGGCATCATCATCGCCGGCTCGATCCTGAGCGCGCGGGCGCTGGCGCCCGTCGATCTCGCGATCGCACATTGGAAGAGCTTCGTTGCCGCGCGCCAGAGCTGGCGCCGTCTCAGCCATCTGTTGCAGACGATGCCGCAGCGACCGGCGCCGACCCTGCTGCAGCCGCCGGTCGGCAAGCTCTCGGTCGAGGCCATCTCGATCGTCGCGCCGGGGGACCAGAAGGCGATCGTGCAGGACGTGAGCTTCGCGTTGTCGGCCGGCAACGGCCTCGGCATCATCGGTCCGAGCGCGTCGGGCAAGTCGTCGCTGGTGCGGGCGCTGGTCGGTGTCTGGCGTCCGGTGCGCGGCCATGTCCGGCTCGATGGTGCGGCGCTCGACCAATGGTCGACGGACGAGCTCGGCCGTCACATCGGCTATCTGCCGCAAGATGTCGAATTGTTCGCAGGCTCCGTCGCGCAGAACATCTGCCGTTTCGATCCGCAGGCCTCCGCCGACGGCATCATCGCCGCCGCCAAGGAAGCCGGCGTGCACGACATGATCATCAAGATGCGCGACGGCTATGACACAGAGATCGGCGAGCAGGGGGCCGCGCTGTCGGCAGGCCAGGCGCAGCGCGTGGCGCTGGCGCGCGCGCTCTATGGCAATCCGTTCCTGATCGTGCTCGACGAGCCCAACTCCAATCTCGACACCGAAGGCGACGAGGCGCTGTCACGCGCGGTGCGCTCAGCGCGGGCGCGCGGCGCGATCGTGGTCGTCGTCGCGCACCGGCCGATCGGCATCGAGGCGGTCGACCAGGTGCTGGTCATGAAGGACGGCCGCGCCCAGGCGTTCGGTCCGAAGGAGACGGTGCTGGCGCAGGTGCTGCAGCCGCGTGCGCCGTCGCCGATCAAGATCGTCTCGGAAGCCGGAGTGGCAAAGCCATGAGCAGTCAGGTCGTTGCCGGTCCACTTCCTGGCGGCCGCAAGACGGAGAGCGTGCGCGAGTCGATCCGCCGCCACCTGCTGATCGGCATGGGCGTCGTCGTTGCGGTCGCCGGCGGGCTTGGCGGCTGGGCCGCGACGCAGCAGATTTCCGGCGCGTTGATCGCGCCCGGCCAGATCGTGGTCGAATCCAACGTCAAGAAGGTGCAGCATCCGACCGGCGGCGTGGTCGGCGAGCTTCGGGCGCGCGACGGCGACGTCGTCAAGTCCGGCGACATCGTGGTGCGGCTCGACGACACCGTGACCAAGGCAAGTCTCGCCATCGTCACCAAGAATCTCGATGCGCTGCAGGCGCGCGCCGCCCGGCTGGAGGCCGAGCAGCGCGGCTGGGCCAAGATCCTGTTTCCGCCGCAGTTGCTGCAGCGCATGAGCGATCCCGAGGTCAAGAGCCTGACGGCGAGCGAGACCAAGCTGTTCGAGGTCCGCGTCAACGGCCGCATTGGTCAGAAGGCGCAGCTGCGCGAGCGCGTCACCCAGCTGAACGAGGAGATCGAGGGACTCTCCGCGCAGGTCAGCGCCAAGGACCAGGAGATCGCGCTGGTCCAGAAGGAGCTCGACGGCGTGCGCCAGCTCTATGAGCAGCATCTGGTGCAGCTGTCGCGCCTGACCACCTTGGAGCGCGACGCTGCCCGCCTCAACGGCGAGCGCGCGCAATTCATCGCCGCGCGTGCCCAGGCCAAGGGCAAGATCAGCGAGACCGAGCTGCAGATCATCCAGGTCGACAAGGACATGGTCAGCGAGGTGTCCAAGGATCTGCGCGAGACCACCGACAAGATCGGCGAGTTCGTCGAGCGCAAGGTCACCGCCGAGGACCAGCTTCGCCGCGTCGACATCCGCGCGCCGCAGGACGGCATGGTGCTGCAGTCGAGCGTCCATACCGTCGGCGGCGTCATCACCGCCGGCGACACCATCATGCTGATCGTGCCGCAGAGCGACGATCTCCAGGTCGAGGCCAAGGTCAATCCGCAGGACATCGACAAGCTGCAGGTCGGCCAGAAGACGTTGCTGCGGCTGTCCGCCTTCAACCAGCGCACCACGCCGGAGCTGAACGGCGTCGTCAGCCGCGTCTCGCCCGACGTCACCACCGACCAGCGCACCGGCCAGAGCTATTACACCATCCGCGTCTCGATGCCGCCCGAGGAGATCGCAAGGCTCGGCGACGTCAAGCTGATTCCGGGCATGCCGGTCGAGGCATTCGTGCAGACCGGCGACCGCACTGTCATTTCCTACCTGATGAAGCCGCTGCACGACCAGCTGATGCGTGCGTTCCGGGAGAAGTGAGGGGCCCGGCTGCCGTCCCTGCAGAGACGGCGGGCAGCGCTCCAATCTCGCTGTCATCCCCGCGAACGCGGGGATCCATAACCACAGGGAGCAGTCGTGGCGCGAGATGCTCGTGACGTCTCGCGTCGCGCCCCATTTCTGCTGGGGAGTATGGGTCCTGGGTCGGCGCCCGCCGACGCTGCGCGTCATCGGGCTTGCCCGGGACGACAGCGGTTTATTCGTCGAGTTTCTTGAGTAACAGCTCCAGCGCGCTCTTCGCGAACAGCTGCATGTTGGCAAAACGGTCGCTGTGGCCGCTCTCCAGAGTGACGACTGCGGTCGCGGGCCCCGCAACCGCGAAGCACGCATGTCCCGCCGCGTCGCCGTAGCGATTGCCGGCAGGACCCGCGGCACCGGTCTCCGACACTCCCCAATCAGTCGCAAAGCGCGTCCTGATCTGCCGCGCCAGCAGCTCCGCATAAGGCTCCGACGCCGAGCGGATGCCCTTCATCGCCTCGTCCGGAATGTCCATCAGCACGCGGCGGGCGTCGCGCGTATAGACCACGGCGCCGCCGAGGAAATAGGCGGATGCGCCGGGCACCGCGAGCAGCGCCGCCGCGATCAGGCCGCCGGCGGAGGATTCCGCAACGGCAATGGTCTGCTTTTTGGCGATCAGCCGCGCCGCGACCTTCTCGGCGACAGCGATGAGGTGCTGCATGGCGTTCATCCTTCGGCAGCGTCGACACCCGCCGCTGCCGGCTGCTGTTCATTCCCCACCATCATGCGCCGAAAGCGCGCGCCAAGGAAGGCGCTGCCCCTCGCAGCGATCACGCAATGATCGGCTCGCGCGCCGCGACGGCCTGGCGGCCGCCGCGATAGACGGTCATCGCTGCGATGATACCGAGCACGGCGGCGCACATCAGCCAGTAGCCGGGCGAGGCCTTGTCGCCGGTCTTGTTGATGAGCCAGGTCGAGACCGCCGGCGTCGCGGTGCCGAACAGCCCAGCCGCCAGCGCAAAGGCGATCGAGAAGCAGGTGGTGCGGACATGCGCAGGCACGATCTCGACCAGGCAGCCCAGCATGGTGCCGCTGTAGACGCCGAAATAGAACGAGAACAGCATTTCGACCGCGAGCAGCTTGCCGAAGCTCGGCGCCGCCGCGAGCCAGTGCAAGGCGGGATAGGCGGTCAGCAACGCCAGAGCCGCGATGGTCACCAGCACCGGCTTGCGTCCGATCCGATCCGACACCGCGCCGCCGACCGGATTCCATAAGAAGTTGGTCACGGCGACCAGCAAAGTGACGAGCAGTGAATCCGCCGCCGACAGCTTCAGTTCCTTGCCGAAACCGGGACCGTAGACGGTGATGAAGTAGAACATCGTCGTGGTCAGGACCGCGATCATCATGCCGAGGATCACGATGCGCCAGTTCTCCAGCGCCGAGGCGAATACTTCGCGCGCGGTCGGGTGCTTCTTCATCGCGAGGAAGGCCGGCGTCTCCTCCAGCGTGCGGCGCAGGAAGAAGATCAGCGGAATGATCAGGCAGCCGATGAAGAAGGGAATGCGCCAGCCCCAGGCGGCCACCATGTCCGCCGGCATGGCCTGGTTGAGCACGTAGCCGATGACCGACGCGACGAAGATCGCGACCTGCTGGCTGGACGACTGGAACGAGGTGTAGAGGCCGCGATTGCCGGGCGTGGAGATCTCGGACAGATAGACCGACACGCCGCCGAGCTCGACACCGGCCGAGAAGCCCTGCAACAGCCGGCCGAGCAGCACGATGATCGGGGCCGCGATGCCGATCGTCGCATAGGTCGGGCAGAATGCGATGACGATCGTGCCGATCGCCATGATGCCGAGCGTCACGATCAGGCCCTGGCGCCGGCCGATCTTGTCGACATAGGCGCCGAGCACGATGGCGCCGACCGGTCGCATCAGGGCGCCGAGCCAGAACACGCCATAGGCATTGAGCAGAGATGCAGTCTCGTTCTCCGATGGGAAGAACGCCTTGGCGATGATCGGGGCGTAGAAGCCGAACAGGAAGAAGTCGAACTGCTCGAGGAAATTGCCGCTGGTGGCGCGCAGGATCGCGCCGATGCGCGAATGGATCGTAGCCGGCTGCGGGATTGACGTTGAGGACACGCGGGGAAACTCCTACCGTCGAGAGGCTCGTGCGGAGGATTTCTACGCCGGCCGAGGGGAAAGGTGCGACAATCTGCCACGCCAAGCCCTGGCGGCCAATAGCTTTGCGCTCAAGGCGCCCTAGGCCTGAACAGAATTGGCGGCGGCCGACTTCTGCTGCATTGCACCCTTCAGCCATTGCCGGAACGCCTTCAGCTTCGGCGGATCGGTCCGGCCCTCCGGCGTCACCAGATAGAACCCGGCATCGCTCGGCAGCGTCATCTTGAACGGCACCACCAGCCGGCCCTTGGCGATGTCGTCCTGGACGTAGGCCGTACGCCCGATCGCGACGCCGAGCCCGTCGATCGCGGCCTGAACGGTCATCAGCGACAGGTCGAAGCTCAGCCGACCCTGCCTCGACATCTCCACCGGCAGACCCGCCGCGGTCAGCCATAGCCGCCAGTCGTCGTCATAGCCGCCGCTGACCTGCAGCAGCGTGTGATGTGCGAGGTCCTCCGGACAGCGTAGTGGCTTGTCGCCCTGCAGCAGCGCCGGACTGCACACCGGAAACAGCTCGTCGGCCATCAGCCACTCCGCCCGCACGCCCGGCCAATGGCCACGGCCATAGCGGATCGCGGCGTCGACGTCGTCCTTGCGAAAATCGACCAGGCCGGTCGACGTCGTGATTCGCACGTCGATGCCGGGATGGGCCTCCTGAAAGGCCGTCAGCCGCGGCAGCAGCCATTTGGCGGCCAGCGAGGCGATGGTGGAGACCGTCAGCACCTTGGCGTTGTCCTTGCGGACCAGCCGTTCCGTTGCCAGCCGGAGATCGTCGAACGCGGCGCGCACCAGCGGGAGATAGTCGCGGGCCTGCGGCGTCAGCGCCAGGCTACGGTTCTGGCGGACGAAAAGGCGCAGCCCGAGCTCGTCCTCCAAGCGCTTGATCTGATGGCTGATTGCGGTCTGCGTCACGTTCAGCTCGGAGGCCGCGCGGGTGAAGCTCAGATGCCGCGCCGCAGCCTCGAACGCCCGCAATCCATTCAGCGACGGCAGTCGGGCCATTCACGGCCTCCCCGGTTCATGACGTTATTTCATCCGAAACGGTAGTAAATGTCGTTTGTGGGTGAAGTGCAAGCGCTCGATATTGCAGCCTCAAGGAATTTTCAGGAGGCCTTCATGTCCATCTACGTCTCCTCGTCAATGACGAAACATCATGGCCCGGGGTTCTGGTCCGGCGTCGTGGAGCTGCTCGCCGCCTGGCGCTTCCGCTACCGCACGCGGCACGAGCTGGCGCAATGGTCGGAGCGCGACCTGCACGACCTCGGTCTGTCCCGCAGCGATATCGCCGCCGAGATCGACAAGCCGTTCTGGCGGGGTTGATCCCCCTTACTCATCCCGCCGCGCCGGTGCCGCACCGCAAAGGAGGGCGCCGGCAAGCTTCCCGGTTGGAGCCGCGCATGCCGACGCCCGCCATTGCCGATCTCGCTGCCGGCTCCAACATCATTCACACGCGGCGTGGCGAGGAGGTGCGCCTGCGCTTCGTCACATCTGACGACGCCGAGGCGCTGCAGAGCTATGTCCGGTCCTTGAGCCAACGCTCGCGCCACAAGCGTTTCCTCGGCGCACTCAACGAGCTGCCAAAGGCGGTGCTCGAGGATTTTGTCGCGCTCGGCCGCAACGACCGCTACAGCCTGATCGCGACGATGGACCATGAAGGTGTCGAAGCCATCGTGGCCGAGGCGCGCTACGCATTCGATCGCGGCGTCGGTCGTGTCGAGTTTGGCCTGTCGGTCCATGACCGCTGGCAAGGCCACGGCATCGGTCCGGCGCTCATCGCGAATCTGGAAGGACGCGCGCTCGCGTTGGGTGGCGTGATCCTGTCCGGCGATGCGCTGCGTACCAACGACGTGATGATTGCAGTGGCCCGCAAGGCCGGTTTCACGATCAAGCCGCATGCGGACGATTGGACCCTGGTGCGGTTCGAGAAGGGTCTGGGCGGAGTGGTGGCTCATTCAGTGGGGCCAGATTTGCGCGTGGTCGGTCGCGCGCCGCAAGTCGCCACGTCCGAGATCAAATGACGTCATTCCCTGCGAAGGCGGGACATCCCGTACGCCGCGGCCTCACCGTGTCACCAGCCATCAGTTGCGTGTACTGGATCGCCCGGTCGAGCCGGGCGATCACAGTTGCTATGAGGCGACCACCGATCCGCGTCATTGCGAGCGCAAGCCAAGCAATCCAGAGTCCTTGCTCCGCCCTGGATTCTTCGCTTCGCTCGCAATGACGGTGATCGTGGTGCGTCTTTGCCCACGTCATACGGAACATCAACTTCTCAAAACGTCTCCACCCACGGCCGCAGCTCCATCTCCCAGCTCCAGGCACTACGTGGCTGCTGCAGCACGCTCCAATAACTTGCGGCGATGGCATCCGGATCGAGCATCGAATTCGGGCGCTCCGCGGCTTCCTGACGCTCTGCGCTCTTGATCGCGCCGTCGATGACGAAATGCGCGACGTGGATGCCCTGCGGCGACAGTTCGCGCGCCATGCTCTGGGCGAGGCCGCGCAGCGCGAACTTGCCCATCGCGAACGGCGCCGACTGGGCGTAGCCCTTCACGCTGGCGGAGGCGCCGGTGAACAGGATGGCGCCGTGCTTGTTCGGCAGCATGCGCTGTGCCGCCTGCTGCGCCACCAGGAAGCCGCCGAAGGCGCTGACGGCAATCGACTGCTGCACGTCGGCCGGCACGAGATCGGTGAGCGCTCCGCGCGCCCGCGCGCTGGCATTGTAGACCACGAGATCAGGCGCGCCGATCTCGCGCTCGACGATGCCGAACAGCCGCTCGACTTCCTCCGGATTGGTCGCATCGCAGGGGTAGGCGCGGGCGCCGGTTTCGTTGCAGAGCGCGCCGAGCTTCTCGATCTTGCGGGCGGCAAGCGCCACGCGGATCTTCTCGCGCGCGAACAGCCTCGCCAACGAGGCCGAGAGCCCCTCGCCGGCACCGACGATGAGGGCGATCTTGTAGGCAGGGATGTCCATGGGCATGTCCTTGGGCCAAAGCGTCCGCAGACATCAAGCTAGTGCACCGGCGGCCGACTTCCTACGGCTCGTCCCCACATTTTTGCCGCGCGTCCTCAGGTGGGACGCGGCTGCAATCCGGCGAGGCAGCCGATCTCCTCAAGCACGACATCGAGCCGGCTGCGATCGTGCAGGAAGGCGTATTTGCCGCGGAGCATCGCCAGCGAGCGTGCGTGATACTTCTGCGGCTTCTGCATCCATGTGAAGTCGCCGAACTGGACGCGAAAGACGCTGCGGTTCTCGGCCAGTGCCTGCTCGTTGGCGAGCGTCCATGGCATGAACAGCGCGCCGACCTGGCGGGTCAGGATCGGCATCAAGGTCAGTGATAGTTCCGGCCACAGCTCGAACTCGCCTTCGGCGCGCGGCCATAGCATGCGGTGGATCCAGGCCAGCACATGCGGCGCGCGGCCTTCGATCAGGGCGCCGGCAGTCGGATCGGTCCACAGCTCGTAGAGCTGGCCCCACAGTCCGAAATCGCCGTAGGCCGGACGGTGGCCGAACAGATATGGCCTGACCGAGAGATGCCGTTCGAGCAGGTCGAGCATTTCGGCAAAGCCCTGCTCGATCTGCGGCGCGTTGATCTCGTTGGAGCCGACATACCACAGCCGCTCGACCATGCGCGCGCGGATCTTCTCGGCCAGCTCGCCCAACTCGGCCTCGTCTGCCCTGGGGGCGCGGATGCGGGCGATGCGTCCGGCCGAGGCGCGCTGGTCGAGATCGCGCGCCCAGCGATAATGGAACATCCACTTGTTGCCCCACTCGTCGCCGAACTCCTCGATCAAGGCCGAGATGAAGCTCGTCAGCGCGTCGCCGGGATGAATCGTGGGTTGCGGAAAGTCGAGCTCCAGTGCGTCGATGATCGGCGTCGAGTCCTGCATCGGCACCTCGTCGGGGGCGACCACCAGCGGAATGATCGGCAGCCTGGCGTGCCGCGCGAACTCCGCCTCGCTTTCCGCATTGCGCAATATCCAGTGATGCGGGATGCCCTTGTAACGCAGATACGATCGCACCTTGACCGAATAGGGCGACATCTCCGCCCCGAAGATGCGATAAACCTCCGTCGGCTGATTGGTCATGGATCTGCTCCCGGTTCGGCGCACGCCGCTGCCTGTTGTGTATCCGATCAGGCGCAACCTGTCGAAGAGTCCATCAGAGACTTGCGGAAACGAACGAGGGCTTAACGATCATGCATCAGTTCCTGAGGCGCGATGACGTGATGACCGGCGGCGCAAGGCCGGAGCTGCTGGCGCCCGATACCACCGGGCTGAACTTCTATCGCGCCGACCCCGCGCTCGCCGATCTCCTGCGCATCCATCTGCCCGAAGCGCTGTTTCGGCACCTCGTGCCGCATCTCGACCGTCTCGGCGAGCTCGCCGGCTCCTATCTCGACGAATGCGCCCGCTTGGCTGACCGCCATGGCCCTGTGCTGCACCAGCGCGACCGCTTCGGCCGCGACGTGCAGTGGGTCGAGTACCATCCGGCCTATCGCGAGCTCGAGCGCGCCGCCTTTGGCGAGTTCGGCATTCACGCGATGTCGATCCGCAAGGGCATTCTCGGCTGGCCGACCAAGTATCCGGTCACGGCCAAGCACGCCTTCACCTTCCTGTTCAACCAGGCGGAGTTCGGGCTGGGCTGTCCGATCAACGTCACCGACGGATGCGCCAAGCTGCTGGCGAGCTTCGGTAGCGACGGGCTCAAGGCCAAGTACCTCGATGGCCTGACGCAGACCGACATGAGAAAGCTGACCCAGGGCGGCCAGTTCATGACCGAGAAGGAGGGCGGCTCCGATGTCGGCACGTTGACGACGGTCGCCGTCCCGGAGGGCGACCATTGGCGCCTGCATGGCGAGAAATGGTTCTGCTCCAATGCCGATGCGAAGGTCGTGATGCTGCTGGCGCGGCCGCAAGGTGCCGAAGCTGGAACGCGCGGCGTCGGCCTGTTCCTGATGCCGCGCTTCCTCGATGACGGCAGCCAGAACCACTATCGGATCGTGCGCCTGAAGGACAAGCTCGGAACGCGCTCGATGGCCTCGGGCGAGATCAAGCTGGAGGGCGCCGTCGCCTATGCGGTCGGGAGGCTCGATCGCGGCTTCGTGCAGATGGCCGAGATGGTCAACTCGTCGCGTCTCTCCAACGGCGTCAAGTCGACGGCGCTGATGCGGCGGGCCTGGCACGACGCGATTACGGTCGCGCGCAACCGCGTGGTGTTCGGAAAACGCATCGTCGACCTGCCGCTCGGGCGGCGGCAACTGCTGAAGATCCTGCTCGCGACCGAGCAGGCGCTGTCGCTGAGCTTCCTCACCGCCGACGCGCTCGACCGTGCCGAGGCCGGCAGCCAGGATGCCGCGGCGCTGCTGCGCATTCTGACGCCGACATTGAAATTCCGCGCCACGCGCGACGCGCGCAAGGTCTGCGGCGATGCGTTGGAGATGCGCGGCGGGATCGGCTATGTCGAGGAGTTCGTCACCGCGCGGCTGCTGCGCGACGCCCATCTCGGCTCGATCTGGGAAGGCACCGGCAACATCGTCGCGCTCGATGCGCTGAAGCGCGCCGTGGGCCGGCACGGTGCGGAGGCCGCGCTGGCAGCCGACCTGCATGCGCGGCTCGACGACAGCGCCGCCGTGCCGCAGGCCTGGCGCGATCAGCTGCATCGACTGGTGGATCGTGCCGTGGGCTTTGCGCGCGAGGTCGCGGGACGCGCCGACAATGAGTCCGAAGCGCGCCGCGCCACCAGCCTGCTGTATCACGTGGCGAGCGCCGTCTCGACGACTTGGGAAAGCGCGCGCATCCACGCGATGCGCGGCGACGCGCGCAGGCTGTTGCTGGCAAAGCTCATCGTCGCGCACCGGCTGACGCCGTCCGATCCGTTCCGGCTCGCGGAAAATAGGATGGATGATGCCATCGCGACACTGCTGCTCGGCGAACGTACCGCTGACATGGAGGAGGTTGGCGAACTGCTGTCAGCGGCGTAGGCTTGCCGCGACCAACAACAAACAAGATCGGGAGAACGCCAATGAAAGCCGCCGTGCTGATGGAGGTCAACAAGCCGCTGGTGATCGAGGACATCAGCGTGCCCAAGCCGGGGCCGCGGGAAGTGCTGATCCGCACGGCGGTTGCCGGTCTCTGCCATTCCGACCTGCACTTCATCGAAGGCCTGTATCCGCATCCGCTGCCCGCCGTGCTCGGCCATGAATCGGCTGGGATCGTCGAGCAGGTCGGCGCCGACGTGACCTATGTGAAGCCAGGCGATCACGTCGTCACGTGCTTGTCCGTGTTCTGCGGCACCTGCGACAACTGCACCACGGGGCGCCCGGTGTTGTGCACCGACACGACGGTGAAGATGCCGCCCGGCGCCTCCAACCGGCTGTCATGGGGCCGAAGCGAGAAGCTGCACCAGTTCCTCAACCTCTCGTCCTTCGCCGAGCAGATGCTGGTGCACGAGAACGCGATCGTGAAGATCCGCCCGGACATGCCGCTCGATCTCGCGGCGCTGATCGGCTGCGGCGTCATCACCGGCTATGGCGCCGTCGTCAACACGGCGCGGGTGCAGGCCGGCGAGACGGTGGCCGTGATCGGCTGCGGCGGCGTCGGCATGGCTGCGATCAACGGCGCCGAGATCGCGGGCGCGGGCCGCATCATCGCCATCGACACCAATCCGGCCAAGCTGCAGCTTGCGACGAAACTGGGCGCGACTGACATCATCAATCCCACTGAGGGCGACGTCGTGGCCCAGGTGCGCGAGCTCACCAAGGGCGGCGTGCACCACGCCTTCGAGGTGCTCGGGCGCAAGGAGACCGCCGAGCAGGCGTTCGCGATGCTGGCGCCGGGCGGCACCGCGACCATCGTCGGCATGATCCCGTTCGGCCAGAAGATCGAGCTGCACGGCTTCGACTTCCTGCGCGAGCGCCGCATCCAGGGCTCGTCGATGGGCTCGAACCACTTTCGCGTCGACATGCCCCGCCTCGTCGAGTTCTATCTGCGCGGCAAGCTGCATCTGGAGGACTGGATCTCCGCCAAGCTGAAGCTGTCGGAGATCAACGAGGGCTTTGCAAACATGAAGGCAGGCAAGACGCTGCGCAGCGTGATCATGTTCGATGCGTGAGGTGGGTGGTCGGGTGTGAGGCAGGTGATGAGGTTCGGCGGGTCTGCCTATTAGTTACCCGTCATGCCCGGGCCTGACCCGGGCATCCAGCCTCTCTGCAAGATGGATGGCCGGGTCAAGCCCGGCCATGACGATGTAGGACGACGGCGGAATTTGGCGAGGCGTTGTTGAATAAGCCCGATCGCGAACTAGTTCGTGAACCGCGGCGGCGGGACGAAGCCGCCGAATTCGCGCTCGATCAGGTCGGCGAGCTTGAGCGGCGTGCGGTCCTCGAGGAACGGGCCGACGATCTGCACCCCGACCGGCAGGCCGTCGGCGAGTCCAAGCGGAATCGCGGTGGCGGGCAGTCCGGGCAAGGTGGCGATGCCCGGCCAGGCGAGCTGATCGGTGTAGCAATGCTCGACGCCGTCGATGCTGATGCGGCGCTGCTCTTGGTCGGGCGAATGGTCGTGCGGATAGGCCGGCGTTGGCATGATCGGGCAGATCACGGCATCGAACTGCTCGAACAGCGTTCGCCATTGCGCGCGCAGCCGCGCCCGCGCCCCGCCGGCCTGCACCCAGTCGCGATGGCTGAGCGCGATGCCGCGCAGCCGCTCGGCCGCGAGGCTCGCTGCCTCCTTCGGCAATTGCGCGGCCGCGTGACTGGCGCCGGCGTGGACCTCCGCCGGCATGGTGGCGCCGATGAAGCCGAGCAGCATGCGCATGTAGAGCCGGCTCGCTGCGGCGAAGTCCGGCAGCAGCGGGCTGTCCGTCGTGACGCTCACGCCGGCCCGTGCGAGGTCGGCCGTCAGCCGCTCGATCGCGCCGCGCACGGCGCTGTCGGTCGGCAGCAGCGGATCGCTCGCGACCACCAGCACACGGAAATCCGGCAGGCGACCGTGGCGCGGCGGCGGCAGGTCGAGGCGATATGCCTTGCCGGCCTCGAGCGGGTCGGGGCCTGCGATCACATCGAGCAGCAGCGACAGATCGGCGGCCGAGCGCGCCATCGGGCCGACGACGGCGAGGTCGGCCTCGCCCGGCAGCGGCTGAAACGGCGGCGGCGTGTGGCCGCGCGAGGCCACCAGGCCGTAGCTCGGCTTGTGCGCGGTGACGCCGCAATGAAACGCCGGCACCCGGAGCGAGCCGCCGATATCGGAGCCGAGCGACAGCGAGCCGTAGCCGGCCGCCAGGGCGGCGGCCGATCCGCCTGACGAACCGCCCGGCGTGCGGCCGAGATCGTAGGGATTGTTGGTGGTGCCGTAGATGTCGTTGTAGCTCTGCCAGTCGCCGAGCCCGAGCGGCACGTTGGTCTTGCCGAGCACGATGCCACCGGCGTCCTTCACGCGAGTCACCGTCAGCGCATCCTCGGCCGCGATGAAATCCCTGTGCTGCGGAAAACCCCAGGTCGTCGGCAGGCCGGCGACGTTGTAAGATTCCTTCACCGTGAGCGGAAGGCCGAGCAGGGGCCGCCGTTCGCCGCGCGCCAGCGCGGCGTCGGCGGCGTCGGCGGCAGCGAGCGCGCGCTCGAAATCGCGCACGCAGACGGCGTTGATCTCGGGGTCATGACGTTCGATGCGGTCGATGGCGAGCTTGGTCAGCTCGACCGACGAGATCTCACGATCTGCCAACGCCTTCGCCGTGTCGACGGCGGTTGCGAACGTCCATTGCGGTGCGGCCAAGGTCGATCCTCCCGGTGCGATGTTTGCCGGGAGTCCTAACCGATGCGGATGGCGATCGCTTGACCAAAATTGCGGATTCTAGCCCGGCAGCATCCGCTGCATGACGCGGTCGCGATAGATGAAGACGTGCGCGAGTGCGGCGGCGACGTGAACGACGATCAGGATCAGCAGCAGCCATTCGGAGGCCTGGTGCAGCCCGTCGATGGCGCGGTTGCCGGCCGGGTTGCGCGCGGCCAGCATCGGCAACGGAAGCAGGTAGAAGAACGACACGCTCCAACCGCGGAAGGAGGCGAACAGCCAGCCGGTGATGGTGCTCGCCAGCACCATCACGTAGAGCATCCAGTGCACGATCTCCGAGCTCAGCCGCTGCCAGGGCGGCAGCGAGCTCTCCGGTGCGACCGGATGGGTGAGCCGCCAGACGAAGCGCACGGCGATCAATGCCAGAATGGTGAGGCCGAATGAAATGTGCAGGATCATCGGCGCGCCGGGGGGGGGTATTGGCATGCAGGTCCGGCATCAGCCAGCCGATCGGATACTGGATGGCGAGCAGCGCCACCACCAGCCAGTGCAGGATCTTCGCGGGCGTGCCGTATTGCAGGCGTGGCGTCATGACGAGTTTTCCGTTGTGATCGGTCCGGCGCCATCAGCCTCGCGGCTGAGCGTTTCGCAAGACGCGGGGGTGCGGATGCTAGGCCGCTCCTATGAGAATTCCGACGCCGAGCACGATGATGCCGCCGAGCACGATCTGGAACACCGCCTGCAGGAACGGCGTGTCCATGTAGCGCGCGCGGATATAGGCGATCGCCCACAGCTCGAAGAACACGACGAGGCTCGCGATCGCGGTCGCGATCCAGAACGCGTTGGTCCAGGAGTCCGGGACGAGATAGGGCATCGTGTGCCCCAGTCCGCCGAGCGTCGTCATCGCGCCGCAGACGGCGCCGCGCAGCCACGGCGAGCCGCGGCCCGTCAGCGAGCCGTCGTCGGACAGCGCCTCGGCAAAGCCCATGCTGATGCCGGCGCCGATCGAGGCGGCAAGGCCCACCAGGAAGGTCTGAAAGTTCTGATGCGTGGCGAAGGCGGCGGCGAACAGCGGCGCCAGCGTCGAGACCGAGCCGTCCATCAGGCCGGCGAGACCGGGCTGGACATATTGCAGCACGAACACGCGCCGCCGCGTCTCGTCCTCCTTGTGCCGGACATCCGGACTGAGGATCTTGTCGGTCAGTTTCGCCGCGACCTTCTCGTGGCCCTTCTCGGCCTCGGCGAGATCGCCGAGCAGCCGGCGCACGCCGACGTCCTTGGCCTGCTCGGCCGCCTTGGCGTAGAAGCGCTCGGCCTCGAACTCCATCGTGCCGACCTCGCGGCGGATGGCGTCGAGCGACAGGTTCTTGGTCAGCCAGATCGGCCGGCGCTGCATGAAGCCCTTGACGTTCTCGCGCCGGATCGGCGGCAGGTTCTTGCCGAAGCGCTCCTCATAGAGTTCGAGCAGCATGTGGCGGTGGCCCTTCTCCTCCTCGGCCATCTGCTCGAACAGCTTGGCTGAATCCGGATAACGTTCCGCCAGATCCTCCGCGAAGCTCATATAGATACGGCCGTCTTCCTCTTCGGCCGAGATCGCGATTGCCAGGATCTCGCGCTCGGTGAGGTCGGCGAAGTTCTTCATTCCAAGGTCCCCGGATCTCTCGCTCTCAACATTCGAGTGTTTAGAACGGTTCTAAAGTCTATATGGATTTGCCGCACCGCGGTCAAACTCCGGCCGCTGATTGGTCGCGAAACCCTTCGGTGACAGCGCATTCAAGCTCCAGTCATGGAACTGCGAGGATAGTCCGTCGTTCGCGTTCCGCTCAGCCACCTAAGGAGTTCTCATGGATAGCGTCAAATATCGGCTCAACGATCCAGGGTTGGCGCCGCGCCGCACCCGGATGGATATCCCGGGCTGGGCAGGCGAACGCCAGCCACGAGCGAATGGCTCGCATGAGCAGGTCTGGCATTGCGTACCATTCTCGGAAGGTGCGCAATATGGCATCGAGCTATTTTATCCGTACGACTTCGAGCTGCACGTCACCACGCGCGACGGCAAGCTGGAGCTGTCCGGCGACTGGGGCGAGCCGCCGAGCCCGAGCCTGCAATGGCCGCCGTTCCGCAATTTTGGCGATGCCTTCTACACCTACCAGATCCTGCTCGATCTCAAGGTGCCCAACGGCTTCGCGATCCGGACCGAGCCGCATCCGCGCTTCTATACCGACCGCAGCGATACCTGCCCGATCGCGGTGCCGGCGTTGGTGCGCAATTTCTGGCCGATGCTGTTCTTCTGCGTGTTCAAGGCGCCCGCGGAAGGGCGGACGCATATCTTCCGTCCGGGCGAGCCGTTCGCTCAGGTGATCGTGATTCCGGAGGAGGCAAACTTCACGGTCGAGCCCATGACTCCGGACGAGGCGGCCGAGCGCGAGTTGCAGTCGCGCCGCATCCACGCCAGCCGTCCGGTGCTCGCCAAGGAGACCGAATGGGTGTCGAGCACCGACACGGTGTTCGACGGCACCTACCGCCACCTGCATCGCGCGGCGAAGGACAAGGCGCGCAAGTCCTGACGCTTCCGTCTTTCTCAAACGAAAGAGCGCCGACCTCACGGTCGGCGCCCCCCGAGCTTTCACCTCTCAACGATCAGTAGCGATCGTAGTACCAGTGGTGATGGTGATGATGGTGGTGGTGATGGTAGTACCGGCGCGGCACCACATAGACCCGGGGGCCGTAGCCGTACCCATAGCCAGGACCGTAGCCATAGCCGCGCCAGTAGCCATGGTGATGGTGGTGATGATGGTGGTGGTGATGGTACCACTGCGCCAGCTGCACCTTCGGTTCGGCCTCCGGCGGCGCCTGCTCGTCGAGCGCCTGCAGCACCTTGGCCGCATTCGGGATCGGCTCGAGCAGGTCGGCGTAGGAGTTGGCCTTCAGCACGTCGCTCGGGGCCGGAGCCGCTGACGCCTGCGCCGTGCCGAGCGCGCCGACAGCGGCGACCGCGCCCAACAAGCCTGCGATCTTCTTATCCATAAATCTTCTCCTGATGCGCATTGCCCGGATGCAAAAACGTCAACCCCGAATGTTCGTTCCTCGATTCGCCTAATACGTCGGAACGGCGTCCGAAATCAGGCTGTCGATTTGTTCAGGAACGTGAACAGGAGCTCATTGACTCGTTCATGTTGCTCCTGCTGCACCCAATGTCCGGCGCGATCGATCAGCTCGCACAGGATCATGTTGGTGCACACTCGGGACTGCATCGCTTCGAACACACCGGGCCGTTGGTAGATGCCCCAGTCTTGCAGGCCGGAGATGAATGCGGACGGAACGTCGATCGTGAGATCCGACCAGGTCTGCAATTCAGCGTCGAATAGACCAGACGTGCCGCAGCGGTACCATTGCAGCCCGCCCTGGAAGCCGTTTCGTTCATATTCGGCGGTATAGACCGCGAGCTCATGGTCCGGCAGCCAGCGATTCGCCGCGATCGCCGCCGCATCCGGCATCTCCTCGGCGACGGTCTCGGCCATCGTCTTGTCGAGGTCCATGACGTAGTAGGTCGGCAGCTTGGCGAGTTCGGCCGCGTCCCAGGCCTGCAGAGGAGAAGGGGCGTTGGCCGCCCAGTCTGCGCTCTTGTGATGGTAATAGGCGCGCAGGAATTCATGCAGCCCCTGCGGGGGATGATGCATGTCCGCATTGGCCTGCCGCGTCGCGTAGTACCATTGATAGTGCTTGCGCGGACGCGGCAGCGCAGCCAGTTCGCGATGCACGGGATCCTCCTGCGCCGCGAGGGGATGGCTGGCGATGTCGAACGGTGCTGCGGGTGGCCCCGGGAACGGTGCGCTCATCATCACGACCGATCGAAAGACATCGGGGCGGATCACCGCGCACCACGCCGCGACGGGGCTGCCGAAGTCGTGGCCGACGACAGACGCGACATGGCGATGGCCGAATGCATAGACCACGCCGAGCGCATCGCGCACCAGATTGGTGAAGCGAAACGGCGCGAGATCACCGTCATAGTCGGCGCTCCACCCTGTGGTGCGGCCATAGCCGCGCTGGTCCGGCGCCAGCACGTGGTAGCCGGCGGCGGCCAGCGCCGGCATCACCTTGCGCCAGCTATAGGCCAGCTCGGGAAAGCCGTGTAGCAGCAGCACACAGGGACGGCCGGGCGTCTCGAAGCCGGCTTCGAGCACGTGCATGCGCAGGCCGTTGATGCCGTCGACGAAGCGGGACCGGATCGTGGGTGGGAGGGGAAGCGGGGGAAGGGAAGTCCACATTCGAACGTCTCCTCGTCATGGCCGAGCTTGACCGGCCATCCACGTCTTCTCTTGTGCCAGCTTGAAAGACGCCGATGCCCGGCACAAGGCCGGGCATGACGGAATTTTGCGGAATGATCGCGTGCTAGGCCGCGCCCTTCTTCGGCCAGTAGCGTTCGCGCAGGTGGCGCTTGACCAGCTTGCCGGTCGGCGTGCGCGGAAGCTCCGGCACGAAATCGATCGAGCGCGGGCACTTGATCGGCGACAGATGCTGGCGGCAGAACAGGATCAATTGCTCCTCAAACGCCTTGCCGGCGCGCGCCATGTCGTGCGGCTGCACCACCGCCTTGACCTCCTCGCCCATCTCCTCGTTCGGCACGCCGAACACGGCGACATCGGCGACGTCGGGATGCGTGATGAGGACGTCCTCGGTTTCCTGCGGGTAGATGTTCACGCCGCCGGAGATGATCATGTAGGACTTGCGGTCGGTCAGATAGAGGAAGCCGTCGGCATCGAGATAGCCGACGTCGCCGAGCGTCGACCAGCCCTTGTCGTTGTAGGCCCGCTTCGTCTTCTCCGGATCGTTGTGATAGGAGAACACCGGCGCGTCGGCGAAATACACCGTGCCGATCTCGCCGGTCGGCAGCTCCTCGTCATTCTCGCCGAGGATCTTGATCTTGCCGACAACGGCGCGCCCGACGCTGCCGCGGTGCTCGAGCCACTGCTTCGAGGTGCAGACGGTGACGCCGTTGCCTTCGGAGCCGGCATAATACTCGATCAGGATCGGACCCCACCACTCGATCATCCTGGCCTTGACGTCGACCGGGCAGGGCGCAGCGGCATGGATCGCGCCCTTCAGGGTCGACACGTCGTAGCGCTTGCGCACGTCCTCCGGCAGTTTCAGCATGCGCACGAACATGGTCGGCACAAGCTGCGACTGCGTGACCTTGTACTTTTCGACCAGCTTCAGGAAGTCTTCGGCGTCGAAATGCTCCATGATGATCGAGGTGCCACCGAGCACTGAGACCATCATGTTGAAGCGCAAGGGAGCTGCATGATAGAGCGGCGCCGGCGACAGATAGGTGCTCTCGGCGTTCATGCCGCACATGTCGGCGCACAGCACGCGCAGGAACTGGTTCGGCTGATCGATCGGATTGCCTTCGAAATCCTTCTTGATGCCCTTCGGCCGTCCGGTGGTGCCCGACGAATACAGCATGTCGTAGCCGGCGACCTGATCGGCGATCGGCGTCTTGGGCTGGGCGTCGGCCTCCTTGTCCCAGGAGCGGAAACCGGGCTCGGGCTCGTCGACCATGAAGAACAGCGGGCCGTCCGTGGCGCTTACGAGATCGCGCACCTGCTCGGCGCATTTCGGCGAGGTGATGAAGACCTTGGCGCCGCAATCCCTGATGATGTAGGCGATCTCGTCCTTGGTGAGATAGCGGCTGATCGCGGTGTAGTACAGGCCGGAGCGCTGCGCCGCCCAGGCGATTTCCATGAACGCCAGCCGATTCTCCATCAGGAAGGCGATATGGTCGCCGGCCTTGAGCCCCAGCGCACGGAATAGATGAGCGCCCTGGTTCGAGAGTTCGTCGAGCTCGCGATAGGTGATGGCCTTGCCGGTGCCGGCCATCTGATAGGCGATCTTGTCGGGATGGCTGCGGGCGTGAATGGAGGGGTGGGTCATGAGAGACTCCGGCGGGGAGGCGCGAGTAACGAATGGCGAGTAGCGAATGGCGAATAGCGGAGCGTATGGGCGAGCGGAGCGGATCGCTCTCCCTATTCGCCACTCGCCATTCGCTATTCGCCTCCTACAGCCTTTCCACGATCGTCACGTTGGCCATGCCGCCGCCTTCGCACATCGTCTGCAACCCATAGCGCTTGTTGCGGGCCTTCAGCGCATGCAGCAGCGTGGTCATCAGCTTTGTGCCGGAGCCGCCGAGCGGATGGCCGAGCGCGATCGCGCCGCCATTGACGTTGAGGCGGTTCGGATCGGCGCCGGTGGTCTTCAGCCACGCGGTCGGCACGGAAGCGAACGCCTCGTTGACCTCATAGAGATCGATCTCGTCGATCGACATGCCTGCCTTCTGCAGCGCGCGCTGCGTCGCCGGGAGCGGCGCCTCCAGCATGATGACGGGGTCGCCGCCCATCATGGTCATGTGATGGACGCGGGCCAGCGGCTTGACGCCGAGCGACTTCAGGCCGCGCTCGTTGACGACCATGACGCCGGACGCGCCGTCGCAGATCTGGCTGGCCGTGGCCGCCGTCAGCTTGCCGTTCTCGGCGATCAGCTTGACGCTCTTGATGCCGTCGAGGCTGACGTCGAAGCGGATGCCCTCGTCGATGTGGTGGGTGTCGGTCGAGCCGTCGGCACGGGTGATCTCGAGCGGGATGATCTCGTCCTTGAAGTGGCCTGCCTGCGTGGCGGCAATCGCGCGCTGATGGCTGTTATAGGCGTATTCGTCGAGCTCATCCTTGGAGAGACCGTACTTCTCCGCCATCATTTCCGCGCCGGTGAACTGGCTGAACTGGATGTTCGGATAGCGGCTCTCGATGCCAGGGCTCTTGTAGTGCCCGAAGCCGTTCTTCGCCGGAAGCGTGGAGGAGAGACCCATCGGCACCCGGGTCATCGACTCCACGCCGGCGGCGATCACGACATCCATCGCGCCCGACATCACTGCCTGCGCGGCGAAATGCAGCGCCTGCTGCGACGAGCCGCACTGCCGGTCGATCGAGGTGCCCGGCACGCTCTCCGGCAGCTTCGAGGCCATCACCGCATTGCGCGCGATGTTGTTCGATTGCTCGCCGGTCTGCATCACGCAGCCCATGATCACGTCCTCGACCTGGTCCGGCGCGGCGCCGGAGCGCTCGACCAGCGCGTCCAGCACCTTCGCGGCGAGATCGGCCGGATGCCAGCCGGCCAAGCGGCCTCCCTTGCGGCCGCCGGCCGTGCGTGCGGCCGCGACGATGTAGGCTTCCGCCATGACGTATCCTCCCTAGACTTGGTGTTCGTGATTGGCCGCGATTTAAATGCTCGATCGAGCCTTAGTCAATCGATCAATTAACTCTTGAGATCAACTCCGGCTTCGGCTTATCTGCCTCGATCAAGCGCGAGACATGTCTTGGGACCTCAGCTTCACAACAGCGTGCCAGAGAAACTTCCCGCGGGGCGGAATGCGACGGCGGAGAAGCTGCTGGACGCCGCCAGCGAGCTGATGATCGCGAGATCCTCGATCGAGATCTCGCTCAGCGACATCGCACAGAAGTCCAGGGCAAACGCTGCGCTGGTCAAATACCATTTCGGCAACAAGGACGGCCTGCTGCTGGCGCTGCTCGCCCGCGACGCGGCGACCGAGGTGGCCAATCTCGAATATCTCCTGGCGCAGCCGCTGCCGCCGACGGCGAAGCTGAAGCTGCACATCAGCGGCATCATCCGCGCCTATCACCGGTTTCCCTACATGAACCGGCTCATTCATTATCTGCTGCACGAGAGCAGCGCGGAGGCGGCCGACGAAGTGTCGAAGTTCTTCGTGGCGCCGCTGCTCGATTTCCATCGCCGGCTCATCGAGGAGGGCGTCGCCAGGGGCGAGTTTCGCGCCGTCGATCCGGTGCTGTTCTACACCAGCCTGATCGGCGCCTGCGATCACCTGTTCTTCGGCCGCCACGCGATGTCGCGCGCGATCGGCGTCGGCCCGGTCACCGATGATGTCTGCCGTCAGTACATCGCCCATATGGAGGCGCTGATCTGCGGTGGAATATTGAAACGGGCGAGTGGCGAATAGGGAGTAGCGAATAGCGGCAGCCTCTATTCGCTACTCCCTATTCGCTATTCGCAAGCAAAAACGTCTAGGGAGGAAACCTGAAATGCAGTTGAACAACGTTGCCGTTCTCATCACCGGCGGTGGCTCGGGTCTCGGCGCAGCTACGGCGCGCGCCATGGCGGCCAAGGGGGCCAAGGTGGCCGTGCTCGATCAAAGCCTGGAAAATGCCGAGAAGGTCGCCGCCGAGATCAAGGGGGTCGCCCTGCATGCCGACGTCACCAATGAGGATCAGGTCAAGGCCGGCCTCGCCAAGGCCGAGGCGGCCCACGGCATCGCCCGCGTGCTGGTGAACTGCGCCGGCATTGGCGGCTCGCAGCGCATCGTCGGCAAGGACGGCGTCTATCCGCTCGCCAAGTTCGCGCGCATCATCAACGTCAACCTGATCGGCACCTTCAACGTGCTGAGGCTGTTTGCCGAGCGCCTCGTCACCGCCGAGCCGGTCGGCGAGGAGCGTGGCGTCATCATCAACACCGCCAGCGTCGCGGCCTATGAAGGCCAGATCGGCCAGATCGCCTATTCGGCCTCGAAGGGCGGCGTCGTCGGCCTGACCCTGCCCGCTGCGCGCGATCTCGCCAGCCAGAAAATCCGCGTCAACACCATCGCGCCCGGCCTGTTCCTGACACCGCTGCTGATGGGACTGAACGAAGAAGCGCGCAAGAGCCTGGGCGCCCAGGTGCCGCATCCGGCCCGGCTCGGCGACGCCTCCGAGTACGGTAACCTCGCCGTCCACATCGTCGAGAACCCGATGCTGAACGGCGAAACCATCCGCCTCGACGGCGCCATCCGCATGGCCCCGCGCTGACGGCAACCTCCGCCGTCGTCCCCGCGAATGCGGGGACCCATACTCCGCGGCGTCTGTGATAGGCAGACTGGCAGACGCCGCACTCTCACCAATCAAGCCGGTGGCTATGGATCCCGGCGTTCGCCGGGATGACACTGAGGGTGGAGCGCGCGCCATGTCCCAACCGCTGCTGATCGAACACGACAAGGGCGTCGACCGGGTGACGCTCAATCGCCCGGAGAGCCTGAACGCGCTCGACCCGGCGCTGATCGACGCGCTCAACGCTTATTTCGAAAGCCTGCAGCGCAATCGCACCACGCGAGTCGTCGTGCTCAAGGGCGCCGGCAAGAACTTCTGCGCGGGGCTCGATCTGAAGGCCGCGATGCAGCGGCGCGGCGGCGTCAATGAGCCGCCCAGCGTGACCGAGTCGCTGGACTCGCAGCGCCGCATCGCCGACATCGTGATGCTGATGCGGCGTTGCCCGCAGCCGATTATTGCGCTGGTGCAGGGCGCAGCCGCCGGCGGCGGCTTTGCGTTGGCGCTCGCGGCCGATATCCGCATCGCCAGCCGCTCGGCGCGGATGAACTGTGCCTTCATCAAGCTTGGCTTAGGGGGCTGCGACATCGGCACCAGCTACTTCCTGCCGCGCCTCGTCGGCGTCTCCGTCGCCTCAGAACTGATCCTCACCGGACGCTTCATCGGCGCCGAGCGCGCGTTGATGGTCGGACTGGTGTCGGAGATCGTCGAGGAGGATATGCTCGAGAGCGCGGCCGCGCCCTTCGTCGATGCGATGATGACGGCCTCGCCGGTCGGACTTCGACTCTCGAAGGAATGTCTCAACATGAGCGTCGATGCGTCGTCGATCGAAGCCGTCATCGCGATGGAAGATCGCAACCAGGTGCTGTGCAGCCGCTCGGAGGATTTCAAGGAGGGCATTCAAGCCTTCCTCGAGAAGCGAAAGCCGGTCTATACCAACCGCTAGATATCAAGATCCGCAAAGGACGATATTTCGGGAGACGCAAAATGGACGGGACGGCAGCGAAGGTGTTGGAGAAGCCGGCATTCCGCAAGGTCAATTGGCTGGCGCGCGACATCGATATCGAGAGACGCGGTGACGGCGTCATCGTCATCAAATCGCGCATTCCGCTGCAGGCCTATGAGCCGCATTTGGCGGCGCCGCTCGCCCGCTGGGCCAAGGAGGCGCCGACGCGGACCTGGCTCGCGCAACGCAGCGGAGCCGAGCGGCAATGGCGCAAGCTGTCCTATGCCGAGGCCAAGCGCACAGTCGATGGGCTGACGCAGGGCCTGCTCGATTTGAAGCTGGACGGCCGCCCCGTCGCCGTCCTCTCCGGCAATTCGATCGAGCATGCGCTCATCACCATGGCTGCGATGCAGGCCCGTTCGCCGGCCGCTCCGGTGTCGCCGGCCTATTCACTGATGAGCCACGATCATCTCAAGCTGAAATATCTGTTCGGCCTCGTGAAGCCGGGCGTGGTCATGGTGCAGGACGGCCCGACCTTCGAGAAGGCGCTGAAGGCGCTCGATCTCGACGGCGTCACCGTCGTTCATGTCGCGCGTCCGTGCGAGGGCATTGCGAGCATCAGCTTCGCTGATCTCGCCGCGACGCCGGTCACCGGCGCGGTCGACGCGTCGATTGCGCAGATCACACCGGACACGGTCGGCAAGCTGCTGTTCACCTCCGGCTCGACCGGCATGCCCAAGGCGGTCATCAACACCCAGCGCATGATGTGCGCCAATGCGGCGATGATGATGCAGACGCGGCCGCGCGGGCCTGATGCGCCGATCTCGACGGTGCTCGACTGGATGCCATGGAATCACACCATGGGCGGCAATGCGCTGTTCAATCCGCTCTTGATCGAGGGCGGCACGCTCTACATCGACGACGGCCGGCCGATGCCCGGCATGTTCGACGAAACCATCCGGAACCTGCGCGAGGTGTCGCCGACCTATTACGCCAATGTGCCCGCCGGCTATGCGGCGCTGGCGGCGGCGATGGAGAAGGACGACGCGCTGTGCCGCTCCTTCTTCAAGGATCTGGGCATCATGGCCTATGGCGGCGCGCGGCTGCCGGACGATCTGTACGAGCGCATGCAGGCGCTGGCGGTCAAGACCACCGGCGAGCGCATCGTGTTCTACACCGGCTGGGGCTCGACCGAGACGGCGCCGACCTCGACCGGCACCTATTGGAACACGGAGCGGGTCGGGCTCATCGGCCTGCCGTTCCCCGGCGTCGAGCTGAAGATGGTGCCGACCGGCGACAAATACGAGCTGCGCCTGCGCGGCGTCAACGTGATGCCGGGCTATTTCGGCCAGCCCGAGCTGACGAAGAAGGCGTTCGACGAGGAAGGGTTCTATTGTATCGGCGATGCCGGCGTGTTCGTCGATCCCAATGACCCGGCGCAAGGTATCATCTTCGCCGGCCGCGTGGTCGAAGATTTCAAGCTCACGACAGGCACCTTCGTCCATGTCGGCTCGCTTCGCACCGATGCGATCGCAGCCGCAACGCCGGCGATCCACGATGCACTGGTGACCGGGCAGGATCGCGAATATGTCGGTCTCCTGGCCTGGCCCAATCTGCACGCCTGCCGCCAGTTGGTCGGCGATCCCAACGCGACGTTCGAGGACGTGGTGAAGCATCCGGCCGTCATCGACTGCGTCCGCCGTGGTCTCGAAGCCCATAATAAAGAGTGCGAGGGTGCGACCAGCCGGCGCATCGGCCGCGCCATGCTGATGGTCGAGCCGCCCTCGATCGACGGCCATGAGCTGACCGACAAGGGCTACATCAACCAGCGCGCCGGTCTCGAACGCCGTGCCGCACTGGTCGAGCGGCTCTACGCGGCCGAGCCCGACAGCGACGTGATCGTGTTGTGACGACGCATTTTGAAACCGTCATTCCGGGGCCCTCGCGAAGCGAGTGAACCCGGAATCCAGAGATAAATCAGATCGAGATTCCGGGTTCGATGCTGCGCATCGCCCCGGAATGACGATCAGGAAGCAGGTGAGGCCATGAACTTCGATTTCTCCGACGACCAGAAGCAGTTGCGGGACCAGGCGCGGAAATTCCTCGCCGAGAAGTGTCCGCCCAAGGCGGTGCGTGTCGTGCTCGATGGCAAGGAGCCGTATGACCGAGCGCTGTGGAAAGGCTTTGCCGAGATGGGCTTCCTCGGCGTCGCCATTCCGGAGGAGTACGGCGGCGCGGGCGCCGGCCATCTCGAGCTCTGCGTGATCGCCGAGGAAGTCGGCCGCGCGCTGGCGCCGGTGCCGTTCTCGTCGACCGTGTATCTTGCGGCGGAGGCGCTGATGCTGGCCGGCAGCGATGCGCAGAAGCAGGCCTGGCTGCCGAAGATCGCCAATGGCGAGGCGATCGGCACCTTGGCGTTATTCGAGGGCACCGGCAATCCGTCGCCGAAAGCGATCAAGTGTGAGGCCGCCAACGGCGTGCTCAACGGCACCAAGAAGCCGGTCGCCGACGGCGCCATCGCGGATCTCATCATCGTTGCCGCGCGTACCGGCTCGACCGGCCGCGACGGCGACATCTCGCTGTTCCTGGTCGGCCCCAAGGCGGGCGGCGTCGAAGCCAAGGCGCTGACCAATCTCGATCCGACGCGCGGCCAGGCCGAGCTCACCTTCAAGAACTGCAAGGCGGAGCCGCTCGGCGCCGCCGGCGAGGGTTGGAGCATCATCACCCAGGTGCTCGATCGCGCCGCGGTGCTGACGGCGTTCGAGCAGGTCGGCGGCTCCGACCGCGCGCTGGAGATGGGCCGCGACTACGCGCTCGACCGGATCGCCTTTGGTCGTCCGATCGGCTCGTTCCAGGCGGTCAAGCACATGCTGGCCGACATGTACGTCTCGGCGACCTTGGCGCGCTCCAACTCCTATTATGGCGCCTGGGCGCTCTCGACCAATGCGCCGGAATTGCCGGAGGCCGCGGCCTCAGCGCGCATCAGCGCGACGCAAGCCTTTCAACACTGCGCCAAGAACAACATCCAGGTTCATGGCGGCATGGGCTTCACCTGGGAGTTCGACTGTCACATGTACTACCGACGCGCCAACGCGCTCGCGCTCGGCCTTGGCAGTCTCTCTTACTGGGAAGACCAGCTGATCGACCGCATGCGCAAGCGCAATGCGGCGTGAGAAGTGCACGTCATTCCGGGGCGCTCGCAACGCAAGCGAACCCGGAATCTCGAGATCACCAACCTCTGGATTCCGGATCGACCCGCGTTGCGGGTCGTCCGGAATGACGAGTTGAAAGGGATTCGCCATGAATTTCGATGACACCCCGCAAGAGGCTGCGTTCCGCGCCGAGGCGCGCTCCTGGATCGCCGCCAATGCGCCGAAGCAGTATGAAGACGAGCTGCGCGCGACCTCGCTCGGCCGCGTCGGGCTGAAGAACGCCGATATCCTTGAGGTCGCCAAGGCCTGGCAGAAGAAGAAGGCTGATGCCGGCTGGGCCTGCCTGCATTGGCCCAAGGAGTATGGCGGTCGCGGGTCCTCACCCATCGAGCGCGTGATCTGGCAGCAGGAGGAGGGGCCCTACGGCAAGCTGTCCGGCATGTTCATCATCGGTCATGGCATGTGCGGGCCGACCATGATGGCCTACGCCTCGGAGGCGCATAAGCGGCAGTATCTGCCGCCGCTGGCCTCGGGCGAGAAGGTGTGGTGCCAGCTGTTCTCCGAGCCGGCCGGCGGCTCCGACGTCGCCGGCCTGCGCACCCGCGCCGAGAAGCGCGGCGACGACTGGGTGATCAACGGCCAGAAGATCTGGACCTCGGGCGCGCACTACTCCGACTACGGCATCCTGCTGACGCGCACGGATCCAACAGTGCCCAAGCATAAGGGTCTCACCATGTTCTTCCTGGACATGAAGAGCCCGGGTGTCGAGGTCCGGCCGATCAAGCAGGCGAGCGGGCACTCGGATTTCAACGAGGTCTATTTCACCGACGTCGTGATCCCGGACTCGCAGCGTCTCGGCGCGGTCAATGACGGCTGGAACGTCGCGCTCACCACCTTGATGAACGAACGCATGTCGATCGGCGCCGGCGTCGCCACCGGCTTCCCGGAGCTGTTCGACTTCTGCTCCAACCTGATGCTGGACGATCGTCCCGCGATCGAGGACCGCAATGTGCGCTCGAAGCTCGCGAGTTGGGCGGTGAAGGCGAGCGGGCTGAAATACACCAGCATCCGCGCCATCTCGGCGCTGTCGAAGGGCGAGCGGCCGGGACCTGAGAACTCGATCGGTAAACTGGTCGCAGGACCGATGATCCAGGACGTCGCGACCTACGCGCTCGACCTGCAGGGCGCCGCCGGCGTGCTCAGCGGTCCCGAGGCCGAGCTCGCCGGAAAATTCCAGGCGATGCTGCTGCGCGCGCCCGGCACCCGCGTCGAAGGCGGCACCGACGAGATCATGCGCAACATCATCGCGGAGCGCGTGCTGGGTCTTCCTGGCGACATCCGCGTCGACAAGGACCTTCCGTTCAACCAGGTTCCGACCAAGGGACGAAGCTAACAAGTGCAGTCGTAGGGCGGGTTAGCGCAGCGTAACCCGCCGCTAGCTCGTACAACGCTGATCAAGTGGCGGGTTACGCCTTCGGCCAACCCCCGCCCTACGCATATCAAGTGAGGGTCAGGCATGAACTTTGACGACACCCCGCAGGAAGCCGCTTTTCGCGACACCGCGCGCGCTTGGATCGCGGCCAACGCGCCGAGGGAGCTGGAGGAGGAGCTCGCGAGCTCCTCGCTCGGCCGCATCCGGCTCAAGCACGCCGACATCGTCGAGGTCGGCAAGGCCTGGCAGAAGAAGAAATCCGATGCCGGCTGGGCCTGCCTGCACTGGCCGAAGGAGTATGGCGGCCGCGGCGCGACGCCGATCGAGCGGGTGATCTGGCAGCAGGAGGAGGGCGTCTATGGCAAGCTGACGCAGCCGTTCCAGATCGGCGAGGGCATGTGCGGCCCGACCGTGATGGCCTATGGCAGCGAAGAGCATAAGCGGCGCTATCTGCCGAAGCTCGCTTCCGGCGAGGAGATCTGGTGCCAGCTGTTCTCCGAGCCCGCCGGCGGCTCCGATGTCGCTGGCCTGCGCACCCGCGCCGAGAAGCGCGGCGACGACTGGCTCATCAACGGCCAGAAGATCTGGACGTCGGGGGCGCACTACTCGGATTACGGCCTGCTGATCACGCGCACCGATCCCAATGTGCCCAAGCACAAGGGCCTGACGATGTTCTTCCTGGACATGAAGAGCCCGGGCGTCGAGGTCCGCCCGATCAAGCAGGCCAACGGTATGCAGGAGTTCAACGAGGTCTATTTCACCGACGTGGTGATCCCGGACTGCCAGCGCCTTGGCGCGGTCGGCGACGGCTGGAACGTGTCGCTGACCACCTTGATGAACGAGCGCATGTCGATCGGCGCGCGGCTCGCCACCGGCTTCCCGGAGATGTTCGAGTTCTGCGCCAATCTGATGACCGAGAGCGGACTCGCCATCGACGATCGCGCCACGCGCTCGAAACTGGCGTCGTGGGCGGTCAAGGCCAGTGGGCTGAAATACACGAGCTACCGCGCGATCTCGGCGCTGTCCAAGGGCGAGCGGCCCGGACCTGAGAATTCCATCGGCAAGCTGGTCGCCGGCGTCATGCTGCAGGATATCGCGACCTACGCGTTGGATCTCGAAGGCGGCGCCGGCGTGCTGACCGGCGCGGACGAGACGGTGACGCAGGGCCAGTTTCAGCAGATGCTGCTGACCTCGCCCTCGATGCGCATCGCCGGCGGCACCGACGAGATCCTGCGCAACATCATCGCCGAGCGCGTGCTCGGTCTGCCCGGTGACATCCGGGTCGACAAGGACGTGCCGTTCAACAAGGTGCCGACCAAGGGGCGCAGCTGATCCGACGGCATCACGACGGCCGTCTTCCGGGGTCGGTCGCTGTGGCGACCGGTCCGGAAAGACGGGGTGTGGAGGGCGAGCACAAAGCGAGCGTCGCCGGTCGAACTGTACGGAAGGTTGTCATGTCATCTGCGGCGCCAAAGTCAGAGCAGGATCCCATCACCATTCTCGAAGAGCTGATGGCCGCGCGCTTCTCCTGCCGCAGGTTCCGGCCCGAGCCCGTGCCGCGCGCGACCATCGAGCGCATCCTGACGGCGGCGCAGAAAACTGCGTCCTGGTGCAACAGCCAGCCGTGGCGTGTCGAGATCACCTCTGGTGCGGCGACCGAGGCTTTCCGGAAGGTGATGTATGCGGCGGCCTCCAGCGGCAAGGCGGCGTCGGGCGACTTTCCTTTCCCGCGCGAATACACCGGCGTCTATCTGGAACGGCGGCGCGAGAGCGGTTTCCAGCTCTACAACGCGCTCGACATCCCGCGCGGCGACAAGGCGGGTTATGCCCGGCAGGCGCTGGAGAACTACAATTTCTTCGGCGCGCCGCATGTGGCGGTCATCCACAGCGACGAGGCGCTCGGCACCTATGGCGCGATCGATTGCGGCGGCTACGTCACGAGCTTCATGCTGGCGGCGCAGGCGCTCGGCATTGCCACCGTGCCGCAGGCGGCGCTCGCGTTTCACTCCGACGTGGTGCGGCAGCACTTCGGGCTTGGCGCCGACCGCAAGGTGGTCTGCGGCATCTCGTTCGGTTGTCCCGATCTCGGTGACAAGGCCAACTCCTACCGCACCGGCCGCGCCACGGTCGCCGAAACGGTCCGCTTTCACGACGAATGACTTCCCGTCCGTAGGTCGTACGCGCGTATTTGTTGCCGGCGGAGTTCCGTTATCCGGGACTCCGGAGGGGGCGAGATGCCCCACGAGTCCATTTTTGTAAACCGAGTTTGCTGAACAGGGAGCAGCTCCGGCGGCGGCGCCATGATTTTGCCGAGGTGTCGTCCACGTTCGGCGAGCGCGTTTCGGCAACGATGCTCGTGCTCTCCTGTCCGACCTTCACATCGAAAGGCGCCCTGAAATCAACAGTTTGTGTCTGCGATGCACCAGTCGAGACGCGCCGCTGCAGGGACCGGACGTGTTGCGAGAGTCGGTGCAGGAGCGCTAATGGCTGCTGTTGGTCGAATTGGGCGCGCACTTTTCCTTCAGCTCGTGGGCTTCAAGCAATGATATTGACAAAATTCTCTCTAACATTTTGAGTTGCATCGCCCGAGCGTCAACGATGCAAAATTGCAGACGCTCGATGATCTTCTCGATTGAAGGTTCAGTCACGGCTCAAAACCTGAAGTGTCAGCGATGGATTCCATGAACACGCCGTCCAACCTTTATGCCCTCGAGGTGGACGAGGCGACGCTCCTTGGTCACCGCCTCTTGAAGGCTTTCCATAAGCTCAGGCTGAAGCGGCACAGGGAACAGATCATTGCGCTGGCTGAGCGGCTGGTGGAAGATGAAGAAAGATATCCGGCAGGGCCTGGCGGCTGACGTCTTCGAGCCCCTGCCACGTGAGGGTTGGCCGCGTCAGGCCGATCTGCTCGCAGAGTGACTTCCATGTCGTTTCATCGCAGTCGACGAGCACGGCCATCACCGACATCCCGTCCATCATGTGAGGTACGCCGAGCGGCCGCGCCTTCCAGCCGCACTTCTCGAACCGCGGCAGCCACCAGGTTTCGAGCACGATCGAAAAGCCGGTCAACCCGATCGAGATGCCGTACTCCATGATTGCGGTGAGCAGCAGCATGTCGATCCGCGGGCCGGCATGCTCGCCGCGGCGCTCCGGGATCACGAAGATGCGCGACAGTTCGTAGACGTCGGGGCGCTGGATCGGGCCGCGCAGATTCAGATACGGGAAGATGTCGCTCATCAGCGTCGGCAACTGCGTCGGCACCGCGCGCATCGAGCCGATCAACTGGCCGTTGTCGATGCAGAACAGATAGACCGAATCCTCGGTGTCGAACTGATCGATCTCGCGCCCGTCGGGACGATCGAGTGCCATCCACTTGCGTTGCTTGACGTAGATCTCGTGGCGCAGCCGGTAATACGGATCGAAATATTTCTCGTACAGAGCGCGATTATCTTTTCGAACGACATGAATCTCAGGCATCGAAACCCCCGGTCGTCTGAATCAAATTGGGGTTTGCAGATTGCCGATGCGCTCGAATTGATCCAGTGGGAGAAACGACAGATCAGATCGAGATCTCGCCGTTGACAAGAGCGGTCGCAACCGTCGCCGTCTTGTTCTTGGTTGCTAGCTTGCGCTGTGCTTCTTCCAGATGCCACCGGACGTTGCGTTCGGAGACACCGAGGATGCGCGCCGTCTCCCACGCGGTCTTGCCGCGCGCCGCCCAGCCCAGCACCTCGGCCTCGATTCGCGACAGGCGTCGGCTCTGGTTGCTCGCGGCGGAGCGCGCCAGTGCGCGAAGCCTGCTGTGCGTGAAGATGCTGATCAGGTGCAGCGCGCCCCGCGCATCGGGAGCGAGATTCGGATTTTCGCCTGCAATGCTGACGGCGCCCACGGCATCGTCGTAGTGGATGGGAACGCAGAAGCCTTCGTTCAATCGGAAGTCCTTCGCGCGCGTCATCACCTCGTGCGCGCCGGGCTCGTCCTCGCGGTCATAGGGAGCCTCCGACCACGCAAATGGATTCAATGTCGAGATGCAGTGCCGCGGAATCGGATCGCAGCGGTGAAACTGCTCGCGCGCATACATGTCGAACCATTCCCGCGGCCAGCCGTTGGCGAGAATGGTTTGCTGCAGCGATTGGCCCGAGGTCGGCACGCCGGCCATGATGTAGGCGTGAAAGCCCAGGTTGCTGATCATCTTCTCGAACTGGGAGAGCACGCTCGCGCTGGTCTTCGACGCTTCGATCGCATCGACGTACTCCAGAGCTCGTCGTCCCCAATACGCGTCCATCACTTGCATGTGAAAGTCTCCGCCCGTGGTTCAAGCTAGCCACGGACAAAAGGCTGTCAACCGCAAATTGGAGATTCAGGTCGATAGTTCGTTGAGCGTGTGTCAGAACGCCGGCTGGATACAGACGTTTGCATGCAAAATTTATCAGTTCGGAGCGCGGCTGCGCTCAGAATTTCGGCGTTCTCTTCTCTGCAAACGATTTCATGCCTTCCTGGATTTCGGCGCCGCTCATGCTGTCCCGATGCCTGCGACGAGCCGCCGCATCGTCGAGGGCTCCGCGTGCAAACTCGTTGATGGCGCGCTTCATGCCGCGCATGGCCTGCGGGGCGTTGCCGGCCAGAATGGCCGCCAGCCGGTCGACCTCCGCGTCGAGCGCATCGGCCGTCGCCACGCCGGTGAGATAGCCGATGCGCAGCATCTCGGCCGCGTCGATCTTCTCCGCCGTCAGGAACAGACGCTTGGCATTGTCGATACCAAGGCGGGACACGTAGCGCTTGATGCCATTCGGGTAGTAGTGCAGCCCGAGCCGCGCTGCCGGCATGAACATCTCGCTGGTATCGACCCCGATCCGGAAATCGCAGGCCAGCGCCAGATCGGTCGAGCCGCCATAGACCCCGCCGTTGAGCCGGCAGATCGTCGGCAGCGCGAGGTCCTCCAGCCGGTCGACGACCTCCTCGAATGCCGGGCTGGAAGCCTCGGCCGTATCCGCCGGCGTTGCGCCGATGGCGCCAAGGTCGAAGCCGGCGCTGAACGCCCGCCCGGTGCCGGTCAGGACCAGCACGCGCAAGGCGGCGTTGGCCTCGACCCGGTCGAACAGCGCCAGCAGCCCGCCGAGATCCTCCGGCTGGAGCCGGTTGAGATGCTGCGGACGATTGAGCCGAATGGTGGCGCGTGCGCCGTCGATGGTCAGGAGCGGCATGCTCGGCGCGTCATCGGCCTGGGTGGTCCGTCCTGTCGTCATGTCCTGTTCTCCATGGTTCGGCGCCTGGCCTCGGCATCGATGCTCTGCGCCAGATCGGGGTGGCGTGCCATCAGCACGCGGAAATCGACGAGGTCGAGGACCAGCAGCTTCGACAGTCCGGTCGTGCTGATGTCGGCCGAACGCAGGTTGTTCCCGAGCAGCGCCATCTCGCCGAAGAACGCGCCCTCGCCGAGCCGGACCTTCTTGCCGGGAAGGTCGACCTCGACCTCGCCGGCGGCGATGAAATACATGCAGTCCCCCGGCTCGCCCTTGCGGATTACGGTGGCGCGCGGCGGCAGGTCGATGGTGCGCAGCATCTGCGCAACGTCGGCGATCGTGGCGGGCCCGAGGCTGGCGAAGAACGGTACCCTGCTGACTGATTCCCAGGTCTTCAGAAAGTTGTCGCGCCGGGTTTCCGCGGCGAAGCCGGTCGCCAGGATGCCGGTCCATAGGCCGAACACGCCGAGGCCGGAGATCATCACCGTGGCGGCGACCACCCGCCCGAGCGGCGTGATCGGCACCACGTCGCCGTAGCCCGTGGTGGTGAGGGTCACGACGGCCCACCATAGCGCGGAGGGGATGGTGCCGAAGGTGGCCGGCTGCTCGTCATGTTCGAGCGCGTATTCGGCGACCGATCCGAGAAACAGCACCAGCAGGAACAGCACCAGCACCGACAGCAGCGGGCGTGCTTCGACCACGAGCACCCGGCGGAGCTGGCGCAGGCCAGGCACGCCGGGGATCACCTTGAGCACCCAGATGACCGCCAGCAGCCACGCGGCGCGCGACTCCATGCCCGAGACCAGCGCAACCGGCACGGCGAGGGCGGAGAGCGTGTCCAGCAGTCCCCGGCCCGACATCAGGTAGGTGGCGGCGCGATGCGCCCGCACCGCCTGCTGAACCCGAGCGGCCCATTCGACGACGAAAAAGACAAGGCATCCCCACAGCAGGGCGATGATCCAGCGCCCCCCGGCCTCGTAGGCGGGGTCCATCGTCAACAACACCATGGCGCTCATGCCGAGCGCCACGGCCACATAGGCCGCTCTGGTCATGTTGCGTCCGGTCAGCGCGGTGACGAATGCCGCCAGGGCAGGGTGCTGCGGTTTGGTCATTGCGGGCGGGCGTCAGTCGCTGATCTCAGAGCCGCAGGAGATCGCGGCGGCGTCAAGGTGCCCCGATCGGGGGAATCCCGTCAACGATGCGGGTGGATCGGTTTTGCAGCGTCATCCGGCAGGTCCAACCGTTCTACTTCGACCGGGGAATTTTTCCGTACCGGCTCAAATACCGGTTCAAACGTCGTCTGTTCGCCGTATATCAGAGGTCGGCATGGACACGCTAAATTAGGCAAAAGGAGGCTCGGAACCGAGCGTCCGCCCTCCTGCGTCCCAAGAGTCTGGTTGATCCCGATGGATACCTCACACCTGGTCGAACATGCGGGCGCCGCCGGCAGCCTCTTCGCCTCGATCTTCGTGGTCGCCACGCTGTCGATGCGGACGATGATTCCGCTGCGGGTATTCGCCATCCTCACCAATATCGTCCTGATCGCGACCGCGGTGCCGATGCACAACTACCCGGTCCTGATCCTGCACGGGGTGCTGCTGCCGCTCAACAGCTACCGGCTCCACCAGATGCTGCAGCTGGTCCGCGACGTGAAGCAGTCGGTCAACAGCGACCTCTCCATGGAATGGCTGAAGCCGTTCATGACCGAGCGCAAATGCGGTCCAGGCGAGGTGCTGTTCTACAAGGACGAGAAGGCCGACAGCATGTACTACATCGTCAGCGGCCGCTTCCGCCTGGTCGAATCCGGTATCGAGCTGCCGGTCGGTGCGATCGTCGGCGAGTTCGGCATGATCTCGCCGTCCAATACGCGCACGCAGACGCTGGAATGCGTCGAGGGCGGTCTGATCCTGTCGGTCTCCTACGACCAGGTCGAGCAGCTCTACGTCCAGAACCCCGCCTTCGCCTTCTACTTCCTGCGCCTCGCCAGCGCCCGGCTGTTCCAGAACATCGAAACGCTCGAGCGGCGGCTGGCGCAACAGACCACCGCGCCGGCGCCCGTCGCCAAGCCGGCGTGATCCGGGGAGCCTGAAGCCCAGTGGAAAGCGTCCGGTCCTCGCTGCGATATCTGTTCGCCGACGTCATCGGCGTCGACGATGGCGAGCCGCCTTTTCTGCCTCAGGGCCTTCCTGACGCCGCCGTGCCGGCGGTGAGCGATGGCATCCATCTGCTGATGGAGTATCAGGGCGCGAGCTACGCGCAGCTCTATGTCGATCGCATCAAGCGGTTCGTGCGCAGATCGAACGTCGATGCCGGCATGCTGTCTCAGATCGCGCAGCTGCTGGCTGCCCGCATGGCCTACGAGGATCCGATCCGGATCGCCCAGCTCAGATTGATCAGCCTCGACATGGGGAAGCGGCCGGAGGGACGCGAGAGCGACGACGTCAGGAGGTTTCGCCTCGACGAGCTGATCGGTGCGCTGCCGCAAGCCGTGGCGGAATCGTTGCTGGCAGCCTTCGAGCAGATCGGCTGGTTAGGTCGGCGCCGGGTCAAGGTCCGCTTTTCGGTCCGATCGCGGTTGGCCATTCGCCGCCTCAAGCTGATGGCCGGCCTGCGGCGCTGGCGGCTGCAGTCGGTGCGCTATGGCGAGGAGCGCGCCTGGGCCGAGCGGTGGCTGCACATGATCGCGCGCGCGCTGGACAAGCAGCCTGCGGCGGCGCCCGCCGTGATCGCGACGGCGACCATGATCCAGGGGCAGGGCGACGGCTACCGGCAGGGTCTCGCTGATTGGCATGCCATCATCGATGGCCTGGCCAAGCCCACCTTCGATGGCGTCCTGCCGATCTCGGATCTCGCCTCCGCCATCGCCGAGGCGCGCGCCGTTGCGCTGGCAGAGCCGGGACAGGGGGCGCTGAAGCGGACCATCGCGCAGATCCGGGCGAGGGCGCTCTCAGTGCCGAAGACCAACGCCGCGGAATGACGCCGCCGCTGCGACGGTTGCCGCCGGATGCGCCGCGCGGCGTGGGTAACCTTACCCCCGGCGGGATTGCCGCGAAGGGTAGCAAGGTGCGATTTGAAGTTCCCTTTCGCGTGCAATTCGCTACCGGAGATGTCATAAGCGTCGCATACGCGTCGAATTGGCCGGGTATTCTCATCAGATTGCGCTGAACGCCTCCAGTTCCCCGTGCGTCCAAGGTTGGTTCCAAGGGTTAGTCGTAGCGAGAGCGTCAGCTTTGTCTTTTCCCTCTTTGTCGTCGCAGGTTCCGGTTGGTGCGCTGGTCGGCTGGATGCTGCTGCTGACCTTCAAGCACATCATTGGCGACTTCGTGCTGCAGAACGCCTGGATGGCCTATGGCAAGGACCAGCGGAAGGGCTGGGCGCTGCCGCTGCTGGTGCACTGCCTGATCCATCTCGCCGTCGCCATGGTCCTGATCTTGATCGTCGCGCCGAGATTCTGGTTCGTCGCCGTGATCGACTTCGCCATTCACATCACGATCGATCGCATCAAGGGCATCTGCTCGTCGCGGTTCGGCATGAACACCGAGCACCCCTGGTTCTGGACCCTGATCGGCGTCGACCAGGCGCTGCATCACCTCACCGGATTCGGGCTCTCGATCTTCATGGCCGCAAACGGCTGAGCGTTCGGTCACGGTGCGTCGCGGCGAAGCCGCACCGACCGCGGCAGTCCCGTGTCAAGCCGGGGGTGGGACGACCGTTCGGTTTGGTTAACCGGTCATTAGCGATTCGCGCTGCATCGTCGCGTCATGGCAATCAAACCGATGCTTCAAAGCCGCGATGCGTTCGACAGCGATTCGTGCCCGGTCGGCGACGAGCTTCTCGGTGAGCTCTACCGTGCCGACGCCAACGGGCTACCCGCGCTGGTCGAGAGCGTCTCCGCCGATGTGAGGGCCATGCTGGCGCTATTCTGTTACCGGCGCACGCATCTTCACCCGCTGGCGCTTGCGATTGCATCCACGTGCAGCGAGCAGGTCCTGTCGCAGTTCGGTGGCCGGGTCGGATCGGCGCTGTATGCGCAGTCCCGCGGTGGTCGGGCGGGTCCGGCCGGCGCGACCTCGAGCCGCAAGCCGATCTCGCTGTCGACCAAGCCACTCTCGGTGATGAAGCCGTTCGAGGACGATCTCGACGACAGCCCCGAGCCGGTCACGGCCTGACTGCCCGTCTTCCTTGCCTTTGTTCAGGCGAGCACGGGCAGCCCGAACTTGCGCCGGGCCATCGCGCATTCGGCGTCACCCGGCATGCAAATGCGGCACACCTCGGGGCGGATCGCGTAGATCCGGCACGCCACGGCGCGCGCGATCTCGCCATCGAGCGCACAGCAGCGGTTGCCGTCGCAGCGCATGCCCGACAGCCGCTCGTTGACCAGCTCGGCCGGGATCAGGTCGAGCGCGGCATCCTCCTCGATCGTGAAGCGCGGCCAATTCGACGAATAGGCGCAGCACGCGCCGCAGCTCTGACAGGGGCTGCTGTCAGTCTCGCCAGACATCGGTTCAGACATCCTTGGGAACCTCCCACACCAGGCTGCGCCGCCATTTGGCGCGCAGCGCCTCGCGCCTTTCGGGATATTTATCGTCGAGATAATCCGCCTCGACGACACGGTCGGTCCTGAAGCTGCGGAAGTCGCGGCGCAGCTCGCACCAGGCGGCGAGGATGCGCACCGCGTCATGATAGCCGATCGCGATCGGCCAGATCACGCGCTCGCTGTCGCGGCCCTGCTCGTCGCGATAGCGCAGCCTGATCTTGCGTCCCTCGTGGATCTGCGAGCGCGTGCGCGACATGTCGATGCGGTCCGGCTCGCGCATCCACGGCCGCGGCGCGCGGCTCGCCGGTTCCAGCACGAATGGCCGCAGCCTCTCCGGCACGGTGTCGGCGATCTTGGCCATCAGGTCCTCCGCCGCGCGCGCCAGTACCGGGTCGGCGTTGACCGCGACCCATTGCGCGCCAAGCACCGCCGCCTCGATCTCGTCCGGCGTCAGCATCAAGGGCGGCAGATCGAAACCTTTCTCCAGGATGTAGCCCATGCCGGCCTCGCCGCGGATCGGCACGCGCTGGCCGATCAGGGTGGCGATGTCGCGATAGATCGTGCGCTTCGAGGTCTCGAGCTCGGCCGCGATCGCATCGGCCGTCAATGGGCGGCGCGTGCGTCTCAGCACCTGGATGATCTGGAATAGCCGGTCGGCGCGTCTCATGGTGTGTCCTGCATGGGCGAGCACCCCCGCCGATGCTGACAGGATGCTGGCAGCAGCCTGTCCTTATACCGGGCCAACAACGAGATTGAAGGGGTGATGTCGATGATGATGTTTTATGGCCTTGGCCTTGCCACCACGCTACTGCCGCTGCTGACACCATGGTGGCAGCAGCATGCTCGTAGCGTCCGGCGTCTGCTCAGGAAGTCGGGAGTGCTGTCATGATCACATTGTTCGGTTTGGGCGCGGGCTTCGGCCTGCCGGAGATCAGCCCCTTCGTCACCAAGACGGAGGTGCAATTGAAGATGGCGGGCCTCGCTTTTCGGAAGCAGCGGGCGATGCCGCCGGCATCGCCGAAGGGGCAGCTGCCCTTCATCGACGACAGCGGCGAGCTGATCGCCGATTCGACCTTCATCCGCGCCCATGTCGAGCGCAAATATGGCTTCGACTTCGATCATGGGCTCGACGTGCGCGCGCGGGCGCAGGCCTGGGGGTTCGAGCGTATGATCGAGCATCACCTGTATTTCGCGCTGGTCGGGGCGCGCTGGGTCGATCCGGTCAACTTCGCCAAGGGGCCGGCCCACTTCTTCGACGGCGTGCCGGCCGACAAGCGCGAGAAGCTGCGCGAGGACGCGCAGTTTCGCGTCGCCGAGAACTATCTGATCTCCGGGCTCGGCCGCCACGCGCCGGACGAGGACGTCGATCTCGCCGCACGCTCGCTGCGCGCGCTGTCGGTGCAGCTCGGCGACCGGCCCTATCTGATGGGCGATCGTCCTTGCGGCACCGATGCGACGGCGTTCGCCGTCGTCGCCGGCATCCTCACGCCGTTCTTCGAGTCCGAGCTGCGCCGCCGCACCGAAAGCTTCGGCAATCTGGTCGCCTATGCCGAGCGCATGATGGCGCAATATTTTCCGGAGTTCGAATGGGGCAGGGCGGCCGAGGCCGCCTGAGCCGGTCAGTCGAGTCCCACTCACCGTCATTCCGGGGCAAGGCCGCAGGCCTTGAACCCGGAATGACTAACAAGCCAAAGGCGCGGCCCGCAGCGCGCAGGACCTAGGCGGAGGGCTTGCTCTCGCCCTTCAACCGCGCCAGTTCGGTCTCGAGCTCCGCGATGCGAGCATCGCGAACGGCCAGCGCTTCCGCGACGTCGGCCGCGTCGAACTTCTGCGGGATGTGCTGCGGGCAGTTGGTGTCCCACGCGCTGATCGTGAACAGGATGACGTGCTCGGGCCGCGCCTTGTAGCCTCTCGGCATCAGCGAGGCCGTCAGCGCGGCATCATCCTCCACCACCCGCGCCGTCCCCCAGATCTTCACCCGGCGGCGATGCGCGTAGTCCATGATGAAGATGTAGGCGTGCGGGTTCTCCGACAGATTGCCCTGGGTGATATATTGCCGGTTGCCGCTGAAGTCGGCGAAGGCCAGCGTGTGGCTGTCGAGCACCTTGAGAAAGCCCTTCGGTCCGCCGCGGTGCTGGATATAGGGCTGACCCTCGGCCGAGGCGGTCGCGAGATAGAAGCTCGTGGCCTCGGCGAGGCGGCCGGCGAGATCGGCGTCGACCTCGTGGCGAAAGCCGCGGCTCTGCTCCACATGCGCGTAGCTCTCGCGCGACCCCTTGCGCGCCTGGATCGCCTTGGCGGCGGGTGAGAACATGACGTCGCCGGGTGCCTGGATGGTTGTCTGGGTCATCGCAATGACTCCTTGTCGCTGCGGCAGTGACTGCCGCCGTGGAGCCAATATGGTCCCAATCCCGTTCGGAAATAATCTGGCCAGTTGACATTGGATCGTTGCGGATGCTGCAATAATCCCATGGACCGCATCGATGCCATGCAGGCTTTCGTCACCGTCGCCGAGCTGAACGGCTTCGCACCGGCCGCGCGCCGGCTCAAGCTGTCGCCATCGGCGGTCACCCGTTTGGTCGCCGCGCTCGAATCGCATCTTGGCGTCCGCCTGCTGCAGCGGACGACGCGCTCGGTGACGCTGACCGATTCCGGACGACGCTATCTCGACCGCGCCAGCCGCATCCTGGCCGATCTGGCGGAGGCGGAGCGCGCCGCGGAGAGCGAGCGCCTGCAGCCGGTGGGGCGGCTGGTGGTCTCGGCGCCCGTCGGCTTCGGCCGGCTCCATGTCGGTCCGGTCATGGCCGCGTATCTGAGCCGCTATGCCGAGGTCGCGGCCGAGCTGCGCCTCGAGGACCGCCAGATCAATCTGGTGGAGGATGGCGTCGACTGTGCCGTTCGTATCGGGCATCTCGGCGATTCGTCGCTCGTGGCCCGCCAGGTCGGCAGCATGCGCCGGATCGTGGTCGGAGCTCCCGCCTACTTCAAGGTCCATGGTGAGCCGCGGACGCCCGAGGCGCTGACGAAGCACCAGACCATCCAGTTCGGTCCGTCCGACGAATGGCGCTTCGTCAAGGACGGCAGGGAACTGCGGATGGCGGTCAGCCCGCGGCTCGTCACCAACAATGCCGACGCCGCGATCCAGTATGCCGAGGCGGGCGGCGGCGTGACACGGGTGATGGCCTATCAGGCCGCGGACACGCTGCGCGGCGGCCGTCTCAAGCGGGTGCTGGCGAAATACGAGCCTCCGCCGCTCCCGATCCACATCGTATTTCCGAGCTCCCGCCTGCTCTCCGCCAAAGTGCGCGCCTTCATCGACCTGATCACCGCAACCTGCGACTGGCGTTTCGACTGAAAGCGACTACGACGCCACACCCCGTCATTCCGGGGCAAGGCCGAAGGCCTTGAACCCGGAATGACGAGTGGATGCGATTGCGCCGACCTTGGTGCGATACTGGTCTTGATGCGAAAGAACGGCGGTTTCGATCACCCCTTCTTCGGCACCACCCGGAAGGTCGCGTTTGCACGCGCGATCACGGCGTCGTCGGCCAGCACCAGGCTCTGGACGAAGCAGACGGTGCGTCCGCTCTTGATGACGTCGCTCTCGACGCTGAGCCACTGTCCGGTCCCGGCGCTGCCGATGTAGTCCACCGCGAGGTTGATCGTCACCAGCGACGCCTTCCAGCCAAGCGCCTGGGCGCAGCTATAGCCCATCGCATTGTCGGCCAGCGATGCGATCAGCCCGCCATGGATCAGCCCGCGCGAATTGGTGTGCGGCGTGGCGAGCCGCAGGCCGAGGATGACGGCCTTGTCGGTTTTCTTGGCGTAGAGCGGCTCCCAGGGATCGGTGAACGGGCTCTTGCGGAAATGCGGTTCGAATCCGGCGGGGACGCTGCTCATGAGTGTCTCGATCGTTGCTGGCGATGTCCGCAGTCAACGACATCAGCGCGGATTTTGCACCGCCTACAAAGTTTCAAACGTCTTTTGCGCGGGCGTTTGACACGTTGCGCATCGGATGCACGCGGATGGGTCGCGCGCGATGTCGCCGGGCGTCCGGTGCGGCCCTGCGGCAATTTCGTGGTGCGATGCTCCCGCCGTGCAATTTCGGGTGCAGGCGAGATCCTTAACGTGTTAATGAAATGGCCACGGGCCTGCAACTTTCGTCTGCCAGACTTGCGCTGGCGGGCGCGCTAGGCTCCGCTTGGCGCGTGCACTGGTGGCCAACCTGCTGCCGCGCTTGCAATGATGCTTATATGCTATAACAATGAAGCAAAGGGCCCTCGAAGGCCCACTGATGGAGGAGACGATCCCGATGAGGAAGACGCTTCTGGCGTTGGCTCTGGCCGCCGGTGTGACCCCCGCGCTCGCGCAGGACAAGACATTCGAATTGAAGATCTCGCACTGGGTGCCGGCGAGCCATCCGCTGCAGAAGGCGCTGGAGGATTGGGCCGCGTCGGTCGAAAAGGCCTCGGGCGGCACCATCAAGGGCAAGGTGTTCCCGGCCCAGCAGCTCGGCAAGGCGTTCGACCATTATGACATGGCGCGCGACGGCATCGCCGATGTCACTTATGTGAATCCCGGCTATCAGCCTGGCCGTTTCCCGATCATCGGCGCCGGCGAGTTGCCGTTCCTGATTTCCGACGCCAAGGGCGGCTCGGAAGGTTTGGACGCGTGGTATCGCAAATATGCCGAGAAGGAGATGAAGGACGTCAAGTACTGCCTCGCCTTCGTCCACACGCCGTCGGCCTTCCACACCCGCACCAAGAAGGTCGTCGTGCCTGAGGACGTCAAGGGCATGAAGATCCGCCCGGCCGATGCGACGATCGCCAATTTCGTCACCCTGCTCGGCGGGACCAATGTGCAGTCGTCGGCGCCGGAAGTGCGCGACATCATCGAGCGCGGCGTCGCCGACGGCGTCACCTTTCCGGCGGGCTCGCTGGTGCTGTTCGGAGTCGACAAGGTCACGAAGTACCACATGGATGCGCCGTTCTACGTGACGACCTTCGTGTTCGTCATGAACAAGGACAAGTACAACCAGATGTCGGCGATGCAGAAGAAGGCGATCGACGACAATTGCAACACGGAGGCCGCCGGCAAGGTCGGCGAGCCCTGGGGCAAGTTTGAGGACGCCGGCGTCGACAAGATCAAGGCCGAGTCCGGCCAGGAGGTCTACAAGCTGACGCCGGAGCAGACCGCGTTGTGGAAAAAGGCCTCCGAGCCGCTGTTCAAGACCTGGGCCGATGGCGTCAAGAAGACCGGCGTCGATGCCGAGGCCGCCATGACCGAGCTGAAGGCCTCGCTCGCCAAGTACAAGGCGCTGGCACAGTAGCTTCTTTTCATACCCAAGCTCTTGCGCGGCGGACGGTGCGCTCCCTCTCCCCGTTCCTTACGGGGAGAGGGTTGGGGTGAGGGGCAGCCGCACGCACCGACCGTGCGGAGAGCCCCTCACCCGGATTGCATCTACGATGCAATCCGGCCTCTCCCCGGGAGCGGGGAGAGGCTAAGAACCGCCCGCTACGCAGCAGCTCGCTTCGCATCCACCATAACCACCAAGCTTTCTGACACGGGGACGCCATGCAGCGCGCCTTCATGGACCGGATCATCGACGGGATCGAGTGGATCGCCGCGTTCTTCGTCGGCATCGTCGCGCTCGACATCTTCCTGTCGGTGCTGCTCCGCAACACGCTGAACTATTCGATCCCCGATTCCTTCGACATCGGGCGCATGCTGCTCGGCATCCTGATCTTCTGGGGCATCGCTGCGACGTCATACCGCGGCACCCACATCACCGTGGATCTCATCTGGGGCAATGTTGGCCCGCGCTATCAGCGCTGGATCGACATCTTCGCAACGCTGGTACTGCTGTTCGTCGTCACGGTGCAGACCTGGACCCTGTTCGACAAGGTGCGCGGCACCTATGAGGACAACGTCCTCACCTTCGATCTGCACATGCCGACCTGGCCGTTCTTCGCCGTCGCCTGGATCGGCGACGTTTCGGCGGTGCTCCTGATCGCCATCCGGACCTATCGCCTGATCTTCCACCCCGAGGAGATTCATGACCCTCAAGTCAAGCCCACGGAGTAGTGCCGCATGAGCACGGATGCGGTTGCCGTCATCGGCTTCGTTGCGCTGTTTGCGCTGATGCTGCTGCGCGTGCCGGTGGGCATGGCGATGGGACTCGTCGGCGTGTCCGGCTTCGCCTATCTCGTCAACGGTACGGCGGCGCTGAAGCTGGTCGGCCAGACCTCGATGCGCACGGTCACGGACTACACGTTCGGCGTGATCCCGATGTTCCTGCTGATGGGAACGTTCGTGTCCAACTCGGGCATGAGCCGCGAGCTGTTCCGCGCCGCCAACGGCTTCGTCGGCCATCTGCGCGGCGGGCTCGGCATCGCCACGGTGGCGGCCTGCGGCGGCTTCGCCGCGATCTGCGGCTCGTCGGTGGCGACCGCCGCGACCTTCTCGGCCGTGGCCTATCCGGAGATGCGCCGCTTCGGCTATCCGCAATCCTTCGCCACCGGCGTCATCGCCGCCGGCGGCACCTTGGGCGCGATGCTGCCGCCGTCGACCGTGCTCGCCGTCTACGGCATCATCACCGAGCAGGACATCGGCAAGCTGTTCATCGCCGGCATCATCCCCGGCCTCTTGGCGATGACCATGTACATGATCACCATCACGGTGATCGGCCGTGTCAGGCCGGATTTCCTGCCCAGGGGCGAGGCGCCGCCGTGGCGCGAGCGCATCGCCGGCCTGAAGGGCATCTGGGCGCCGGTGCTGCTGTTCCTGTTCGTGATCGGCGGCCTCTACGGTCTGCCCTTCCTGCCGCGCTTCACGCCGACGGAAGCCGGCGGCGTCGGCGCCACCGGCGCGTTCCTGATCGGCGTGTTCACCGGCCGGCTGAACAAGGAGAAGATCCTGGCTTCGCTGCTGCAGGCGACGCGTACCGCCGCGGCCGTGTTCACTGTGCTGATCGGCGCCTTGATCTTCGGCTACTTCCTGACGGTGACGCAGACGCCACAGAAGGTGACGGAGTTCCTCACCGGTCTCGGCCTCGGGCCCTACGGGGTGCTGGCGCTGATCATGGTGATGTATCTCGTCCTCGGCTGCCTGATGGACGCGATGGCGATGATCATCCTGACCGTGCCGATCATCTTCCCGGTGATCTCGCATCTCGGCTTCGATCCGATCTGGTTCGGCGTCATCATCGTGATGACCGTCGAGCTTGGCCTGATCCATCCCCCCGTCGGCATGAACGTGTTCGTGATCAAGAGCGTGGTGAAGGACGTGTCGTTCTCGACGATCTTCAAGGGCGTGCTGCCGTTCGTCGCGACCGACCTGATCCGGCTGGTGATCCTGATCGCCTTCCCGCTCCTCGCCACCTGGCTGCCGCAACAGATGATGGCCCGCTGATGACGACTCCGATCCTCGAGACTCGCTACGTCTTCACCCTCACCGTGATGATCGGCGACGTCACCAGTGCCGGCGAGACCGGCATCGGCGTGCGCCGGATCATCCCGATCCATGGCGGAGAGGTGAAGGGCCCCGGTCGCGCCGGTGAGGGCATCAGCGGCAGGATCTGCAACTTCGGCGCCGACTTCCAGGTCATCCGTCCCAACGAGCTGATCGACCTCGAAGCGAAATACGGCTTCGAGACCGACGACGGCGCGACGATTTACGTCGAGAACCGCGGCATCCGCTTCGGGCCGGTCGACCTGCTGCAGAAGCTCAAGCGCGGCGAGCCGGTGGACCCCAGGCTGATCTACTTCCGCACCCACCCGCGCTTCGAGACCGGCCACGAGAAGTATCGCTGGCTGATGGAGCACGTCTTCATAGGCTCCGCCGCCCGCCACGCCGATCGCGTCCTCATCGACGTGCATGTGGTGCTGTAGGCTACGCTCTCCTTGCGAAGGGCGATCGCATAAAGCGGTCGGGAGTTTAGGGCTTGCCTGTCTCCACGTCGTCATGGCCGGGCTTGTCCCGGCCATCCACGTGGTTCTGCATGCTCCGAACGACGTGGATGCCCGGGACAAGCCCGGGCATGACGGAGCAACTGGTTGAAACGGCTGTTCGTCGCGACGGCTTCGTATTCGGTAGACCTACGACTAATCCTCGTCGTCCCAGCCCGAAGCCCGGCCGTAGCCGTCGTGGTCGCAATTGCGATAGTGGCGAGCCGGCACATAGCGGTAGCGCTCGTAGCCGTAGCCGTAGCCGCCATACGCCGCGTCGCGATAGTGGGACCGGTAGACCGGCGCAGGCTCATACGCCTGCGCTTCCGACGCTGCCGCCAGCGCGCCCCCGATGAGAGCTCCGGCCACCAGGCCGCCGAACAGCGCCGCGTTGCGCCCGTCGTGAGCCTGAGCCGGCGCCGCGCCGGCGAGCAGGGTGGCGGTGACGGCGAGCGCGGCGATGCCGCCTGCGAGAGATGTCTTCAGCGAAACCATGGTCCCCTCCATTGGGAAGTGTGGTGACGATGACGTTCTATAGGGCGCGCTTTGAAGCCACCCTGAATGCAATGTTGTCGGCCGTTCATCTCGGAAGTCGCCCCGGGGCTCCGGCCTAAACGGCAGCCTCCCAGCATATTCTGATAAAAATAAATATCTTGCGTGTTATCGGAAAACGTGATTTCCTCTCGCCATCCCGTCCCAAGCCGAGGGGCGTAGCGCGCGATCGTCACGACACGCGGGGCGGGGAGCGGTGGCCGCGATCATGTCGCAGCGTGTCTTCGGGCGCGCGGACGAACGACGTGACGCGGACGTGAAGTCGCAGCGTCCTGACACCCCGTTGCCGGTGTTACGTTCGCGATGGCGCCAACGCGCCGCGCGGATCATGGTGGCCAACAAGCCGGTGCACCAGGGAGACTGCGTATAAGCGTGAAGACCATCGCGCAGGGAAGGCCGGGCGTTCCCGGCTACACCTGTGGTACCTGCCGCCTGCATTTTTCTCGCAGGCGGGCCGCAGGCGTCAGCCGGCGCCTGGCCTTCCCTGCGCCCTCCGCACCGGAGGGTGAAGAATATCAGCAAGCCCCGGGCGTGATTTCGCCGCGGGAATGCCGGATCATGTCATTTGCCTTTGCGCGCAGGCGGGCCTTACGATGCTGCGCGACCGAGCCCCTCGGCGGCTTGTTCTTTTGCATTGCACAACATGATGTCGGGCGCCGCTTGTTGACTCCCGCGAAGATCGTTATAAAACATAACTATTCTGAACAGGACACAATAGAGCCCATGGGAAACGCCGACACCGCCACGCCTGCGGGGGATTCGTCTCTGCTGCAGATCGAACAGCAGGGCGCCGTCCTGACGATCGGGCTCAACCGCCCGGCCAAGCGCAACGCGCTGAATGACGGCATCATCCTCGCCATCGGCGAGTGCTTCACCAGCCTGCCTGACGACGTCCGCTGCATCGTGATCCACGGGATTGGCGACAATTTCTCCTCCGGCCTCGATCTCTCGGAGCTGCGCGAACGTGACGCCACCGAAGGCCTGGTGCACTCGCAGATGTGGCATCGCGTGTTCGACCGCATCCAGTATTGCCGCGTGCCGGTGATCGCCGCATTGAAGGGGGCCGTCATCGGCGGCGGTCTCGAGCTCGCCTGCGCCGCGCATATCCGTGTTGCCGAGCCGTCGGCTTACTTCGCGCTGCCCGAGGGCCAGCGCGGCATCTTCGTCGGTGGCGGCGGCTCGGTGCGGCTGCCGCGCCTGATCGGCGTCGCCCGCATGATGGACATGATGCTGACCGGCCGGGTCTATTCGGCGACCGAAGGCTCGTCCTACGGCTTCGCGCAATATCTGGTCGAGGCCGGCGCCTCGATGACCAAGGCGATGGAGCTGGCGGCGAAGATCGCGAACAACGCGCCGCTGACGAATTTCGCGGTGCTGCAGGCGCTGCCGATGATCGCCGAGGCCAATCCGCAGACCGGCCTGCTGATGGAATCGCTGATGGCCACCGTCGCGCAGAGCGACAAGGAGGCCAAGAATCGCATCCGCGCCTTCCTCGATCACAAGACCGCCAAAGTGAAGCCGACGTGACATGACCGCACAAACAATAACAAGCACACAGGGAGGAACGGACGACACGGCGCGCAGCGCCAGTGTTCATCCGTTGCGCGCGATCTCGTTCAATGACCCGGCCGTCACGGTCGACCGCCGAGACGACGGCACCATCTATCTCCGTCCGAAGCAGCCGCTCGGCGACTATCCGCCGCGGATCACCGACCGGCTGCATCACTTCGCCAAAGCCACGCCTGAGCGCGTGTTCATGGCCGAGCGCGTTGGCCCGGAGGGCTGGCGCGAGCTGACCTATGCCACGCTGCTGGCGGCGAGCCGGCACATCGCGTCGGGGCTGCTCGCGCGCGGGCTGTCGCCGAACCGGCCGGTCATGATCCTGTCGGGCAATTCGATCGACCATGCGCTGGTCGCGTTCGGCGCGCTCTATGCCGGCGTGCCGTTCTGTCCGGTGTCGCCGGCCTATTCGCTGGTGTCGCGCGACTACGGCAAGCTCGCCTACCTGATGAAGCTGCTGACGCCGGGCCTCGTCTTCGTCGACGACGCCGACAAGTTCGCCGACGCGCTCATCGCCAACGTACCCGAAGGCACCGAGATCGTGGCGTCGTTCGGCTCGGTGCCGGGCCGCAAGATCACGATGCTCGCCGATCTGATCGCATCGCCGCTGTTTCCTGGCCTCGACGCCGCCCATGACAAGATCGGTCCGGACACGATCGCGAAATTCCTGCTGACCTCGGGCTCGACCGGCAATCCGAAGGCCGTGATCAACACCCAGCGGATGATCTGCGCCAACCAGGTGATGATCCGCGAGACGCTCGCCTTCCTCAAGGACGAGCCGCCCGTGATCATCGACTGGCTGCCCTGGAATCACACATTCGGCGGCAACCACAACATCGGCCTGACCCTGTTCAACGGCGGCTCGATGTATCTCGACCAGGGCAAGCCGGTGCCAGGCGGCATCGAGGAGACCGTGCGAAACCTGCGCGAGATCTCGCCGACGGTCTATTTCAACGTCCCCAAGGGCTACGAGTCGCTGCTGCCCTATTTCCGCGAGGACCCGGCGCTGCGGAAGTCCTTCTTCCAGCGGCTGCACGCGATGTTCTTCTCCGGCGCCGCACTGGCGCCGCATGTCTGGAACGAGCTCGACGAGCTCTCGGTGGCCGAGACGGGCACTCGTGTGCCGATGCTGACGGGCCTCGGCTCCACCGAGACCGCACCGTTCTTCATGTCGGTCAATCCGCGCACCAGCCGCTCCGGCCATGTCGGCCTGCCCGTCTCCGGCAACGAGGCCAAGCTCGTTCCCAACAACGGCAAGATGGAAGTGCGCGCCAAGGGGCCGAACGTGACGCCGGGCTATTGGCGCCTGCCGGAGGTCTCGGCCGCGGCCTTTGATGACGAAGGCTACTACAAGATGGGCGACGCGCTGAAGCCCGTCGATCCCGACGACTTCAATGCCGGCTTCGATTTTGACGGCCGTGTTGCCGAGGACTTCAAGCTGGCGAGCGGCACCTGGGTTTCCGTCGGCCCGTTGCGGGCCCGCTTCGTGGCTGCGTGCGCGCCGCTGGCGCGCGATGTGATCATCGCCGGCATCAACCGCGACGAGATCGCAGCAATCGTCGTGCTCGATCTCGATGGTTGCCGCCTGATCAACGCGACCTTGCCGTTCGACGACCTCGCCGCCACGGCGGCCGATCCGCTGATCATCGAGGCCTTCCGTCAGCGCTTCGCAAAATTCCTGCAGACCGCGACCGGCTCGTCGACGCGCATCACGCGCGCCGTCCTGCTCGGCGTGCCGCTGTCGATCGACAAGGGCGAGGTCACCGACAAGGGATCGATCAACCAGCGCGCCGTGCTGGAGAACCGCAAGGACCTGATCGAACGCATCTACGCCGCGACGCCGGACGACGACATCATCATCGCCGGCTGATCGACGCATCCAAGGGAGAAACGACAATGTTGTTGAAGGACCAGGCCGCCATCGTCACCGGCGGCGCTTCCGGCCTCGGGGCCGCCACCGCCCGCAAGCTCGCTGCGCAGGGCGCCAAGGTCGCGGTGTTCGATCTCAACGCCAAGCTGGCGGACGAGGTCGCGGCCGAGATCAAGGGCGTGCCGGTGGTCTGCGACGTCTCGGACGCCGCCGGCGCGGAAGCGGCTGTTGCCAAGGCCGTCGAGGCGCTCGGCCAGCAGCCGCGCGTGCTGGTGAACTGCGCCGGCATCGGGGTCGCCAAGCGCGTCGTCGGCCGCGACGGTCCGATGCCGCTGGCCGATTTCGAGAAGGTCATCAAGGTCAACCTGATCGGCTCGTTCAACATGCTGCGTCTGGTCACCAACGGCATGACCAAGCTGGAGCCGCAGGCGACCGGTGAGCGCGGCGTCGTCATCAATACCGCGTCGGTCGCCGCCTATGACGGCCAAATCGGACAGTCGGCCTATTCCGCCTCCAAGGGCGGCATCGTCGGCATGACCCTGCCGATCGCGCGCGAGCTCGCGCAGTTCGGCATCCGCGTGCTGACCATTGCGCCCGGCCTGTTCCTGACGCCGCTGCTCGCCAACCTGCCGCAGGAGGCCCAGGACTCGCTCGCCGCCGCGATCCCGTTCCCTCGCCGCCTCGGTCACGCCGATGAGTTCGCCGCGCTGGCGCTGCACATGGTCGAGAACGCCTACCTCAACGGCGAAGTCGTTCGCCTCGACGGCTCGCTGCGCATGGCGCCGAAGTAAGTGCCGCGCGCCGACGTCCACGTGGTTGTCATTCCGGGACGACGCGCCAGCGTCGGGCCCGGAATCCATTCGGCGTCTAGCACTGCTGAGAGATGGATTCCGGGCTCGCGCTCCGCGCGCCCCGGAATGACGACGTAGAGAAACGGAGGGTGGGCAAAGCGTAGCGTGCCCACCGCCGCTGAAAATGGTGGGCAAGGCGCTGCGCGCCGTTGCCCACTCTACAGATCGCTATCGGCGATGGTGTGAGGCTTTCAAGACATGTTCGTTCACCGCCGCGACGTGCAGATCCAGTGGGGCGACTGCGATCCCGCCAACATCGTCTACTACCCGCGCTATTTCGCGATGTTCGACGATGCGACCTCGGTCATGTTCGAGGCGGCCGGGTTCTCCAAGCAGGACATCGTCCGTCGCTACGGCCTGGTCGGCATCCCCATGGTCGACACCCGCGCCAAGTTCTACATCCCCTCGACCTATGGCGACTGGATCACGATCGAGAGCCGGATCGAGAGCATCAAGCGCTCGTCCTTCGACGTCACCCACAAGGTGTTCAAGGGTGAGGCGCTGGCCATCGAAGGGTTCGAGACCCGGGTGCTGGTCGGGCGCGATCCGGCCGACCCGGAGAAGCTGAAATCGGCACCTTTCCCGGAGGAGATGCGAGCCAAGTTTCTCGGGGAATGAGGCGCGGAAATGGGTGCGACATGCGGCCGTCTTAAGGATGTTCAGCTGTCGTGCTTTGGTCGACTGGTGAGGAGTGATCTTCTCGTGTTCAATGCTATGATCACGTTTGGACACATATCGGCCGGTCGTGTTGGAAGATGCCCCAGACAGGGGGCGGGACTGCAAACAGGATCGGCGGATCACGAGCTGAACCGAAAAGATTGAGGGAGGATTTTATGAGGAAGGCCTATCTGGCGGCGGCTGGCGTCATCGCGATGCTGGCATCAGCGCCGGCGCTGGCGCAGACCAGCGAGATCACCATCGGCATCACCACGACGACGACGGGGCCGGGCGCGGCGCTCGGCATTCCCGAGCGCAATGCGCTCGAGTTCGTGCCGAAGGAGATCGGCGGCGTGCCGCTCAAGGTGATCGTGCTCGACGACGGCGGCGATCCGACCACGGCCACGACCAACGCCCGTCGCTTCGTGACGGAATCGAAGGCCGATATCATCATGGGCTCGGCGCTGACGCCGCCGACCATCGCGGTGTCCAACGTCGCCAACGAGGCCGGCATTCCGCATTTCGGCCTGGCGCCGTTCCCGGTCACGCCGGAGCGGATGAAATGGTCGGTTGTGATGCCGCAGCCGGTGCCGATCATGGGCAAGGTGCTGTACGAGCACATGAAGGCGCACAACATCAAGACCGTCGGCTATATCGGCTACTCCGACTCCTACGGCGACCTCTGGTTCAACGATCTGAAGAATCAGGCTGTGCCGATGGGCATCACCATCGCCGACGAGGAACGCTTTGCGCGTCCCGACACCTCGGTCACCGGCCAGGTGCTGAAGCTGGTCGCCGCCAATCCGGACGCCATCCTGGTCGGCGCCTCCGGCACCGCCGCGGCGTTGCCGCAGACCGAGCTGCGCGAGCGTGGCTACACCGGCCTGATCTATCAGACCCATGGCGCCGCGAGCATGGACTTCATCCGTATCGCCGGCAAGGCGGCGGAGGGGGTGATCATGGCGTCCGGTCCGGTGATGTCGCCGGAGACGCAGGACGACAGCGCGCTGACCAAGAAGCCGGGCATGGAGCTGAACAAGGCGTATGAGGGCAAGTATGGCCCGAACAGCCGCAGCCAGTTCGCCGGCCATTCGTTCGACGCGTTCGAGATCCTCAAGCGCATCATCCCGGTGGCGCTGAAGACTGCCAAGCCCGGCACGCCGGAGTTCCGCGAGGCCATCCGCCAGGCGCTGCTGACCGAGAAGGATCTGGCGGCCTCGCAGGGCGTCTACAACTTCACCGAAAAGGACCGCTCCGGCCTCGACGACCGCGCCCGCATCATCCTGACGGTGAAGGATGGCAAATACGTCCCGGCGAAGTAACTGGACGGACGATATCTTCGAGTGAGGAAGGCCGGCTCGGTGAGCCGGCCTTTCGGCCATTTGGACGATGATCTTTGTCGTTTTGGGAGCCTACCATGATTCCCGCCCCCACCGGAGCCACGCGGCTCCACATCATCATCGGCGATCCCGTCGCGCAGGTGCGCGCGCCGGCCGGCGTCAGCCAGGCGTTCTCGGAGCGCGGCAGCTATGCGATCCTGGTTGCGGTCCAAGTCGCGCCGCGCGACCTGACTGACTTCCTGGCGACGATGACACGGGTGAAGAATCTCGACGGCATCGTCGCGACCATCCCGCACAAATTCGCCTGCTACCGCGCCTGTGCGACGGCCACGGAGCGCGCGCATTTCATCGGCGCCGTGAATCTGATGCGGCGTGGTCCTGACGGCCGTTGGCATGGCGACATGGTCGACGGCCTTGGCTTCATCGGCGCTGCGAAGGGGGCGAGCTTCGATGCTGCAGGCTGCCGCGCGCTACAGATTGGCGCGGGCGGTGCGGGCTCGGCAATCGCTTTGGCGCTGATCGATTCCGGCGTGCGCGAGCTTGCCATTCACGACAGCGATGCCGGACGCCGCGATGTGCTGATCGCGCGCCTCAACGAGCGGGGCAAAGGCCGCGCCGTTGTCGGCTCGATGAACGCAACAGGCTTCGACATGGTTGCCAACGCCACGCCGGCAGGCATGCAGCCCGGCGATCCTCTGCCGGTCGACATGACGACCGTCAGCCCGTCGGCCTATTGCGGCTGTGTCATCACCCGGCCCGAGGTCTCGCCCTTCATCGCCGCTGCGCGCCAGCGCGGCTGCCTGACGGCGACCGGCACCGACATGTACCGGGCGCTGGAGCGCGTGATGGTCGATTTCCTGCTGTCGAAGGAGGCGCCCTCCTGAAGCAGCGCCTCACCCCATCGACATCGGGCTCAGCTCGCGGCCGCCTCGGCAAAGCCGAGATAGCTCGCCGCCACGCGCTCGTCGGTGGCGATCTCGCTGGCCTTGCCGTTAAGCACGAACTCGCCGAGCTCCATGACATAGGCGCGGTCGGCGACCTTGAGCGCGGCCTTGGCGTTCTGCTCGACCAGCAGCACCGAGACGCCTTCCTGGCGCAGCTTGGCGACGATTTCGAAGATGCCGGCGACGATGATCGGCGCCAGGCCAAGGCTGGGCTCGTCCAGCATCAGCATCTTTGGCGCGCCCATCAGCGCGCGCCCCATCGCCAGCATCTGCTGCTCGCCGCCGGAGAGCGTGCCGGCGAGCTGCTTGCGCCGCTCCTTGAGCTTCGGAAACAGCGTGTAGACGTGCTCGAAGCCGCGTGCGGCGTGGGCCTTCGACATTCTGAAAGCGCCGAGCTGCAGATTGTCCTCGACGTTCATGGTGGCGAACAGCTCGCGATGCTCCGGCACCAGACAGAGACCGCGCGCGACGCGGTCCTCGATCTCCAGCCGGGCCATGTCCTCGCCCAGGAAGGAGACGCGACCCTTCAGCGGAAACACGCCCATGATGGCACTGAGCAGCGTGGTCTTGCCGGCGCCATTGGCGCCGATGATGGTGACGATCTCGTTCTCGGCCACGGTGAGCGAGACCGAGCGGACCGCCTCGACCTTGCCGTAGGAGACATGGGCGTCGGTGACTTCCAGCAGCGTGCTCATGCGGTGGCTCCGAGATACGCCTTGATGACCTCCGGATTGGTCTTGATCGCGGCAGGTGTGCCCTCGGCGATCTTGGTGCCGAAATCGAGCACCACGATGCGGTCGGCGAGGTCCATGACAAATCCCATGTCGTGTTCGACCAGCAGCACCGACATGCCGCCGGCGCGGAGGTCGCGCAGCAGCGCGCCGAGGCGTTGCTTCTCCATGTGGCGCAGGCCGGCGGCCGGCTCGTCGAGCAGCAGCAGCATCGGATCCACGCACAGCGCGCGGGCGATCTCGACGATGCGCTGCTGGCCGAGAGACAACGAGCCGGCAAGCTGGTGCATCTGGTCGCCGAGCCCGACGCGCTCGATCTGCCGCGCGGCTTCCGCGAGCAGCTTGGCTTCGTCGCCGCGATCGAGCCGGAACATGCTCGTGAGCGCGTTGGAATGGCCGCGCAGATGCGCGCCGATCGCGACGTTCTCGAGCACCGTCATGTCCGGCACCAGCTTCACGTGCTGGAAGGTACGGGAAATGCCGAGCTTGACGACGTCCTGCGGCGGGGCGTTGCCGACGGCCTTGCCGAGCACCGAGATGTTGCCGGAGGTCGGCGGCAGCACGCCGGTGATCAGGTTGAAGGTCGTGCTCTTGCCGGCGCCGTTCGGGCCGATCAGCGCGACGATCTCGCGGGACTGGACGTCGAACGAGACGTTGTTGACCGCGACCACGCCGCCGAACTGCTTACGCGCGTTGTCGACCTGGAGCAGCACGTTTGGAGTCGTCGCAGATCGCTCCCGCGCCGGCAGTTTGACCGACGTGTCCGGCTGCTTGGCAACCGGCTTGAACGGCAGCCGCGCCGTCAGCCACGGCCACAGGCCGGTCGGGGCGAGCTGGAGAAGCGTGACGAGGAGAATGCCGAACACGATGGTCTCGAGCTGGCCCTCGCCATGCAGCAGCAGCGGGAGGTAGCTTTGCAGCACCTCTTTCAGCACGACGACGATCGCCGCGCCGAGCACGCCGCCCCAGACATAGCCGGCGCCGCCGACCACGGCGACGAACAGATATTCGATGCCGGCCTGGGCGCCGAACGGCGTCGGGTTCACGGCGCGGGTGAAGTGCGCATAGAGCCAGCCCGAGAGGCCGGCGAGCACGGCGGCATAGATGAACACCAGCAGCTTGGCGCGAGGTGCATAGACGCCGAACGCTTCCGCGGCGATGTGGCCGCGGCGCAGCGCGCGAATGGCGCGGCCGGTGCGGGAGTCCAGCAGGTTCATCGTCAACAGTGCGGAGATCAGAACGGCGGCCCAGATCGCGAAATAGATCGTGCCGGGATCGAGCATCTTGAGGCTGCCGATCGACAGCGGCGGGATGCCGGAGATGCCGTCGTTGCGGCCGAGGAAGGCGAGCTTGCTGAACAGATAGAACAGGCCGAGGCCCCAGGCGAGCGTGCCGAGCGGCAGATAGTGGCCGGACAGCCTGACCGTGACGAGGCCGAGCAGAACGGCGGCGAGGCCGGACACCAGCAGCGACAGCGGCAGGGTCAGCCACGGCGATACGCCGTAATTGGCCGACAGCACCGCAGTCGTGTAGGCGCCGAAGCCGACAAAGGCGGCCTGGCCGAACGAGGTCAGACCGCCGACGCCGGTCAGCAGCACCAGCCCCATCGCGACCAGCGCCGACAGGCCGATATTGTCGAGCAGCACGATCCAGAACGGCGGCATGCCCGGGACGAACGGGATCGCCGCGACGATGACGGCAAAGACGATGAGAGGCCAACGCTCGCGCACGGCTCAATCCTTCTCTTCTTCGACCGCGGGCGCGGCGAGCGAACGCAGCAGCAGAACCGGGATCAGCAGCGTGAAGACGATCACCTCCTTGAAGTTGGAGGCATAGAACGAGGAGAACGCCTCGACGATGCCGACGACGAGCGCGGCGACCGCAGTCAGCGGATAGCTGATCAGGCCGCCGATGATCGCGGCGATGAAGCCTTTGAGGCCGATCAGGAAGCCGGTGTCGTAATAGAGCGTCGTGATCGGGACGATCAGGATACCCGAGAGCGCGCCGATGGTGGAGGCCAGCAGGAACGCGATCTGGCCCGACAGCGTGGTGCGGATGCCGACGAGGCGGGCGCCGAGCCGGTTGACGGCGGTGGCGCGCAGCGCCTTGCCGTAGAGCGTCAGGCCGAAGAACAGCCAGAGGCCGACGATGAAGGCGATGGTGATGCCGTAGACCGCTATGCCCTGCCCGGTGAAGCGCAGCGAGCCGAGCGTCGCCGTGGCATTGAGCAGGGTCGGGCCACGCTGACCCTCGGCGCCGAAGAACAGCAGGCCGAGGCCCTGCAGTGCGAGGTGAACGCCGACCGAGGCGATCAGCAGCACCAGCACCGAGGTGTGCGCGAGCGGCTGGAACACGATGCGGTAGAGCGACAGGCCGATGCTGGCCACGATCAGCAGCGACAGCACCAGGCTGACGCCGGCGGGCATGCGCTGGTTCGCCGCCCACATGCTGGCGAGCAGAATGACGACAGGGAGGGCGACGTTGAGGCCGAAGGTGCGCGCGATCTTCGGCGCGTGCAGCGTCTTGCGCATGGCGTAGAGGTCGAAGGCGAAGGCCGCGAGCCCGATCACGACGGCGAGCTTCGCGGTGCCCGGCATTTGGCCGGCCGCGAGCGAGGCATAGGTGAGGGCGCCGTAGGTGACGAATTCGCCCTGCGGGATCAGGATCACCCGGGTGACGGCAAACACCAGCACGAGCGCCAGCCCGAGCAGCGCGTAGATCGCGCCATTGGTAATGCCGTCCTGCAACAGGAACAGCAAGATCGTTGTGTTCAAGACAGGACGCTCCCCCTCTGTGGTGACCGGGCGCGGCCGGCGCCCAGCGCCGTCCGCCGGTCTTGGGCAGTTGAATTGGGCTGCCCGTGTTTGATATAGTGGATAACAATTATCGATTATAATCTCAAGGCCGCTGTTCCGGCTGCGGCATTCGAGACCAGGGATGGAAGCAAATGCGATGAATTTGGCGGACCGTGATGGCCGATAGCGCCAAGCCCGTCAGCAAGAGGGAGAGCCGCAAGGAAGCTGCCGTAGCGGCCGACGAGACGCAAGCGGTCCAGCTCGGCGAGCTGTCGGATCTGCTTGGCTATGTGCTGAAACGGGCGCAGTTGAAGGTGTTCGAGGACTTCCTGCGCTGCGTCGCGCCGCTGCAACTGACGCCGGCCCAGTTCTCGGTGCTGCTGCTGCTCGACGCCAATCCGGGCCGTAACCAGACCGAGATCGCCAACACCCTGGGCATCCTGCGGCCGAACTTCGTGTCCTTGCTGGACAGCCTCGAGAGCCGCGACCTGTGTGCGCGGGTGCGTTCGGCCAACGACCGGCGCTCGCACATCCTGATGCTGACCGAGAAGGGCCGCGCCGTGCTGGCCCGCGCCAAGAAGCTGGTGGTGTCGAAGCATGAGGCGCGGCTCAACGAGCTGCTGGGCCCGGATGGTCGCGACGCGCTGCTGGCGATGCTCACCAAGATCGCGGAGGAGTTCTGAAGGACGCAGTCGCGCCCCTCAATCGACCAGGATGACCCTGACGTCGTTCACGTTGGTGAGGGTCGGTCCGGTCTGCAGCAGGCCGCCGGTCGCGGCGAAGAACGCGGTGGCGTCGTTGTTGGCGAGATAGGCCTGCGGATCCAGCCCCTGCGCCCGCATCGCGGCGATGACCTCGGCATCGACGAGCGCACCGGCCGGATCGGAGGCGCTGCCGCCGCCGCCATCGGCGCCGTCGGTGTCGCCGGCGAGCGCCGCGACGCCCTCCATGTCCTTGAGGAGGCCGGCGAGCGCCAGGGCATATTCCTGGTTCGGGCCGCCGCGGCCCTGGCCGCGCACCGTCACGGTGAGCTCGCCGCCGGAAATGATCGCCATGCGGCGACCGAGCGCGCGGGCCTCGCGTGCCAGTTTGGCGTGATCGGCCGCGACCTCGCGGGCCTCGCCCTCGAGATCGGCGCCGAGATCGAGCACGTCGTAGCCCGCGGCCTTGACGCTGGCCACGGCCGCCTCCAGCGAGCTGGCGGGGCGCGCGATCAGCTCGAACGAGGCGCGGGCGAAGGCGGCATCGCCGGGCTTGCAGCTCTCATTGGCGGCATCATCGAGCGCCCGGCCGATCGCCGGGTCGACCTCGAGCTTGTATTTGGCGACGATGCCGCGGGCATCGGCCAGCGTGGTCGGATCGGGCACCGTCGGACCCGATGCGATCGCCGAGGGATCGTCATGCGGCACGTCGGAGATCGCCAGCGTCACGATCTCGGCATTCTGCCCGGCCCGCGCCAGCCGGCCGCCCTTGATTCGCGACAGATGCTTGCGGACCGTATTCATTTCGCCGATCGGTGCGCCCGAGCGGAGCAGCGCGCGGGTCAGCTGCTGCTTCTGCGCGAAGCTGACACCGTTCACCGGCGCGACCCAATTGGCGGACCCACCACCGGAGAGCAGCACCAGCATCAGGTCGCCGGGCTCGGCGGTTGCCGCCAATTGCAGCGTCTCGTCGGCGGCCTTCAGCCCGGCCTCGTCCGGCATCGGATGTCCGGCCTCGATCACCTTCACCCGCCGGGTCGGCACACCATGGCCGTGGCGGGTGGTTGCGATGCCGGTCAGCTTCGCGGGATCGAACCCGAGCGTGTCCAGGTAATGGCGCTCGGCCGCGAGCGCCATCGCGGCCGCGCCCTTGCCGGCGGCGAGGCAGATGATTCGTCCTTTGGGAGCCGCCGGCAGGAATGCCGGCAGCACGATGTCGGGATGCGCCGCGGCGACGGCGGCATCGAAGATCGAGCGCAACAACGGACGGCGGCTGGTCATGCGGCGCCGCCCGTCTGCCGTGCAGAGCCTATTTGAGCTCGCCGCTCATGACCTCGCCGAACAACTGCCAGCGCTCGCCCTTGAACTGCATCAGCTGCAGCTGCTCGATCGGCTGGAAGTCGTCCGGACCGGTGGTCAGCGTGATGCCGGGCAACAGCCCGCCCTGCGCAAACTGCTTCAGGCCTGCCGCCTGCTTCATGACATTGGCGCGGGTCAGTTCGTCGCCGCATCGCTTCAGCACCTCGACCATTGTGGTGGCGATGTTGTAACCGGTCAGCGCCGACGAATCCACGGGGTTGATTTCCGGCAGATATTTGGCGAGCAGCTCCCTGAACGCGCCGAGGCCCGGGTCGTTGGCCCATTGCGGATCGGACGCGTCCTTGGCATAGGCCGCCGAGATCACCCCTTGCGAGTTCTCGACGCCGGCCGGGCGCATCACGGCCGCGGTGGAGGCACTGACGTTCGAGATGATGGTCAGCGGCTTCCAGTTCATCTCGCCGAGCTTCTTGATCGCCTGGGCTCCGGACTTCGGCGTGGTAAACAGCACGACGATGTCGGGGTTGGCCGACTTCATCTTGACGATGTGCGACTCGATCGTGGGCTCGGCGATCTCATAGCTCTCCTCCAGCACCACACGGGAGGTGTCGCCAAGGCCGTCCTTGAGACCCTTCAGATAGTCCTTGCCCATGTCGTCGTTCTGGTAGAGCACTGCGATCTTGCCGGTCGGCTGCTGCGCGGTGAGATATTTGGCATAGATGCGGGCTTCCGACTGATAGCTCGGCAGCCATCCCATGGTCCACGGATTGGTCTTGGGCTCGTTCCACTTGGTGGCGCCGGTGGCGACGAACAGCTGCGGCACCTTCTTGGCGTTCATGTATTTCTGGATCGCCGTGTTGGGGGCAGTCCCGAGCACGCCGAACAGGAAGAGCACCTCGTCGCTCTCCACCAGTTTGCGCGCCTGCTCGACGGTCTTTGGCGGCGAATAGGCGTCGTCGTAGGAGATGAAATTGATCTTGCGACCGTTGATGCCGCCCTCGTCGTTGACCTTCTTGAACACTGCCGACATCGCCTTGCCGACCGAGCCGTAGGCCGAGGCGGGGCCGCTATAGGGCACGATGTTGCCGATCCTGATCTCGGTGTCGCTGGCGCCAGTGTCGTATTTCTTGTCGGCATGGGCGCTGCCGGCAACTGCGCCAGCCAGGGCGAGACCGAGCATGCTGGAGAGCGTGCGGCGGGTGAGGGCAGTGATCACGTGGGGACTCCTTCTCGGCCTTGGAGCTTGGCCTTGTTGTTGGATCCGCCCGCAAGGCGGGCGACTCGTTTCACTCCGGACGAGTCCCCATAGCGCAGCCGCGCGCTCGGCGTAACCGCCGCCGCTGCATGACCGCCTCTCTTTCAACTCCTAGCTTAAGAAATTCTTGGCAAAGACAGCAAAGATGCTTGGAGAGAGCGTCGCCTGCGGCGCGAGGCCGCAGGCGGCGGTTTCAACTGCGTCTCGTCGTTAGCCGCCGACGTCGGCGGAGATCACGTCGCCGAACAGCTCCCACTTCTCGCCCTTGAAGCGCATCAGTTGCAGCTGGCTGACGGGTGCGAAGTCGGTCGCCGAGGTGTTGATCGTGATGCCAGGCAGCAGCATCTCGGTGCGGAAGTTGCGCAGCGATGCGGCCTGCTTCATGACGTTCTCGCGAGTGAGGTCGTCGCCGCATTGCTTCAGCACCTGCACCAGCGTCTGGGCCACGCTGTAGCCGACGACGGTGCCGCCATCGAGTTTGTCGCCCTCGGGGAAATCCTTTGCCATGAAGTCGAGGAACTGTTTCATCCCGGCGTCATCCTTCCATTGCGGATCGGAGACGTCCTTGAGATAGGCCGCCGAGATGATGTCCTGCGAATTCTCATAGCCGGCCGGCTTCAGCACGCTGCCGACGGAGGCGGAGACGTTGTTGAGGACATGCAGCGCCTTCCAGTCGATCTCCTTGACCTTTTTGATCGCCTGCGCCGCAAATTTCGGCGTGGTGATGTTCACGAATACGTCGGCCCCGGTGGACTTGAGTTTGACAATGTGATTGTCGATCGAGGGTTCGGCGGTCTCGTAGCTCTCCTCCATGACGATCATTGAGGCGGCCTTGGCGCCAAGCCCATCCTTCAGTCCTTTCAGATAGTCCTTGCCGTAATCATCGTTCTGATACAGCACCGCGATCTTGGCGTCCGGCTTTTCCTTCAGCAGATATTTTGCGTAGATTCTGGATTCGCTCTGGTAGTTGGGCTGCCAGCCCATGGTCCAGGGGAAATCCTTCGGGTCGTTCCACTTGGTGGCGCCGGTGGCGACGAACAGCTGCGGGACCTTCTTCGAGTTCATGTATTTGTGGATTGCCGAGTTCGGCGGCGTGCCCAGCGAATTGAAGATGAACAGCACCTCATCGCTCTCGACCAGCTTGCGTGCCTGTTCGACCGTCTTTGGCGGCGAATAGGCGTCGTCATAAGAGATGAAGTTGATCTTGCGGCCGTTGATGCCTCCCTCGGCGTTGATCTTCTTGAAGTAGGCCGCTTCCGTCTTTCCGATGATGCCGTAGGCCGAGGCCGGCCCGCTATAGGGCATGATGTTGCCGATCTTGATCTCGGTGTCGGAGGCGCCGGTGTCGTACTTCTTGTTGGCGGCGATCGCGGAACTCGAGGCGAGGACGATGGCGGCAGCCGAGGCAAGGGCGGCCCGTCGCGTGATCATCATGGTGCGTTTCTCCCGTGTTGGTTCTGGATGACGTGCCGTGGCCTCCTTGACGGAAGCTCTCGTGTGTCGGGGGACTATAGCAGAGCCGCCGCGGCGTGGTTGCGACATCACGGCACGGTCCGTGTTTTATCGGTCCGCGTCCGCGCAACATCTGCGCAGTTGCGAGAAGTGCGCACAATTTGGGCGGGTGATTGCTCTGCGAGAACAGCCTGAGATCAGCTAAACGGTGTCTGTCCACCGTTCATGGCATCGTCGGTGCGACCTACGAAAAAGCCCTCCGCGCGGATGGCGCGGAGGGCGAGGTTGAGATCGGCACCGCTCTCGGCGGCGATGCTCGATTGCACGATTACTCGATGGCGCCGCTGATCGCCTCGCCGAACAGCTCCCACTTCTCGCCTTTGAACCGCATCATCTGCAATTGCTCGATGGGCGCGAAGTCGGTAGCCGAGGTGTTGATCTTGACGCCCGGCAGCAAGGTGTCGGGCGCGAAGTCCTTCAGGCTGGCGGCCTGCTTCATCACATTGGCGCGGGTGAGGTCGTCGCCGCACATCTGCAGCACCTTCACGAGCGTCTGTGCGGCGCCGTAGCCATAGACGGTCGAGCTGTCGAGCTTGTTGGCGTCGGGATAATACTGCGCGAGGAAGTCGAAGAACTTCTTCATGCCGGGATCATCGTTCCACTGCGGATCCGCAGCGTCCTTGGCATAGGCGGCCGAAAGAATCCCTTGCGAGTTCTCGAAGCCGGCCGGCTTGATCACGCTGCCGACCGAGGCCGAGACGTTGACGACCAGATGCGTCGGATGCCAATCGATCTCGGCAAGTTTCTTGATCGCCTGCGCCGCGAACTTGGGCGTCGTGACGCTGAAGAAGACGTCGGCGCCGGAGGCCTTCAGCTTGACGATGTGGCCGTCGATCGAGGGTTCGGAGGTCTCGTAGCTCTCTTCCATGACGATCATGGACGCGGCCTTGTCGCCGAGGCCATCCTTGAGGCCCTTCAGATAATCCTTGCCGAAATCGTCGTTCTGGAACAGCACGCCGACCTTGGCGCCGGGCTTGTCCTTGAGCAGGTACTTCGCATAGATGCGGCCCTCGCTCTGGTAGCTCGGCTGCCAGCCCATGGTCCAGGGGAAGTTCTTCGGGTCGTTCCACTTGGTTGCGCCGGTGGCGACGAACAGTTGCGGGATCTTCTTGCCGTTGAGATATTTCTGGATCGCCGAGTTCGAGGGCGTGCCGAGCGGGTTGAAGACGAACAGGACCTCGTCGCTTTCGACCAGCTTGCGCACCTGCTCGACCGCCTTGGGCGGCGAATAGGCGTCGTCATAGCTGACGAAGTTGATCTTTCGGCCGTTGATGCCGCCCTCGGCGTTGATCTTCTTGAAATACGCCTCCTCGGTCTTTCCGATCACGCCGTAGGCGGACGCCGGCCCGCTATAGGGCATGATGTTGCCGATCTTGATCTCGGTATCCGACGCGCCGGCGTCGTATTTCTTCTGGGCGAGTGCTGCGCCCGAGGTGAGGGCGATGACCGCCGTCGCGATCGCGGCGATTCGTAGTTGTTGAACGACCTGCAAGAGTTCCTCCTTAGTTCTTTCTGAGTTTGCCGAGCAGCTGCTGCGCCACCATCGCCACCTGCCGCGAGCCGTGCGGCACGAGGAAGATGACGAGGAACAGCAGCACGCCGAACACCGCGCCGGACAGGCCCTTCGAAATGCCTTCGGCGATGTTGGGAACGAAGATGATGAAGGCCGCGCCGACGAACGATCCGGGCAGCCAGCCGACGCCGCCGACGACCATGCCGAGGAACAGCGAGATCGCGAGAACGATCGTGTAGCTGTCGGGTGCCACGAACTGCACGGCGATGGCGCCGAGGCCGCCGGCGACGCCGGTGATGCCGGCGCTGACGCCGAACGCCAGCGTCTTGTAGGTCGCGACGTCGATGCCCATGGCGGACGCTGCGATCTCGTTGTCGCGGATCGCCATGAAAGCCCGCCCCGAACGCGAGCGTAATAGGTTCACCGAGAACACGTAGATCGCGATCGTGATCGCCAGCGTGAAGTAGTACAGCCACATGTCCTGCGACATCGGCAGGCCGAACGGCGCGTCCGGCTTGGTGACGACGAGGCCCTGCACGCCGCCGGTCCATTCCTCGAAGAAGCCGAGCTTGAGGATCTGCGGCATCGCGGTGGCGAGCGCGAAGGTGGCGAGCGCGAGATACACGCCCGAGAGCCGCAGCGCCGGTTGGCCGAACAGGAAGCCGAAGCCGAAGCAGATGACGCCGGCGACCGGCAGGGTCAGCGCGTAGTTGACATTGTACTGCTCCATCAGGATCGCCGACGTATAGGCGCCGACCGCATAGAACGCGCTCTGCCCGAGAGAGAACTGTCCGGAGCCGCCGGTCAGGATGTTCAACGCCAGCACGGCGAGTCCGTAGATCAGGAGCATCGTCATCTGGAAGATGATGAAGTTCTTGACGAACAGCGGAACCACGAGAAGCAGAAGCACGACGACGAAGGTGGTGCCGGAACTCAAGGTCATGGCCCGCTTCGGAACGGCATCGACCGCGGGCGCCTGGGATGCGATGTCCTCGACTGCGCTCATGATCAGACTCGCTTCACGATGTTGCGGCCGAACAGGCCGGCCGGTTTGATGACTAGGACGGAGATGATGAGGGCCAGTGCGATCGGCAGCTTCATCTCATTGCCCACGTGGGGAATGTAGGTGCCGGCGAGATTCTCGAAGATGCCGACCAGGAAGCCGCCGAGCACCGCACCGAAGGGGCTGGTGAGGCCCCCAAGCACGGCCGCGGCGAAACCGTAGATCAGCACGCCGCCCATCATGTTGGGCTCGAGGAACACCACCGGCGCGATCAGCATGCCGGCGATCGAGCCGATCGCGGCCGCCATGCCCCAGCCGAGCGCAATCATCCAGGAGGTGTTGATGCCGACCAGCCGCGCCGATTCCGGCAAGGCTGCGGCCGCGCGCATCGCAAGTCCGACACGGGTGTACTGGAAGAAGAAGTACAGCCCGATCAGGAGCAGCAGGGTGATGCCGATCATGCCGGCCTGATGGGTCGAGATCAGCTGGCTGCCCAGGAACGGCGAGGAGCCGAACGGCGTCGGGTACTGCTTGATGGTGAAGTCCCAGATCAGCCCGGCGCAGGAGTTGATGATCGAGAACAGCGCGATGAAGCCGGCGACCTGGGTCAGGATCGGCGCCTTGGTCAGTGGCTTGAACAGCACCCGCTCGATCACGATGCCGCCGGCGAAGGAGAAGGCCAGCGTCACCACGAAGGCGACCCAGTAGGGCAGGCCCCATTGCATCAGCTGCCAGGAGATGAATGTCGAGAACATCGCCATCTCGCCTTGCGCAAAGTTGAGATGGTCGATGGCCTGGTAGATCATCACGACGGCGAGCGCCATGCAGGCGTAGATCGCGCCCGTCGCAATGCCGGCCAGGACCTGGTTGGTGAAGAGCTCCATTGTCCCGCCTCCGTTAGTAGCCCAAATAGGATTTGCGGACGTTCTCGTCTTTCGCGATGTCCGAGGCCGCGCCCGACATGACGATGCGGCCCGTCTCGATCACATAGGCCCGATCGGCGAGCTCGAGCGCGAGCTGCGCATTCTGCTCGACCACGAGGATCGAGACCTTTTCCTCGCGGTTGATCTTGCCGAGGATGCCGAAAAGGTCGCGGACCACCAGCGGTGCCAAGCCGAACGACGGCTCGTCGAGCAGCATCAGCCTGGGTCGCAGCATCAGCGCGCGGGCCACCGCCAGCATCTGCTGCTCGCCGCCGGATAAGGTGCCGGCCTGCTGGGTGTGGCGTTCCTTCAGCTTGGGGAAGTAGGAGTACATCCGCTCGATGTCGGCGACGATGCCCGCCTTGTCGCTGCGCGTGATGGCGCCGAGCTGCAGGTTTTCTTCCACCGTCATGTTGGTGAAGGTGCCGCGGCCCTGCGGCACGTGCGCGATGCCGAAGCGCACGATGCTCTCGGTCGATTTGTTGTTGAGCGGCTTCCCCTCGAACTCGATCGCACCGGTCGAGCGCACCATGTTGCAGATGGCGCGCAGGGTGGTGGTCTTGCCGGCGCCATTGGCGCCGAGCAGGGTCGTCAGCGAACCCTCGTTGAGGGAGAAGGAGAGGCCGTGCAGGGCCTGGACCTGGCCGTAATAGGCGCGCAGGTCCTTGACGTTGAGCAGCGGCGTCATTGATCCTTGCTCCCGAGATAGGCTTTGATGACGTCGGGATCGGCCTGCACCTGGGCGGGCGTGCCCTCGGCGAGCTTGCGGCCGAAATTCAGCGCCACGACGTGGTCGGCGATCGACATCACCAGTCCCATGTGATGCTCGACCAGCAGCACGGTCACCTTGCGGTCGTCGCGAATGCGCCGGATCAGATCGCCCAGCACATGGACTTCCTCATGATTGAGCCCGCCGGCGGGCTCGTCGAGCAGCAGGATCTTGGGATCGGCGGCGAGCGCGCGCGCCAGCTCGACGCGCTTCTGGGTGCCGAACGGCAGCCCGGACACGGTCTTGTGCGCGACCTCCTCGAGGTCGAGATAGGCGAGAATTTCGTGAACCTTGGTGTTGACGGAATTCTCGCTGCGCCGGACCCAGGCCAGACGCAGCGAATCCGAGATGATGTCGCTGGAGGTGCGCGCATGGGTGCCGACGCGGACGTTGTCGAGCACGGAGAGATTGGGAAACAGCGCGACATTCTGGAAGGTGCGGCCGATGCCGATCTCGGCAATGCGGTGCGGCGGCCGCTTCAGGATGCTGTGGCCTTCCATCAGGATGTCGCCGGAACTCGGCTGGTAGAGCCGGCTGAGGCAGTTGAACAGGGTGGTCTTGCCGGCGCCGTTCGGGCCGATGAGGCCGAGGATCTGACCCTCGCGCATCTCGAACGAGACGCCGTTCAGCGCCACGATGCCGCCGAACACGACGCTGACGTCGCGGACGACGAGCAGCGGATCGTTGGTCTGGGCGAGTTGTGCCTGCGTCATCTCGTCTCGCCCCTCCCCAAATCGTTCAGGTCAGGACGCGGCGCCAGCCGACCGCGATGATGCAGGCTATCTGATACCCTCGGCAACACGGGCAACTTTTCCTCCTGGCTTCGGCTTTTTATTGAGTTCTTTGTTTGATGGGCTGCTTGTTTGATTAGTTGACGGCGCGAGGCCGCCGAGCGCCGCTTCGATGTTCCTTACCATCGCGACGAGACGAGGTCCAATGTCGGTGCGCAAGCGCTCTTCCGTGAAGCGGAATGCCGGTGCTCCGCAATTCACGGCGTAGGGACCGGTTCCGTCGTTCAGCCGCAACGCGACGCCGACCGCATGAACGTCGTCCTGCCATTCGCCGGCGGAGATCGTGAAGCCATATTTCGCGACGGTCTCGCCGGCGCGCTCGATGCCGTCGCGGATCTTCGGCCAACGGCTGCCGTAATGCTCGCGCATCTCCCGCATCAGCGCGGCGCGGTCCTCGTCCGGCAGCGCCCAGATGTAGGCGCGGCCCATCGCGGTCGTTGCAATCGGAATGCGCGAGCCGACGTCGAGTTGAACGTTGATGACGCCGTGACGGCTCTGGCCGAAATAGATCATGCTCAGCCGGTCGCGGCCGCCGATGGCGACCGCGCCGCCGGTCTCGCGCATCAGCTGCTCGCGGAACGGCTCGGAAAGATGGCGGATGCCCAGATTGGCGAGCGCGGCGTAGCCCAGCGCCAGCGCCGCTGGGGCCAGCTGGTATTTCTCGAAGCGCGGCACCGGGGTGAGATAGCCGAGCTTGGTGAGCGTGTAAGTGAGGCGCGAGACCGTCGCCTTCGGCAGGTTGGTGCGCGCGGCGATTTCCTGATTGCCCAGCAGGCCGTCATTCGGCCGGAACGCCCGCAGCACGTCGAGGCCGCGCGCCAGCGCGACGACGAAGCTCCGATCGGTCGCGGGTTTCTTCCCTGGGCGTTTCATGTCATCGGCTGTTGATTGATGAGCCTCGTTGACAACGCTCGTGCTTCAAAATAACCCTGGATGTCAAGATGTGGAATTAGATTTCGCACTGCGGAATTGATGTTCGGCAGCGGGTAGACGCAAGCAAGGCTGATACTCTGCGCAAATGAAGAGCCAAGAATTGGCCGGTGCGTTAACCGGCCGCAAAGAAACGACATCCAAGGAGCTTACGCGTGAGCGAAGTGGCAAAGCTTGACCGTCATGACATCATCGGCATCGTCACCATCGACAGCCCGCCCGTCAATGCGCTGAGTGCCGCAGTTCGCGGCGGCATCCTGGACAACGTCAAGGCGGCGATCGCCGATCCCGCGATCAAGGCGATCGTGCTGACCTGCGGCGGCCGTACCTTCATCGCCGGGGCCGACATCACCGAGTTCGGCAAGCCGCCGAAGCCGCCGGCGCTCAACGACGTGCTGAGCACGATCGAGAACAGCCCCAAGCCGGTCATTGCGGCGATTCATGGAACGGCCCTGGGCGGTGGTCTCGAAGTGGCGCTCGCCTGTCATTATCGTGTCGCCACCAAGGAGGCGAAGCTCGGACTGCCCGAGGTGAAGCTCGGCCTGCTGCCGGGCGCGGGCGGCACCCAGCGCCTGCCGCGCGCCGTAGGCCCCGAGCTCGCAGTCAAGATGATCGTCGGCGGTGATCCGATCGGCGCAGCGGAAGCGCTGAAGGCGGGCCTGATCGAGGAGATCGTCGAGGGGCCGGCATCGGGCGGCGAAGCCTTCGCGCGCAAGGTGGTGGCGGAGAACCGTCCGCTGCGCAAATTGCGCGATGACGATTCCAAGCTGGCGGCCGCCAAGGCCGATCGCACGATCTTCACCAGTGCGGTGGCGGCGATCACCAAGAAGTCGCGTGGGCTCGAGGCGCCGTTCGCGGCGGCCGACGCGGTGGGCTACGCGATCGACCTGCCGTTCGACGAGGGCCTGAAGAAGGAGCGCGAAGGTTTCCTCAAGCTGCTTACCAGCGATCAGTCCAAGGCGCAGCGCTATGCGTTCTTCGCCGAGCGCGAGGCCGCCAAGATCGCCGGCGTGCCCGAGGGCACCAAGGGCCGCAAGGTCGAGCGCGTCGCGATCATCGGCGCCGGCACCATGGGCGGCGGCATTGCGATGTCGTTCGCCAATGCTGGCATTCCGGTCACGCTGATCGAGACCGCCGAGGAGCAGCTGAAGCGCGGCATGGGCGTCATGCAGAAGAACTGGGAGGCGACCGCCGCGCGCAGCGGCATCCCGGCGGATGCACCGGCCAAGCGCATGGCGTTGATCGACGGCAAGGTCGGTCTCGAGAACGTCAAGGACGCCGACCTCGTCATCGAGGCGGTGTTCGAGACCATGGCGGTGAAGAAGGAAGTGTTCGGCAAGCTCGATCAATATGCAAAGCCGGGCGCGGTGCTGGCCTCGAACACGTCCTATCTGAACATCGACGCCATCGCCGCAGAGACCAGCCGGCCGCAGGACGTGCTCGGCATGCATTTCTTCTCGCCGGCTAACGTCATGAAGCTGTGCGAAATCGTGCGTGCGGAGAAGACGGCGCCGGATGCGCTCGTCACCGCGGTGTCGATCGCGCGCAAGATCGCAAAGGTGCCGGCCGTGGTCGGCGTCTGCGACGGCTTCGTCGGCAATCGCATGCTGGCGCAGCGCGGCAAGCAGGCCGAGAAGCTGTTGTTCGAAGGCGCGCTGCCGCAGCAGGTCGATGCGGTCGTCACCAAGTTCGGCATGCCGATGGGCCCGTTCGCGATGGGCGATCTCGCCGGTCTCGACATCGGCTGGCGCTCGCGCAAGGACCGCGGCATCAAGAGCGAGATCGCGGATGCGCTGTGCGAGGCCGGCCGCTTCGGCCAGAAGACCGGCAAGGGCTATTACAAATATGAGGCGGGCTCGCGCGCGCCGCTGCCGGATCCCGATGTCGAGAAGCTGATCGGCGAGACGCTCGCCAAGCTCGGCCTCAAGCGGCGCGCGGTCAGCGACGAGGAGATCCTCGAGCGCATGATGTATCCGATGATCAACGAGGGCGCGAAGATCCTCGCCGAAGGCATTGCCGCGCGTCCGTCCGACATCGATGTGGTCTGGCTGTACGGCTATGGCTGGCCGATCTATCGCGGCGGCCCGATGTACTGGGCCGACAGCGTCGGCCTGAAGCACATCGCCGAGCGGCTGGCGTTCTATGCCAAGGAGACCAATGATCCCTCGCTCGAGCCGGCGCCGCTGCTGAAGCAGCTCGCGGAGGAAGGCAAGACGTTCGCCTCGTTGGCGCAGGGGAAGGCCGCTTGAGGCTTTGCCCTAGCTCCGTGCACAGCTGCGCCCCCCTCCCCCTTGCGGGGAGGGGTTGGGGGTGGGGGTCCACAACGGCAGTCTCGCCCGGAGCCACCCCCCTCCCTGGCCCTCCCCCACAAGGGGGGAGGGAACGGGAAGAGCGGGGCCGCCTTACGGCAAGAAACACAGAGTCCGCATGACCCATCCTGGCGAACAGTTCTATCCCGAAGGCGTCCGCTGGGACGCGCCGATCGCGCGTGGCACCTTGCCAGATCTGCTGGCAAAGGCGGTCAGTGACTTCGGCGATCGCGACGCGCTGGAATTCCGCGACCGCCCCGTCACCTTCAAGCAACTCGCGGCGCTCGTCGACCAGGCTGCCGCCGCGTTCCTGCGTGCCGGCTTTGGCAAGGGCGCGTCGATCGCGCTGTTCCTCGGCAATACGCCGGATCATCCGATCAACTTCTTCGGCGCGCTCAAGGCCGGCGCCCGCGTCGTGCATCTGTCGCCGCTCGACGGCGAGATCGCGCTGTCGCACAAGCTCAGCGATTCCGGCGCACGCATTCTCGTCACCTCGAACCTGTCGGCGCTGCTGCCGACGGCGCTGAAGTTCCTCGAGAAGGGCCTGCTCGACCGCCTGATCGTCTGCGAGGATGATCATTGGGGCAAGGTCGGTACGTCACAGACGCCGTTGCCGGATAGCTCCGCCGTGACCACCCATCGTGCCTTCGTCGAGGGCGCCGTGGCGCCGGCAGCGTGGCCGGCCATCTCGCCCGACGACATCGCCCTGCTGCAATATACCGGCGGCACCACCGGCCTGCCCAAGGGCGCGATGCTGACCCATGGCAATCTCACCTCGGCGGTGTCGATCGCCGAAATCTGGGGCCGCGCGACGCGCGCGAACGGCAACGGCTCCGACCGCGTCATCTGCGTGCTGCCGCTGTTCCACATCTATGCACTGACGGTGGTGCTGCTGACCTCGCTGCGTCTCGGCAGCCTGATCTCGCTGCACCAGCGCTTCGACTTGGAAGCCGTGATGCGCGACATCGAGGTCAAGCGCGCGACCTATTTTCCCGGCGTGCCGACGATGTGGATCGCGATCGCCAACCTGCCCGATCTCGACACGCGCGATCTGTCGTCGCTGACCAGCGTTGGCTCCGGTGGCGCGCCGCTGCCAGTCGAGGTCGCGCGCATCCTGGAGCGCCGCGTCGGCATGAAGCTGAAGAGCGGCTGGGGCATGACCGAGACCTGCTCGCCCGGCACCGCCCATCCCAAGGTTGGCCCGGACAAGCCCGGCTCGATCGGGATCACGCTGCCCGGCATCGAGATGGACGTCGTGTCGCTCGAGGATCCCGCAAAGGTGCTCGGCGTGAACGAGGTCGGCGAGATCCGGATCAAGGGGCCGAACGTCACCAAGGGCTATTGGAACCGGCCGGACGAAACGGCGCAGTCGTTCGTCGGCGATCATTTCCTGACCGGCGACATCGGCTATGTCGACGCCGACGGTTTCTACTTCCTGGTCGACCGCAAGAAGGACATGATCATCTCCGGCGGCTTCAACGTCTATCCGCAGATGATCGAGCAGGCGATCTACACCCATCCGGCGGTGCAGGAGGTCATCGTGATCGGCATTCCCGACGCCTATCGCGGCGAGGCGGCCAAGGCCTTCATCAAGCTGCGCGACGGCTTCGCGCCGTTCCCGGTCGAGGATCTCCGCGCCTTCCTCACCGGCAAGCTCGGCAAGCACGAGCTGCCGGCGGCGGTCGAGTTCGTCGACGAGCTGCCGCGCACGCCGGTCGGCAAGCTGTCGCGTCACGAACTGCGCCAGCAGCAATCACCCACGTCTCACAGCAAACATCCGTAACAACAACAGGAGGTCGCCCATGACCGATGCCGTCATCGTTTCCACCGCCCGCACGCCGATCGGCAAGGCCTATCGCGGCGCGCTCAACGCCACCGGCGGCGCGACGCTGCTCGGCCACGCCATCGGCGAGGCCGTCAAGCGCGCCAAGATCGATCCGGCCGAGGTCGAGGATGTCGTGATGGGCGCAGCCCTGCAGCAGGGCTCGACCGGCGGCAACATCGCGCGCAAGGCGCTGCTGCGCGCCGGCCTGCCGGTGTCGGTCGGCGGCACCACCATCGACCGCCAGTGCGCCTCCGGCCTGCAGGCGATTGCGCTCGCGGCGCGCTCGGTGATCTTCGACGGTGTCGAGATCGCGGTCGGCGGCGGCGGCGAATCGATCTCGCTGGTCCAGAACGACAAGATGAACACGTTCCAGGCCACCGATCCGGCGCTGCTCGAGATCAAGGGCGACGTCTACATGCCGATGATCGACACCGCCGAGATCGTCGCCAAGCGCTACGGCATCTCCCGCGAGCGCCAGGATGAATACGCGCTGGAGAGCCAGCGCCGCACCGCAGCCGCGCAGCAGGGCGGCAAGTTCAACGACGAGCTGGCGCCGATCAGCACCAAGATGGCCGTCACCGACAAGGCCACCGGCAACGTCTCGTTCAAGGACGTCACCCTGTCGCAGGACGAAGGTCCGCGTCCCGAGACGACGGCCGAAGGCCTCGCCGGCCTCAAGGCCGTGCGCGGCGACGGCTTCTCGATCACCGCCGGCAATGCCAGCCAGCTCTCCGACGGCGCCTCCGCCTGCGTGATCATGAGCGACGCCACCGCGGCGAAGCGCGGTCTGCAGCCGCTCGGCATCTTCCGCGGCTTCGTCGCGCATGGCTGCGAGCCCGACGAGATGGGCATCGGCCCGGTGTTCGCGGTGCCGCGCCTGCTCAAGCGCCACGGGCTGACCGTCGACGACATCGGCCTGTGGGAGCTCAACGAGGCGTTCGCCGTGCAGGTGCTGTACTGCCGCGACAAGCTCGGCATCGACCCCGACAAGATCAACGTCAATGGCGGCGCCATCGCGGTCGGCCATCCCTACGGCATGTCGGGCGCGCGGCTCACGGGCCACGCGCTGATCGAAGGCCGCCGCCGCAAGGCCAAGTACGCGGTGGTGACGATGTGCGTCGGCGGCGGCATGGGCGCTGCCGGCCTGTTCGAGGTGCTGCAATAGGTCTTCGTCATTCCGGGGCGCGCGGAGCGCGAGCCCGGAATCCATACTCACGATGGTGGTTATGGATTCCGGGTTCGCCTCTTCGAGGCGCCCCGGAATGACAGCTCGATTTGTCGACGAATATATACACACGGGAGGATCCGATGGATCTTGCATTCACGAAGGAAGAGCAGGCGTTCCGCGAGGAAGTGCGGCAGTTCTTCAGGGACAATGTCCCGCCGGAGACGCGGCGGAAGATGATCGAAGGCCGCCATCTGTCGAAGGACGAGATGGTGACCTGGTGGCGCATCCTCAACAAGAAGGGCTGGGGTGTCTCGCACTGGCCGGAGGAATATGGCGGCACCGGCTGGACCTCGGTGCAGCACTACATCTTCAACGAGGAGCTGCAGGCCTATCCGGCGCCGCAGCCGCTCGCCTTCGGCGTCAGCATGGTCGGCCCCGTCATCTACACCTTCGGCAACGAGGAGCAGAAGAAGAAGTATCTGCCGCGCATCGCCAATGTCGACGACTGGTGGTGCCAGGGCTTCTCAGAGCCGGGCTCGGGCTCCGACCTCGCATCGCTGAAGACCAAGGCCGAGCGCCGCGGCGACAAGTGGATCATCAACGGCCAGAAGACCTGGACCACGCTCGCGCAGCACGCCGACATGATCTTCTGCCTGTGCCGCACCGATCCTTCCGCGAAGAAGCAGATGGGCATCTCCTTCATCGTCTTCAGCATGAAGTCGAAGGGCGTCACGGTGCGTCCGATCCAGACCATCGACGGCGGCCACGAGGTCAACGAGGTGTTCTTCGACGACGTCGAGGTGCCCATCGAGAACTTGATCGGCGAGGAGAACAAGGGCTGGGACTACGCCAAGTTCCTGCTTGGCAATGAGCGCACCGGGATCGCCCGTGTCGGCGTCTCCAAGGAGCGTATCCGCCGCATCAAGGAGCTCGCCGGCAAGATCGAATCCGGCGGCCGCCCGGTGCTGGAAGACCCGTCGTTCCGCGAGAAGCTCACCGCCTGCGAGGTCGAGCTCAAGGCGCTCGAGCTGACGCAACTGCGCGTCGTCGCCGACGAAGGCAAGCACGGCAAGGGCAAGCCCAATCCGGCCTCGTCGGTGCTGAAGATCAAGGGCTCCGAGATCCAGCAGACCACGACCGAGCTGCTGATGGAGGTGATCGGCCCGTTTGCCGCGCCCTACGACGTTCATGGCGACGACGACAGCAACGAGACCATGGATTGGACCGCCCAGATCGCGCCGAGCTACTTCAACAACCGCAAGGTCTCGATCTACGGCGGCTCCAACGAGATCCAGCGCAACATCATCGCCAAGGCGGTGCTGGGGCTTTGAGTTGCTGTCGTTCCGGGGCGCCGCGAAGCGGCGAGCTACGACGCGCAGTTGCGCGTCGGAGAATCCATAACCACCATCGTGAGTATGGATTCCGGGCCCGCGCCTTGCGGCGCGTCCCGGAATGACGCCGATGATGAATTCCGGGTACGAGGATAGAGAGCATGGATTTTGATCTCACCGAGGAGCAGCGTCTCCTCAAGGACAGCATCGACGGCCTGCTGGCGGATGCCTACGATTTCGACAAGCGCAAGCTGTACATGAAGGAGAAGGGCGGCTGGAGCCGCGCGATGTGGTCCAAGCTCGCCGAGCAGGGCCTGCTCGGCCTGCCGTTCTCGGAAGACGACGGCGGCTTCGGCGCCGGCGGCGTCGAGACCATGATCGTGATGGAGGCGATGGGCCGCGCGCTGGTGCTCGAGCCGTATCTCGCAACCGTGGTGCTGGCCGGCGGTTTCCTCCGTCATGGCGGCTCGGCGGCGCAGAAGGCCGCGCATCTGCCCGGGATCATCGACGGCAGCAGGACGTTTGCGTTCGCCCAGCTCGAGAAGCAGTCGCGCTATGACCTGTTCGACGTTGCGACGTCTGCGAAGAAGAAGGGCGATGGCTGGGTCATCGACGGCGAAAAGTTCGTCGTGCTCAACGGCGAGAACGCCGACACCTTGATCGTGACCGCGCGCACCTCGGGCGGCCAGCGCGACAAGTCGGGCATCGGCGTGTTCATCGTGCCGGCCGACGCCAAGGGCGTCACCCGCAAGGGCTATCCGACCCAGGACGGTCTGCATGCCGCCGACATCACCTTCACCGGTGTGGAAGTCGGCGCCGACGCCGCGATCGGCGATCCGGTCAACGCCCTGCCGCTGATCGAGCGCGTCGTCGACGAGGCCCGCATCGCGCTGTGCGCGGAGGCCGTCGGGCTGATGGACGAGTCGCTGAAGACCACGGTCGAGTACATCAAGACGCGCAAGCAGTTCGGCGTCGCGATCGGCTCGTTCCAGTCGCTGCAGCACCGGGCGTCCGACATGTTCGTCGCGCTGGAGCAGGCCCGCTCGATGTCGATGTTCGCGACCATGGCCGCCGAGTTCGACGACGCCAAGGAGCGCGCCACCTCGATCGCCGCGGCCAAGGTGCAGATCGGCAAATCGGCCAAGTTCGTCGGCCAGCAGGCGATCCAGCTCCATGGCGGCATCGGCATGACCATGGAGGCCAAGATCGGCCACTACTTCAAGCGTCTGACGATGATCGAGAGCACCTTCGGCGACACCGACTACCACATGCGCCGCGTCAGCGAGGCGGGCGGGTTGATCTAGAAAGCTTTGTCGTTGCCGGGCTTGACCCGGCAACCCATCGCTTTCTGAAGATGGATGCGCGGGCCTTCGCCGCGCCGAAGGGGCTTCGGCCCCGCAGGCGGGTCAAGCCCGCGCATGACGGATTTGAGAGGGCAACGCTGCCGGTGTCGAGCGGCGCCGGAGTGATTTGATCAATCGAGCCGTCATTGCGAGCGAAGCGAAGCAATCCAGGGCGGTATGCTTGATCTGGATTGCGTCGTCGCTTCGCTCCTCGCAATGACGCGGAGGAAGCAGACATGACCCCCAATCCCTTCGACCTCTCCGGCCAGGTCGCCGTCATCACCGGCTCGAGCCGCGGAATCGGCCGGGCGTCGGCGGAGCTGCTCGCGCAACTCGGCGCCAAGGTGGTGATCTCCAGCCGCAAGCCGGACGCATGCGAGGAGGTTGCGATCGCCATCCGCGCCAATGGTGGCGAGGCCCACGTCATCCCCTGCAACATCTCGCGCCGCGCTGAGGTCGATGCGCTGATCGACGGTGCCGTCAACCAATACGGCCAGGTCGACATCCTCGTCTGCAATGCTGCGGTCAACCCGTATTATGGTCCGCTGCTCGAGATCACCGACGAGGCCTTCGACAAGATCATGGCCTCCAACGTGAAGAGCAATCTCTGGCTCTGCGCCAAGGCGATCCCGCCGATGGCCGCGCGCGGCAAAGGCTCGGTCATCATCGTCTCCTCGATCGGCGGCCTGCGCGGCTCGACCGTGATCGGCGCCTACGGCATCTCCAAGGCCGCCGACTTCGCGTTGTGCCGCAGCCTTGCCGGCGAATGGGGGCCGCACGGCGTGCGCATCAATTGCGTCGCGCCCGGCCTGATCAAGACCGATTTCGCCCGCGCGCTGTGGGAGGACGAAGCCCGCCTGAAGCAGCGCTGCGCCACCACCCCGCTGCGTCGCATCGGCGAGCCGCACGAGATCGCCGGCGCGGTCGCCTACCTCGCCTCGGATGCGTCGACCTTCATGACCGGCCAGACCATCGTCGTCGATGGCGGCGTGACAACGGCCGCGGTGTAGCCTTTCTTATCCGAGCGGCGGTGCTGATCGCGGGTGTTCACCCTCCTCCTCCAGGGGAGGGTGGACAGACACGTGCCGCTCCACCTTGACCTCGCCCGCCTGATCCGCTTGCTTGTCGGCCCAACGTCGTCAACCTACCGGGAAGAAAACCCATGTCCTTCGTGCTGGCCATCGATCAGGGCACCACGTCCTCGCGCGCGATGGTGTTCCGCTCCGACATCTCGATTGCCGCGGTCGCGCAGCAGGAATTCCCGCAGCATTTCCCGGCCTCCGGCTGGGTCGAGCACGAGCCGGAGGACATCTGGACCTCGACGGTGATGACCTGCCGCGATGCGCTTGAGAAGGCGGGACTGACGGCCAAGGACATCGCGGCGATCGGCATCACCAACCAGCGCGAGACCACCGTGGTATGGGACCGCGCCACCGGCCAGGCCGTCCACCGCGCCATCGTCTGGCAGGACCGCCGCACCGCCGACATCTGCGCCAAGCTCAAGGCCGATGGCCACGAGCCGGATGTCAGCGCCAAAACCGGCCTGATCATCGATCCCTATTTCTCCGGCACCAAGGTGGCCTGGATCCTCGACCATGTCCCTGGCGCGCGCGAGCGCGCCGAACGCGGCGAACTGATGTTCGGCACCGTCGACTGCTACCTGCTGTGGCGGCTGACCGGCGGCAAGGTGCATGCCACCGATGCCACCAACGCCTCGCGCACGCTGCTGTTCAACATCCACACCGGTGCGTGGGACGAGACGCTGCTGACGCTGCTGCGGGTGCCGCGCTCGATGCTGCCCGAGGTGAAGGATTCCTCCGCCGATTTCGGCACCACCACGCCGGATCTGTTCGGCGGCCCGATCAAGGTCGCGGGGATCGCCGGCGACCAGCAGGCGGCGACCATCGGCCAGGCCTGCTTCACGCCGGGCATGATGAAGTCGACCTACGGCACCGGCTGCTTCGCGCTGCTCAACACCGGCGCCACGCCGGTGAAATCGAACAACAAGCTGCTGACGACGATCGCCTATCAGCTCGACGGCGTCAGGACCTACGCGCTCGAAGGCTCGATCTTCGTCGCCGGCTCGGCCGTGCAGTGGCTGCGCGACGGGCTCGGCATCATCAAGCATGCCGCCGAAACCGGCCCGCTCGCCGACAAGTCCGACTCGATGCAGTCGGTCTATCTGGTGCCGGCCTTCGTCGGCCTTGGCGCACCGTATTGGAATCCGCGGGTGCGCGGCGCGCTGTTCGGCCTGACCCGCAATACCGGCCCGGCCGAGCTCGCGCATGCCACGTTGGAGAGCGTGTGCTACCAGACCTACGATCTGTGGGCCGCGATGCGGGCCGACTGGCCCGATGCGTCCGCAGCGACGATCGTGCTGCGCGTCGACGGCGGCATGACGGCGTCCGACTGGACCATGCAGCGTCTCGCCGACCTGCTCGATGCGCCAGTCGACCGTCCCATGATCCAGGAGACCACCGCGCTCGGCGCCGCCTATCTCGCGGGCCTCCACGCGGGCGTCTATCCGGAGCCGGAAAAGTTCGCCGACAATTGGCGGCTCGAGCACCGCTTCCGGCCGGCGATGAGCGCGGCCACGCGGCAGCGCAAGCTCGCCGGCTGGGCCCGCGCCGTGAAGGGCGTGCTGGCGAGCGACGAGGGCGAATAGGGCGCTGGCTCCAGATGCGAGTGCTCGTGTCATTGCGTTGATGAATGGAGATCTCGATGACTCGTCTCACACTTCTGGCACTGAATCTTCTGGCAATCCTGGCCGGATGTCTTGTGCTGGTCGCGCCGTCGCGCGGTGAAGAAAACATGGTGCTCGGGCCGAAGCAGTTTGAATTCGATCAAAGCGGCGATGGTGCCGTTTTGTGCTCATGGGCTTTGTTTCTGTCCGTCCAGGCCCAAACGGCAATGTGCGAGCTGCCTCGGGGGCCGAACGACGATGCCATCGACGAAGCAATCGTCGCGATCGACGATTTCATCCTGGCGAATTCGTCGCTGAAGCCCACACGGACGATGCTGGACGAGTTCAAGCGCCGGGCCGCTTCGGCACAGACGGCGCAAGCGAGGCAAGCCGGCCTCCAGGATCGTTGCAAGAGTCGTGATATCGAGCACTTCCGCAGCATTCCCCCGGAGGAGCTTCGGGCCTCGGTCAAGAAACTTCTCGCGAAACCGCGCGAACCGGTCATGAACCCTTGTCTATGACCCGATGACTTTCGCGCAAGCTCGCCGGCTGGGCCCGCGCTGTGAAGGGCGTGCTGGCGAGCGACGAGGGCGAGTAGGGCGCTCGCCTCGCACAATCGTCATGCCAGGAACGCGGCGAGGTCGGCATTGACCTGCTTCATGTGCGTGACGAATAGTCCGTGCGGGCCGCCGGGATAGATCTTCAGCTCGGCGCCCTTGATGCCGTTGGCTGTCGGCCGTCCAGTCATATCGAGCGGCGCCGACACATCCTTGTCGCCATGCAGTATCAGCACGGGCCGATCGATCCTCCCCAGTACCGGGCGCAGGTCGGTGGCGATGAGCGCGCGGTTGGTCGCCACGGCCACCGGGATCGACGTCTGGCGCATCATCGCCGCGACCCACTCCATCATCTGCGGGGACGTCTGTGCCGTAAAGAACGGCAGCTTGTTGTCCTCGATCCATTTCGGGAAGTCGCTCTGCCATGCCGCCCAGCACTGCTCGAAATAGCCGCGGGGCGCGCCGAGCGCGTTGTCCGGCGTCTGCAGCGGAAACGGCGTGGTCGGGCCGAGCATCGCGATCCGCGAGATGCGTCGCGTGCCGTGCCGCGCGATGTAGTTGAGGATCTCGTTGCAGCCCATGGACATGCCGACCAGCGCGACCTCATCGAGGTCGAGCTGCGCGATCACCTCGGCGATGTCGTCGGCGAGCCGGTCGAGCTCGTAGCCGCTGCCCGGCACGTCGGAGCGGCCATGGCCGCGGCGGTCGAAGGCGATGCAGCGCAGCCCGCGCTGGCTGAGATCTGAGATCTGGTAGGTCCACATCGCGCTGGTCAGCGCCCAGGCATGCACGAACAGCACCGGCCGGCCGCTGCCCCATTCCTCGTAATAGAGAGTCACGCCATCGCTGCACCGAATGCGCGCCGGCGCCGGGGCGGGGGCTGCGCGCGGTCCCGTCGCCGCGAAGCTGGCGGCTGCCGCGGTCAGCAGTACGTCTCGTCGTTGCATGGGCATGACTCCTGATGTTGAATGCGCAGACCATGCCGTGACCGCTGTGCGGATCCAATTACGTCGGGGGTAAGCCAATTGCCGATCGCTCTTCCATCAGGCCGTCTCTGAATGTCCATTCCCGAGGGCTATTTCGACATCCCGCCCGGCAGGATTGCGGCCGTCGTGACCTCGCTGGAAATGCTGGCGCCGCCGGTGCTGCCGCCAGACCCGGCCGGCGACTGGACCTTGCGCCGCGTCGCGCAGCCAGACCTCGACTGGTACCGCGACCTCTACGCCCGCGTCGGCTGGGAATGGCTGTGGTCGCAGCGCACGCGGATGGGCGACGCCGAGCTGGCCGCCACCATCCGCACAACCGGTGTCGAGATCTACACCCTTGAGCATGACGGCGGCGACGAGGCCCTGCTGGAGCTCGACTTCCGCAAGAGGACCGATTGCGAGCTGGCGCTGTTCGGCGTCACGTCGAAGCTGATCGGCACCGGCGCCGGACGGCTGCTGATGAACCACGCGCTGCGCCGCGCCTGGGCGCAGCCGCTGACGCGGCTCTGGGTCCACACCTGCAGCTTCGATCATCCCCGCGCGCTCGCCTTCTACCAGCGCTCCGGCTTCCGTCCCTTCCAGCGGCAGATCGAGATCGCCCCCGACCCGCGCCTCGACGGCACGCTGCCGCGCGACGTCGCAGCGCATGTGCCGCTGATCGCCTGAACATCGGAGCTGACAGCGGCGCCAAACGGCGCTTCAATGCGCCGCACAGGAGGATAACCGATGTTCCTGATCGGCCAATACGACTCGCCTTTCGTTCGCCGCACCGCGATCGCGCTCAAGCTCTACGGCGTGCCGTTCGAGCACAAGCCGTGGTCGACCTTCGGCGACGCCGACAAGATCGCGCCGTACAATCCGCTGCTGCGCGTGCCGGTGCTGGTGCTGGATGACGGCGAGGCGCTAATCGATTCAGCGGCGATCCTCGATCATCTCGACGAGGCCATCGGGCCCGAGCGTGCGATGCTGGCGCGGAGCGGCGCGCTGCGCCGCCAGCAGCTGCATACGATCGCGCTCGCGACCGGTCTCGGCGACAAGGCCGTCAGCCTGATCTACGAGCGCGTGCTGCGCAAGGACCGCCTCGCGCTGTGGGTCGCGCGCTGCGAGGCCCAGATCTCCGGCGTGCTGGCAATGCTGGAGGCCGAGCGCGCAGATGTGACGAGCGCCTATTGGTATGGCGACAACATCGGCCACGCCGACATCGCCGTCGCCTGCGTGCTGCGCTTCACATCAGAGGCGCATCCGCATCTGTTCGACGCCGCGCGCTATCCGGCGCTGGCGGCCCACGCCGCAAGGTGCGAGGCGCTGCCGCCATTCCAGGAGATCGTCCAGCCGCTGGCCCCGCCGAGCGGGGATTGATGGAGTCCATCGAGACGTCAGACCGTGCCGCTTGCTCGGTGCTCACCCTCCCCTGGAGGGGGAGGGTCGCCGCACGATGAGCGAAGCGAAACGTGAGGCGGGGTGGGGTGATCTCTCATCAGCAGCAGTGCTCGTGGCTTCACCCACCCCGATCGCCCGCTGCGCGTGCGAGCGACCCTCCTCCTCCTCCAGGGGAGGGTGGGCAGCAGCGCACGAGGCGTAGGCCGAACGGCGCGCCCCTCACGGCTTGAAATACACGTCCACCTTCATACCCACCGCGAACGGGCCCGGCTCGGCGAGATCGACCAGCACTTCCACCACGTCGACGTCGGTCATGTTGCGCTGGCTGAGCGCAGCAGTGCGGCTGCTCTCGACCAGCGGGGCGATGGCGGCGACCTTGCCGGCGACGTCGCGGCCGCGGAAGGCGTCGGAGCGGACCACCGCCTGCTGGCCGACCTTGATCTTGTCGAGGTCGCGCTGGTCGAGCTCGGCGCGCACGCGCAGCGAGGACGTGTCGCCGAGCAGCACCAGCGGTGGCGTCGTCTGCGGCGAAGCGATCTCGCCGGTGCGCGCATTGACCTGCAGCACCGTGCCGTCGAGCGGCGCGCGGATGGTGAGCTTTTCCAACGTGGCGCGGGCGCCCTGCAGTTCGCCGCGGGCGACGTTGAGCTGGCCCTCGGCGCTGACCGGCAGCGGCGCATCCGCGGTGACCTTGCGCAGCTCGTCGGCCTGCTGCTCCAGCTTCGCCTGCGCGGCTGTCAATTGCGTGCGTGCGGTGTCGACATCGGCATCGGCGCCGCGCCCGGCGCGCCGCTCGGCCACGGCCTTGTCGAGCGCAGCACGCGCGTCGAACACCGCCGCCTGCGCATCGGCGAGGCCGTCTTCGGCGCGGCGCCGGGGACCCGCGCCAGACGGCGTCGACTCCTTGTTGCGCACGCGCTTGCGCATCGCGACCTGCGCCTCGGCGCTGGCGAGCTGCGCGCGAGCCTCGCCATCGCTGAGTCGCACCAGGGCCTGGCCGGCGAACACGGTCTCGTTTGGCCTGACCAGCACCTCCTGGATCAGCCCAACTACCGGCGCGCCGAGCTTGATCAGGCCGGATGCCGGCTCGACCCGGCCGGGTGCCACGGCCAGCCAGCGTTCCTCCTGGGCATTGGCGGCACGCGCTGTCGGTGGAATCGAGGTCGGCGTGACGATGATAGCCAATGCAGCCGCGGCGACGAGCCCGAGCAGGTGAGCGCGTTCTGGAATTCCCGATATCATGCGTGCGAGACTTTCTTCATGGACTCGCCGCCGCTCTCCTCGCGGACGATGCGGCCGTCCTCGATGTGAATGACGCGATTGGCAAACGGCAGGATGCGCGGATCGTGCGTCACCACCAGCACCGCGCGCGACGGATCCTTGGCGATATCGGCGAGCAGGGTCATGATCGCCTGACCGTTGGCGGTATCGAGTGCGCCGGTCGGCTCGTCGGCGAGAATGACCTGCGCCTTGCCGACGATGGCGCGGGCGATCGCGACGCGCTGCTGCTCGCCGCCCGAGAGCTGGCGCGGGAACGACCGCTTCTTCGGGCCGAGGCCGACCCGCTCGAGCACCTCGCGCGCCGCCAGTTTCGCGGCCCGCGCGCGTTCGCCGCGCACGTCGAGCGCGAGCCGCACATTGTCCTCGGCGTTCAACGTCGGAAACAGATGATAAGACTGGAAGATGAAGCCGATGCGCTCGCGGCGCAGCTTCGCCAGCGCCTCGGGATCGAGCCCCGCGACCGGCTGGTTGGCAACCCGCACGGCACCGCCATCCGGCGTCATCAGGCAGCCCAGGATCGACAGCAGCGTCGTCTTGCCGCTGCCCGAGGGGCCCATCAGCAGCGCCAGCTCGCCGCCCTTCAGCGACAGGCTCACGCCCTTCAGCGCCTGCACCCTTCCGGCCCCCTGGCCGAGGTGATGCACGAGATCGGTGGCCTCGAGCACGGTGTCGGTCATCGCGAGAACACCAGGGTCGGATCAATGCGCATGACCTTGAGGATCGCCGCGATCGCCGAGCCGACGCACATCGTCAACGTCAGCACGAACAGCGCGACCGTCAGCGTCGGGGTCATGATGACCGGCAGCGCCGATTCCGCGGTCGCGGCCGCCACGATCCTGCCGATCGCCGCAGCGCCGGCGAAGCCGACGATGGCGCTGAGCAGCGCCTGCCAGATGATGACGGTGTAGATGTAGCGGCTGGACGAGCCGATCGCGCGCAGGGTCGCGAACTCGTTGATGTGATCCTTGGTGCTGGAATAGAGCGTCTGCGCCACGATCACGGTGCCGACGATGAGGCCGAGCAGGGCGCCGGCGAACAGCGCGGCACCCGCGCCGGTGCCGAACAGCCAGAACGAGCGGCTGCGGCTCGCGAACTCGGCTGCGGTCAGCACGTCGACATTGGACAGGCTGTCGCGCAGCGCCCGCTGCACGGTCCAGAGGTCGGCCTCGGCCGCCAGCTTGACCACCAGATAGGACGCCTTGTTCGAGGCGATGCCGGTATAGGCGCGGGCGCGGTCGACGTCGGTGAACACGTAAGGCGTTGTCGTGAACGAGCGGATGCCTTTGGTGACAGCCATCACCTGCACCTTCTGGTCGCGGAGCTCCGCAGCCTGGCCGGCGCCGCCGATGCCGAGCCGCTCGAAATAGGTCTGGTCGATGGCGACCGCGCCCGGCACGGACAGGTCGTCCAGCCGTCCCTCCACCACGTTCCAGGGATGCAGCCCGAGCCCGCGCAGTTCCGAGCCGACCACGAAGACCGGCGTCGTGGTGCCCTGCGGCAGCCGCCATTGCGCATAGCCGATCACCAGCGGCGTCGCCTCCGCCACGCCGGGAACCGCCAGCGCGCGGAACCGCTGCCGCTCGTCGAGCGGCGAGGGATCCTCGAAGCATTTGGTGCCGACCGGCATGATCCAGAGCTCGGCCGGGGAATGGTCGATCATGGTCGTGACCATCCGGCGGAAGCCGACATAGAGACCCATTTGCACGGTCACCAGCACGATCGAGAAGATGATGCCGATGATGGTCGCGATGAAACGAAGCCTGTCATGGAACAGGTTTCGGGACGCAAGCCTGAACTGCAACGACATGAACGAAAAACCACCCGGAGGCCCCGGCGGCATTTCAGCCGGTTAGCGGGGATAAGTCCACGCTGCATCGCATGGCGCCGGCTGTGGCGCTTTGTCATTCGCGGCGGCCGTGGCGCGGGGGACACGGAGGAGGGGCGTCCAAGTGCAGCGTGTGAGCCGAGCAGGGGGCGTCATAACCGCTGTCGTCCCTGCGAACGCAGGGACCCATAACCACAGGGAGATGTCGTCTTGCGCGATATCAGCCACCGCGGACGACGGGTAGATCACGCGGTATGGGTCCCCGCGTTCGCGGGGACGACAGCTGTGGATGGGGCGACCGCGCCGGCTACTTCGCGCCAACCGCCTTCTTGCGCCAGGCAAGATGCACCGCGCAGGTGCAGCCCGCGGGGTGGCTGGCGAGCTCGGCAGGGGCGGCGTCGTTGGCTGCGGCGGGAGCGGGCGCAGCGGTTGCGCGAGGCGCCTCGGCCTGCTGGCCGCCCCTTGCCGGAATGTAGTTCAGGATCGGCGCCAGCCAGCGCTCGACTTCGGCGACGGTCATGCCCTTGCGCGCGGCGTAGTCCTCGACCTGGTCGCGCTCGATCTTGCCGACGCCGAAATAGAAGCTCTCCGGCGAGGCAAAATAGAGGCCCGACACCGACGAGCCCGGCCACATCGCAAAACTCTCGGTCAGCCGCACGCCGGCATTTCTCTCGGCGTCGAGCAGCTCGAACAAGGTCGCCTTCTCGGTGTGGTCGGGTTGCGCCGGGTAGCCGGGCGCGGGACGGATGCCGTGATACTTCTCCAGGATCAGATCGTCCGGCGAGAGCGCCTCGTCCGGGGCGTAGGCCCAGAACTCGCGGCGGACGCGGGCATGCAGGCGCTCGGCGAACGCCTCGGCGAGGCGGTCGGCCAGCGCCTTCACCAGGATCGAGGAGTAGTCGTCATTGGCGTTCTTGAAGCGGTCGGCGACGGCATCCTCGCCGAGGCCTGTCGTGACGACGAAGCCGCCGACATAGTCCGGCACGCCGGAACCCACAGGCGCGATGAAGTCGGAGAGTGCGGTGTTGAAGCGACCCTCGCGCTTCTCGAGCTGCTGGCGCAGCGTGTGCAGCGTCGCGATCTGCTTGGTGCGGCCCTCGTCGGCATAGAGCACGATGTCGTCGCCGGCCGCATTTGCCGGCCAGAAGCCGATCGCGGCGCGGGCCGTGAACCACTTCTCGTCGACGATGCGCTTGAGCATCTTCAGCGCGTCGTCATACAGCGCGCGCGCGGCCTCGCCGACCTTGGCGTCGTCGAGGATGCCAGGAAAACGACCGGCGAGCTCCCAGGTCTGGAAGAACGGCGTCCAGTCGATATAGGGCACCAGCTCGGCGAGGTCGTAGTCGACGAACGTCTTGGTGCCGAGGAAGGTCGGCTTGACCGGCTTCGCCTTGGCGAAGTCGATCTTCGGCGCGTTGGCGCGGGCGTCCGCGAGCTTCAGCCGCTTCTTGTCGGCCTGGCCGCGCAGATGCGCAGCGGCGATCTTCTGATACTCGCTGCGAACCTCCGCGGCGTAGGAATCCTTGCGCTCCGGCGACAGCAGTGAGGAGGCGACGCCGACGGCGCGGCTGGCGTCGTTGACGTGAACGACCGGGCCATTCTGGTAGTTCGGATCGATCTTGACCGCAGTATGGACACGGCTCGTCGTAGCGCCGCCGATCAGGAGCGGCACGTTCAGGCCCTGGCGCTCCATCTCCGAGGCGAGATACGCCATCTCGTCGAGCGAGGGCGTGATCAGGCCGGAGAGACCGATGATGTCGGCGTTCTCGGCCTTGGCCGTCTCGATGATCCTGGCCGCGGGCACCATGACACCGAGGTCGATGACCTCGAAATTGTTGCACTGGAGCACGATGCCGACGATGTTCTTGCCGATGTCGTGGACGTCGCCCTTGACGGTGGCGAGCACGATCTTGCCGGCGTTGGAGCGCTCGTTGGCCCGGCCCTTGTTGGCAGCCTTCTCCGCCTCCATGAACGGCATCAGATAGGCCACCGCCTGCTTCATCACGCGCGCGGACTTCACGACCTGCGGCAGGAACATCTTGCCGTCGCCGAAGAGGTCGCCGACCACGTTCATGCCGGCCATCAGCGGGCCTTCGATGACGTCGAGCGGTCGCGTCGAGGCGGCGCGTGCCTCTTCGGTGTCCTGCTCGATGAACTCGGTGATCCCATGCACCAGCGCGTGGCTCAACCGCTTGTCGACCGGCCATTCGCGCCAGGCCAGATCGGCCTCCTTGGTCTGCTTGCCCTGGCCGCGGAATTTCTCGGCCAGCGCCAGCAGCCGCTCGGAGGCGCCGGGGTCGCGGTTGAGCACGACGTCTTCGCACACCTGGCGCAGCTCCGGATCGATGTCGTCATAGACGATCATCTGACCGGCATTGACGATGCCCATGTCCATGCCGGCCTTGATGGCGTGATACAGGAACACCGAATGCATGGCTTCGCGCACCGGCTCGTTGCCGCGGAACGAGAAGGAGAGATTGGAGACGCCGCCCGAGACATGCGCATGCGGCAGGTTCTGCCGGATCCAGCGTGTCGCTTCGATGAAGTCGACGCCGTAATTGTTGTGTTCCTCAAGTCCGGTCGCGATGGCGAAGATGTTGGGATCGAAGATGACGTCCTCAGGCGGAAAGCCGATCTGCTCGACCAGGATCTTGTAGGCGCGGGCGCAGATCTCGGTCTTGCGCTTGTAGGTGTCGGCCTGGCCGGTCTCGTCGAACGCCATCACGACCACGGCGGCGCCGTGGCGACGCGCGATCTTCGCTTCGTGAATGAACTTCTCCTCGCCTTCCTTGAGCGAGATCGAGTTCACCACCGGCTTGCCCTGCACGCATTTCAGGCCGGCCTCGATGACGTGGAATTTCGAGGAATCGACCATCACGGGAACGCGGGCGATGTCCGGCTCGGCAGCGACGAGGTTGAGGAAGGTCCGCATCGCGGCTTCCGAATCCAGCAGGCCCTCGTCCATGTTGACGTCGATGACCTGGGCGCCGTTCTCGACCTGGTCGCGCGCGACCTGCAGCGCCGCGGTGTAATCGCCTGATGTGATCAGCTTGCGGAATTTGGCCGAGCCCGTGACGTTGGTGCGCTCGCCGACATTGACGAACGGAATGGCGGGCGTGAGTTCGAACGGCTCGAGGCCCGACAGCCGCAGCCGCGGCGCGATCTCCGGCACGGCGCGAGGCTTGTGCGGGGCGACGGCGGCGGCGATCGCCGCGATATGTTCGGGCGTGGTGCCGCAGCAGCCGCCGACGATGTTGACGAGGCCGTCCCGCGCAAATTCGCCGATCAGTCGCGCCATGTAGGCCGGCGTCTCGTCATACTGGCCGAACTCGTTGGGCAGGCCGGCATTGGGATAGGCACACACCAGCGCGTCGGCAACGCGGCCGATGTCGGCGACATGGGCGCGCAGATCCTCGGCGCCGAGCGCACAGTTGAAGCCGATGGTCAGCGGTTTCGCGTGGCGGACCGAATTCCAGAACGCCTCCGGCATCTGGCCCGAGAGCAGGCGGCCGGACTTGTCGGTGATGGTGCCCGAGATCATGACGGGCACGTCGATGCCGCGCTCCTCGCAGAGCTCGGCGATGGCGTACAGCGCCGCCTTGGCATTGAGCGTGTCGAAGATGGTCTCGAGCAGCAGGATGTCGGCGCCGCCGTCCAGGAGCCCGCGCGCCTGCTCGCCATAGGCGAGCCGGAGGTCGTCGAAGGTCACGGCGCGGTAGCCGGGGTTGGAGACGTCGGGCGAGATCGAGGCGGTGCGGTTGGTCGGGCCCATTGCGCCGGCGACGAAGCGCTGTTTGCCGTCCTCGGCCGCAACGCGGGTCGCGGCATTGCGGGCGAGCCGGGCGCCCTCGCGGTTCAGCTCGTAGATGATGCCGGAGAGGTCGTAATCGGCCTGCGCGATCGAGGTTGCCGAGAAGGTGTTGGTGGCGACGATGTCGGCGCCTGCGCGCAGATATTGCGCGTGGATGTCCTCGATGGCGTCGGGCTGCGTCAGGATCAGCAGGTCGTTGTTGCCGCGGAGGTCGCGATGGAAGTCCTTGAACCGCTCGCTGCGGAAGGCGGCCTCGTCGAGCTGCAGCGCCTGGATCATCGTGCCCATGGCGCCGTCGAGGATCAGGATGCGCTTAGCTGCAGCGGCAAGGAAGGCGGTACGCGCTGGAGATACAGGGGCGGACATCAGGCGGCAGCCTTGTTGGCGGACTTCGGACGGATGCCGAGCAGATGGCTGATCGCGAACACGAGGTCGGCGCGGTTCATGGTGTAGAAATGGAAGGTGTCGACGCCATGCTTGGCGAGCTTTTGCACCTGGCCTGCGGCGACGGTCGCCGCGACCAGCTTGCGGGTCTCGGGATCGTCGTCGAGACCGTCGAATTTTTCCGCCAGCCAGTCCGGCACCGTCGTGCCGGCGCGGGTCACAAAGCCACGCGCCTGCTTGAAATTGTGCATCGGCATGATGCCGGGCACGATCGGGATCGTGATGCCGCGGGCGCGGACGCGGTCGAGGTAGCGGAAGTAGAGATCGTTGTCGAAGAACACCTGGGTGATGGCGCGGGTGGCGCCGGCGTCGACCTTGGCCTCGAGCATGTCGATGTCGGCGTCGAAGTCGCGGCTCTCGGGGTGCTTCTCCGGATAGGCCGAGACCGAGACCTCGATATCGGGATGGCGCTTCTTGATGCCGGCGATCAGCTCGGGCGAGCTCTGATAGCCCTCGGCATGGGTGTAGTAGGGCGTGCCGATGCCGCCGGGCGGATCGCCGCGAAGCGCCACGATGTGGCGGACGCCGACCTCGTGATAGCGGTCGACGACCTCGTCGATCTCGTGGCGCGAAGCCCCGACGCAGGTGAGATGCGCCGCCGGCAGCAGCGCGGTCTCCTTCAGGATGCGCGCGATCGTGGCGTGGGTGCGCTCGCGCGTCGAGCCGCCCGCGCCGTAGGTCACCGAGACGAAGCTAGGCTCCAGAGGGGCGAGGCGCTCGATCGAGGCCCACAGCGTCCGGTCCATCTCCTCGGTCTTCGGCGGGAAGAACTCGAACGAGATCTTCGGCCGGATGATTGCGGAGTGGCCGTCGGCGATGGCGGTGGCGAGGTCGGTCATGGCAGCGCAGGTTCCCGGTGGCGCGTAAATTTCAACTCAAGAGGGGATCGCTCTTTGGATGTGGGAAGATAAGGGAAGTGCGTCGCAATAGACAGCCCACTCGGAATGGGATTTCGCCCACTTGTATGTATTTTGACGACTTTTGTCCGCTGTCACCGATCGCGCAATGGGCAGACAAAATGTTGATGTTTCAACGTATGTTGGCTGTGGGTGAGCGGCTTTGATCGAGATTGAGTGTGGGACGTTTCGAAGGCGGTGTTGTATACAATTTTCGTGTCCCAACTCGGGCTGATGTCGATCCCTGCATTTCCAGCAGGTCTCCGCCGCGGTTGGCCCATTGTGGCACGTCGCGCAGTCATTAGGTTGAAGCCATGATCCCGCTTTCCGTCCTCGACCTCTCCGTCACCACCACCGCCACGCCTGCCTCGGCGGCGCTGCGCAACAGCATCGATCTGGCCCGCCATGTCGATCAGCTCGGCTACGTCCGCTATTGGCTGGCTGAGCACCATAGCCTGCCGTCGGTGGCGAGCCCGTCGCCCGACATCATGATTGGGCAGATCGCGGCAGCGACGCAGCACATCCGCGTCGGCTCCGGCGGCGTCATGCTGCCCAACCATGCGCCGCTGGTGGTCGCGGAGCGCTTCAAGATGCTGGAGGCACTGTTTCCCGGCCGGATCGATCTCGGCCTGGGCCGCGCGCCGGGCACCGACGGCACCACGGCCTATGCGCTGCGCAGCCGGCTCGACCGCCGCGAGGGCGACGACTTCCTGGAGCGGCTGCATGAGCTGATGCTGTGGGAGACCCGCGAGTTCCCTGCCGGTCATCCTTACAACAACGTCATCGCCATGCCCGACGACGCGCCGCTGCCGCCGATCTGGCTGCTCGGCTCCAGCGACTATTCCAGCGAACTGTCGGCGCAGCTCGGCATGGGGTTCGGCTTCGCACATCATTTCGCCAGCCACGACGCCGTCGACGCGATGAGAACATACCGCGCACATTTCACGCCGTCGCGCTGGCGGACACAGCCGCATGCGATCCTGGCGGTCGCGGTGGTGACGGCCGAGACCGACGCCGAGGCGGAGCGGCTGGCGTCGTCGATGGACCTCAACCGCCTCAGGCGCGACCGCGGCCAGTTCCTGCCGCTGCCGAGCCCCGAGGAGGCCGCGGCGTACATGTATACAGACGCCGACCGCGCCTCGATCGCACGCAACCGGTCGCGGCTGTTCGTGGGCAGCCCGGCGACGGTGCGAGCCAAGCTCGATCCGATGATCGCGGCGAGCCAGGCGGACGAGCTGATGGTGATCACGGCGACCTTCGACCACGACGCCCGCAAGCGCTCCTACAGCCTGCTTGCCGACGCCTTCGGCCTGGAGCGGAAGGCGGCGGCGTAGTCCCGCACGAACCTAGCAGCCGATGAGTTCTGGATCGTGCAGCATGAAGATTCAGCTCTCCCCGACGGGGCTAGCGTGAGCACGCATCTCGAAGTCGGATCCAGTCACTTCAAGGAACGGACGGTGGGCTCTCTCGCCCCGGCTCTCCGCGAGCACCGCCTTCGCGGAGAGCCCCCCTCACCCGGATTGCATCTTTCGATGCAATCCGACCTCTCCCCGCAAGCGGGGCGAGGTAAAATCCCGTCGCCGCGAAGATGTGTGCTCGAACTAGCCCCACTTGGATGAACGGAGTTCGTGCAGAGAGTTGAGGCGAACAATGGCGCGATCTGGACTTCGAAGCGCGCCGTGCCGGTCTCACCATGTGATCAGCGGAGAGCGGCGCAGGAAGCTGTCGTCGCTCACCTGGTCCACCGCGAAGCGCGCGACATCGGCCCGCGCGATCGTGCCGCCGTGAAAACCTGTGAGGTCCGTCAGCGCGCGGACCGTCTGGCCGCCCGGCTTGTCGTTGAGCATGGCGGGACGGACGATGACCCGGTCGTAGACGAAGCCGCCATGTCCCCGGCTGTCGCCTGCGCCGATCCCGGTGATGGCGACAAGGCGCGCAACATTCTCGGCCTCCATCGCCTTGACGAGCGCCCGCGTCGATGTCGAGAGCGTGGTGACCTCGCGAAACGGGCTGAGCGAGGTGCCCAAGGAACTGATGACGACATCCTGTCCCTTGAGCGCCTTGCGAAGCGTGGCTTCGTCGCGCGCATCGCCGACGATCAGTTGCGCGCCTTGCAGGTCCCCGGCCTTGTCGGGCGAGCGCACCAGCGCGGTGACGTGATGGCCGCGCGCCAGCGCGTCGCGCACGATCAGCCGTCCGGTGCCGCCGGTGGCGCCAAGCACGAGGATGTTAGACTTGGGTGTGGTGACATTGCTATCTTGACTGGTCATGATGATCTCCATGGAGGGGGCGCATTCGCGGAAGCGCGCCGCGCAATTCGGTTTCGGGGGATGATGAGCGGCTCGGCTTCAGGCCGTGGCCGAGATCTCGGCGACAAAGTCGCGGTACGAGCGCAGCGGCCGGCCCAGCAGCGTGGCGAGGCGCGCGACGTCGCCCTCGTCCGGCACCATGCCGTCGGTCAGGAAGCGCTCGGCCATCAGTCGCATGTCGAACGCCATCCAGCTCGGCATGACCTGCCGGAGGTTGGTCTCGAACTGCGCGGTGTTGTCGCCGCCATAGGCGATCGTGCGGCCCAGCACGTCAGACCAGATCGCAGCGGCATCAGCGCCGGTCAGCGTGTCCGGACCGACCAGGTTGATGCGATCGAGCGGCAGCGGCACGGCTGACTGCTCCCTGCGGATCAGCTCGATCGCTGCGATCTCGCCGATGTCGCTGACGTCGATCATCGCGAGGCCCTTGGCTCCGATCGGCATCGGGTAGACGCCGTAGTCGAGCACGACGTCCTTGATCGCGAGATCGTTGTTCATGAAGTAGGCGGGGCGCAGGATGGTGGCGTTCAGGCCCAACTGCTCGATCATCCGCTCGACGGCGAACTTGCCGGCGAAGTGCGGCACGTTGACGTAGACGTCGCTGTGGATCACCGAGAGATAGACGATGCGCTCGATGCCGGCCTCGCGGACCAGATTGAGCGCGATCAGCGCCTGGGTGAATTCATCAGGCGTGACGGCGTTGAGCAGGAACAGGGTCGAGACGCCCGAGAACGCGCCGCGCAGCGAATCGACGTCGAGCAGGTCGCCTTGGGCGATCTGAACGCCTGCCGGAAGGTTGGCCTTCCCAGGATCGCGGACGAGGGCGCGGACATCGGCCCCGCGCCTGACGAGTTGTTCGACGACGCGACGGCCGACGGTTCCAGTGGCACCGGTCACGAGGATGGTCATGGGATCACTCCGGGTTGGTGTTGAGACACCCGGAAGATATCGATCCACATGCGAGCCAATAGGCGCTATATTTGGACATGTCGTCTCATTGGTGGAACAGATGGATCTGCTTGCGCTCGCCGATTTCACGCTCGTCGCCCGCCACGGCGGCTTCGGCCGGGCCGCCCGCGCCAGCGGTCGTCCCAAGGCAACGCTGTCCCGCCGCGTCGCAGAGCTCGAAGCGAGCCTGGACATCAGGCTGATCGAGCGCGGCGGGCGCACACTGAAGCTGACCGAGGAGGGGCGGGCGCTGTTCGAGCGCACGGGCGCGCTGCTGACCGAGCTCGACGAGACCGTCGGTGCGATAGCCTCAGGCGGCGACCAGCCGCGCGGCCGGTTGCGGATCAGCGCGCCGCTGCTGTTCTCGCAGACCGCGATGGGCAAGCTCGCCGCTACGTTCGCGCTCAGATATCCGGAGGTCCGGCTCGAGGTGACGACCGACGACCGCGCCGTCGACATGGTCGAGGAGGGCTATGACCTGGTGATCCGGGTCAATCCCGATCCCGATGAGAGCCTTGTCGGCCGCATCTTCCTGCGCGATCAGCTGGTGGTCGTGGCCAGCCCAAGCCTGACGCGGCCGGCGGACGGCGCGCTCGTTCCTGCGGTTGTTCGTAGCACCGAGCAGATCGCAGCGTGGGACGTCATGGCTGCAACGGGATCATCGCGCATCGCGATCGATCCGATCCTGCGGTTGTCATCGCTGATCATGGTGCGCGATGCGGTCCGTGCCGGCGTCGGTGCCGCATGCCTGCCGCTCTCGCTCGTCAGCCGCGATCTGGCGGCTGGCCGGCTGGCGCATTGGGGCGATTTGGACGCGCCAGCGGTTGCGCTGTGGGCGCTGTATCCGTCGCGGCGGCTGTTGAGCGCGCGCGTCTCCGCCTTTCTCGACCATCTGAAGCAGGCATTCCCGGTGGGAACGCCGGCCGAGCTGGCGGCCTATGTGGAGCCGCGGGATGACGGTCCGATCATTCCATCCGCTCGCTGAAGGTCGCGCGGAACGGGTGCGCCGGATAGACGCCGACGATGCGCAGTTCGCGCGAGAAGAACTTCAATTCCTCCAGGGCGAAGGCCAGCCCCTTGTCGTCGGGATGGCCGTCGACGTCGGCGTAGAACTGCGTCGCGAAGAAATTGCCGTCGACCATGTAGCTCTCGAGCTTGGTCATGTTGACGCCGTTGGTCGCAAAGCCGCCGAGCGCCTTGTAGAGCGCAGCCGGCAGGTTGCGGACGCGGAACACGAAGCTCGTGACCAGCGGCCCGGAGTTCTGCTCGGCCCATTGCTCCTGGCGCGCCAGCACGACGAAGCGGGTGGTGTTGTGGGCCTCGTCCTCGATGTCCTCGGCGAGGATGTCGAGGCCGTAGATCTCGGCGGCGAGGCGCGAGGCGATGGCCGCCACGCTCCTGTCGCCGCGCTGCGCCACGTCCCGGGCGCTGCCCGCGGTGTCACCGGCGACGATCGGCCGGACGCCGAGCTGGCGGATGATGCGGCGGCACTGGCCGAGCGCGTGGACGTGGCTCTCGACGGTCTTGATGTCGGCGAGCCTGGTGCCCTTCAGCGCCATCAGCTGGTGGCGGACCGGCAGGAACCACTCGCCAATGATGTAGAGGCCGGAGGCCGGCAGCAGGTGATGGATATCGGCGACGCGGCCGGCGACCGAATTCTCGATCGGGATCATGCCCAGGTCAGCCTCGCCGGAGGAGATCGCGCTCAGCGCGTCCTCGAAGGTCGCGCACGGCATGGCCTCGGCGGTCGGATAGGCCTCGGAAATGGCGATGTGGGAATTGGCTCCCGGCTCGCCCTGGAATGCGATTTTCAAGATCTTGCTCATGAGGGGCCTTGTAGCAGCAGCTTAGGACTTGGACAGCAGCCGGCGTGCGGTTTCGAGGTCGGCGGGGGTGTCGACGCCGCGGGGCACGGCGTCGACGACCATCACGTCGATGCGCATGCCGGCTTCCAGCGCCCGCAGCTGTTCCAGCTTTTCCTGTTGCTCCAGCGGCGATGGCGGCAGGCTGACGAAGCGCTCCAGCGCCGCCCGGCGGTAGGCGTAGAGCCCGATGTGATGGTACCTCGGTCCGTCGCCATACGGCGCCGTGGCCCGGGTGAAATACAACGCGCGCATGCGCCGGCCGCCGAGAGGCGAGCCGACCGCCTTGACGACGTTCGGATTGAGGCTCTCCTCCTCGGTATGGATCTGCGCGGCAAGGGTCGCGATGTCGACGGCGGGATCGTCCAGTGGCGGCAGCACGTCGCTGATGTTCTGCGGGTCGATGGTCGGGAAATCGCCCTGCAGATTGACCACGATCTCGGCCTCGCGGGCAGGGTCGAGCTTGCACATGGCTTCGTAGATGCGGTCCGACCCGGAGGGATGATCGGGCTTGGTCATCACCACCTCGCCACCCGCCGCCGTCACGGCGTCCGCGATCTCCAGCGTATCGGTTGCCACGGCCACGCGGCCGATCGCGGCCTCCTGCGCGCGCCGGAGCACCTGCACGATCATCGGCTGGCCGGCGATGTCGAGCAGCGGCTTGCCGGGCAGGCGGGTCGAGGCCATGCGGGCAGGGATCAGCACGAGGATTTTGGACTTGGTCATCCGGGAAACGGCAGGTCGGAGCCGGTCGCAACAGCGCGGGCCGGACTGGATGGGGACAGCAGAGGCGGCCCGCTTATACGGGTTGCCAGAGCACGGGCAAACCGATATCTCACTTCTGCCGCAGGGGGAGGCGCGACGGCTCGATTCCGCTCGATGCCTTGACGAATCCTGGGGCGATTCACGGTCGCGGCCCCGCGGCCTCCCAAGCAATGAAATCCGCCCTCGGAGCCTGATTCCAAAATGGACTCCTTCGAACTGAACAAAATCCTCGGCGCCGTTCTGGCCGCCTGTCTGGTCGTGCTGGTCACGAGCTTCTCCGCTGGCGCGATCTTCGCGCCGAAAATGCCGGAGAAGCCGGGGTTCGAGATCGCCGTGAAGGAGGCCCAGGGCGCAGGCAAGGAAGCCGCTGCGCCGGCCGCGGCCGAGCCGATCGAGAAGCTGCTGCAGACCGCCTCGGTCGAGAAGGGCGCTGCCGCCGCCAAGAAGTGCGCGGCCTGCCACACCTTCGCGAAGGGCGAGAAGAACGGCGTCGGTCCCAACCTCTACGGCATCGTCGGCGACAAGATCGGCGAAGGCCGCGGCTTCAACTTCTCGGCGGCGATGAAGGCCAAGGGCGGCACCTGGACGATCGACGACCTCAACAAGTTCATCGCCAATCCGAAGGGCTACATCCCGGGCACCGCGATGGGCTTCGCCGGTATCCAGAAGGACTCGGAGCGGGCCGACGTGCTGGCCTATCTGAACTCGCTGGCCGACAGCCCGGCGCCGCTGCCCACCGCAGCCAAGTGATCGGCTGCTGACCCACCAATTTCCGACGGCCGGGCCCCAAGCCCGGCCGTTTTGCTTTGCGGGGCGAATTTCGCCGCATTTGGGACCTTTGGTCGCATCCACCTCGTTCACAACCCGGTATCATGAGGAAAAAGCAAGGTTATTGGTCGAAACCTTGCCGTATATTGGTCCCCTGAATGGAACGGGTTCGCGGGGCCGGAGCACCCTGGCTGAGGCCGGCGAAACCTGCCCTTGCGAATTGGGTTACGATCGAACGTTGGATCTGGGAGCAGCAGCGGCCACGGCCGACCACCTGCTTCAAGCGGTCTTATTCAGAGGAAGTCTCATTTGACGATTACCCGACGACAGCTCCTGCAGAGCAGCGTCTTCGCTGCGATGACCCCGGCGCTCGGCACCGCCGCCAGCCTTGCCCCGCTCGACGCCGCGCAGGCGCAGGCCGGTGAGCAACTGGTCTGGCGCCACGGCCTGTCGCTGTTCGGCGAGATCAAGTACCCGGCGGACTTCAAGCGCTTCGACTACGTCAATCCCGACGCGCCCAAGGGCGGCACAGCGCGGATGATCTCGCTCGGCACCTTCGACAATTTCAACATCGTCGTGATGTATGTGAAGGGCAACATCGCGTCCGCGGCGGGGCTGGTCTACGAGACCCTGATGACGCGCTCGCAGGACGAGGTGTCGACCGAATACGGCCTGCTCGCCGAGTCGGCGGCCTATCCGGACGACTACTCCTGGGTCATCTACCGGCTGCGCAAGGAAGCGCGCTGGAACGATGGCAAGCCGGTGACGCCCGAGGACGTCATCTTCTCGCTCGACGTGCTCAAGAAGAACAGCCCGCACTACTCCTCCTACTACCGCCATGTCATGAAGGCCGAGAAGACCGGCGACCTCGAGGTCAAGTTCACCTTCGATGGTCCGGGCAATCGCGAGCTGCCGCACATCGTCGGTGAGCTGCTGGTGCTGCCGAAGCACTGGTGGGAAGGCACCGACGCGCAGGGCCGCAAGCGCGACGTCACCGCGACGACTTTGGAGCCGCCGCTCGGGTCGAGCCCGTATCGCATCAAGGAGTTCGTGCCCGGCCGCTCGATCAAGATGGAGCGCGTCAAGGACTACTGGGGCGCCAGCCTGCCGGTCCAGATCGGCCAGAACAATTTCGACGAGCTGCAGTTCGAATATTTCCGCGACAACATCGTCGCCCTCGAGGCCTTCAAGGCCGATCAGGCCGACTGGATCAACGAGAATTCCGCCAAGCAATGGGCGACGGCCTACGACTTCCCGGCCATCAACGACAAGCGTGTGGTCAAGGACGAATTCCCGATCAGCGATTCCGGCCGCATGCAAGGCTTCGCCTTCAACCTGCGGCGTCCGCAATTCCAGGACGCGCGGTTGCGGCGTGCCTTCAACTACGCCTTCGATTTCGAGGAGATGAACAAGCAGCTGTTCTACGGCCAGTATAAGCGCATCAACAGCTATTTCGAAGGCACGGATCTGGCCTGTTCCGGGCTGCCGCAGGGCAAGGAGCTGCAGATCCTCGAGGAGCTGCGCGACAAGGTGCCGCCGGACGTGTTCACCACGGTCTACCAGGCCCCGGTGGGCGGCAATCCCGAGAACGTTCGCGCCAATCTGCGCGAGGCCACCAGGCTGCTGAAGGACGCAGGCTTCGAGATCAAGGACCGCAAGCTCGTCGATCCCGCCGGCAAGCCGGTCACGGTCGAACTCTTGGTCCAGGACCCGTCCTCCGAGCGGATCGTGCTGTTCTACAAGCCGTCGCTGGAGCGCCTTGGCGTCGCTGTCACGGTACGCCAGGTCGACAACGTCCAGTATGAGAACCGGGTGCGCACCTTCGACTACGACATGATCATCGACGTCTGGGGGCAGTCGCTGTCGCCCGGCAACGAGCAGCGCGATTTCTGGGGTTCCAAGGCCGCCGACGAGTCCGGCTCGAAGAACACGATCGGCATCAAGAACCCCGCTGTCGACGCGCTGATCGAGAAGATCATCTACGCCAAGGATCGTGCCTCCCTCGAAGCGGCGACGCATGCGCTCGACCGGGTGCTGCTGTGGAATTTCTACGTCGTCCCCCAGTTCACCTACCCGTTTGCGCGCAGCGCGCGCTGGGACCGCTTCAGCCATTTCACGCCGTTCCCGAAATATGCGCGGTCCGGCTGGCCGAATCTGTGGTGGTACGATACCGACAAGGCCGCCAAGGTGAAGCGCTCTTGAGCCGGCTCCCGCATCTGTCGCGCCGCGGCGTGCTCGGGCTTGGGTTCGGCGCGCTCAGCTATCCGCTGCTGACGCCGGCCGTGGCCGCGGAGTTCGGCCCCGAGTCGCACGGCACGTCGGCCTTCGGCGACCTGAAATATCCAGCCGACTTCCATCATTTCGATTACGTCAATATCGACGCTCCGAAGGGCGGGATGTTCTCGCTGATCCCCTCGGTGCGCGCCTATAACCAGTCCTATCAGACCTTCAATTCGTTCAATGCCTACGTCCTGAAAGGTGAGGGCGCGCAGGGCATGGACATGACGTTCGCGACCCTGATGGTGCGCGCGAGCGACGAGCCGGACGCGGTGTACGGGCTGGTCGCGAAGTCCGTCGCGATCTCCGCGGACAGGCTGAGCTATCGCTTCACGCTCCGGCCCGAGGCGCGCTTCCATGACGGCAGCAGGATCACCGCGCAAGACGTCGCCTTCTCGCTGAACACGCTGAAGGAGAAGGGCCATCCGCTGATCGTTGTTCAGCTGCGCGACTTCGTGAAGGCCGAGGCGATCGACGACGCCACCGTCGTGGTGAGCTTCGTCGAGAAGCGCGCGCGCGACGTGCCGCTCTATGTCGTGACCCTGCCGATCTTCTCCAAGGCCTGGTACGCCAACCGCGCGTTCGACGAGGGTCCGCTCGACGTGCCGCTCGGCTCGGGGCCGTACAAGGTCGGCAAATACGAGATCAACCGCTACGTCGAGTTCGAGCGTGTCAAGGACTGGTGGGCGGCCGATCTGCCGGTCAGCCGCGGCATGTATAATTTCGACATCGTGCGCTACGAATTCTATCGCGACCGCGACGTCGCGTTCGAAGGCTTCACCGCCAAAAGCTATCTGTTCCGCGAGGAGTTCACCGCGCGCATCTGGGCGACGCGCTACGATTTCCCGGCGATCAAGGACGGCCGCGTCAAGCGCGAGCTCTTGCCGGACGAGACGCCGTCCGGCGGGCAGGGCTGGTTCATCAACACCCGCCGCGACAAGTTCAAGGATCCCCGCGTCCGCCAGGCGTTGACCTACGCGTTCGACTTCGAGTGGACCAACAAGACCATCATGTACGGCGCCTATGCGCGCACGGTGTCGCCGTTCCAGAACTCGGACATGGTCGCGGTCGGGCCGCCCTCGCCCGAGGAGCTGAAGCTGCTCGAGCCGTTCCGCGGCCAGGTGCCCGACGATGTGTTCGGCGAGCCGTTCGTGCCGCCGGTCTCGGACGGCTCCGGCCAGGATCGCGCGCTGCTGCGCAAGGCGACGCAACTGCTGCAGCAGGCCGGCCTGCCGGTCAAGGACGGCAAGCGGCTGCTGCCGTCCGGCGAGGTGTTCGCGATCGAGTTCCTGATCGACGAGGTCTCGTTCAAGCCGCACCACGGCACGCTCATCAAGAACCTGCAGACGCTCGGCATCGACGCCGAGTTGCGGATCGTCGACGCCGTGCAATATCGCGCGCGGGTCGAGGATTTCGATTTCGACATCGCCATTCAGCGGATGTCGATGTCGCCGACCCCCGGCGACGGCCTCCGGGCTTATTTCACCTCGGACACGGCCAAGACCAAGGGCTCCTACAATCTCGCCGGGATCAGCAATCCCGCGATCGATGCGCTGGTCGCCAAGGCGATCGCCGCGGAGACGCGCAGCGAGCTGACCTTGGCCTGCCGGGCGCTCGACCGCGTGTTCCGCGCCGGCCACTACTGGATACCGCAATGGTATCGCCAGACCCACCCGATCGCCTATTGGGATCAGTTCGACCATCCGCCGAAGCCGCCGAAATACGCCTCGGGCGTCGGCGCCCCCGACATCTGGTGGTACGATGCCGCCAAGGCCGCAAAGCTGGAGCAGGCGAAGTAGTTCATGGCTGCCTATATTGCCCGTCGCATCTTGCTGATGCTCCCGACCCTGCTCGGGATTCTCTTCATCTCCTTCGTCGTGGTGCAGTTCGCGCCGGGCGGTCCGGTGGAGCGCGTCATCGCGCAATTGACCGGCGCCGACACCGGCGGCACCTCGCGGATTTCAGGCGGCAGCGGTTCGGATTTCGGCGCGCGGCCGCCGGGACAGGTGGGATCCGGCAGCGAGCTGAACTCGAAATACCGCGGCGCGCAGGGGCTCGATCCCGCCTTCATCAAGCAGCTCGAAAAGCAGTTCGGCTTCGACAAGCCGGCGCCGGAGCGGTTCGCGCTGATGGTCTGGAACTTCGCGCGCTTCGATTTCGGCAAGAGCTATTTCCGCGACACGTCAGTGCTGCAGCTCATCAAGGAGAAGCTGCCGGTGTCGATGTCGCTCGGCATCTGGATGACCTTGCTGACCTATTTGATCTCGATTCCGCTGGGGATCCGCAAGGCGGTGCAGGATGGCTCGCGCTTCGACGTCTGGACCTCGGCCGTGATCATCGTCGGCTACGCCATTCCGGGCTTCCTGTTCGCGATCCTGCTGATCATCCTGCTCGCTGGCGGCTCGTTCCTCAACATCTTCCCGCTGCGCGGGCTGACCTCGGATGGCTGGTCGGACTTCCCGTGGTACTGGAAGATCATCGACTATTTCTGGCATCTCACTTTGCCGCTGGTGTCGATGGCGCTCGGCGCCTTCGCGACCATGACCTTGCTGACCAAGAACTCGTTTCTCGACGAGATCCGCAAGCAATATGTCATGACTGCGCGCGCCAAGGGCTGCAGCGAGAACCAGGTGCTGTACGGCCACGTCTTCCGTAACGCCATGCTGATCGTGATCGCCGGCTTTCCGGGCACCTTCATCCACGCGTTCTTTTCCGGCTCGCTGCTGATCGAGACGATCTTCTCGCTGGATGGGCTCGGCCTGCTCTCGTTCGAGAGCATTCTGAATCGTGATTATCCCGTTGTGTTCGGCAATCTCTTCATCTTTTCGCTGCTCGGCCTCGCCATCAACCTGGTCTCGGATCTGACCTACATGTGGATCGATCCGCGGATCGACTTCGAGGCGCGGGAGGTCTGATGACGATCACAGCCACCCCTCCGGTCGAGACCACGGCGCAGGCCCCGCTCGGCGAGGCCGTGCCGCCGACGCGGCATCGTTTCCGGCCGTCGCCACTCAACCAGCGCCGCTGGCAGAACTTCAAGGCCAACCGCCGCGGCTACTGGTCGCTGTGGCTATTCCTGTTTCTGTTCGTCGTCTCGCTGTTCGCCGAGCTGATCGCCAACGATCGGCCGTTCCTGATCAAGTTCGACGGCCACCTTTACTTCCCGGCGTTCGTCTCCTATCCGGAAACGGCATTCGGCGGCGACTTCGAGACCGCGGCCGACTACCGCGATCCCTATTTGCAGAAGCTGATCGCCGACAAGGGCGGTACGGTGATCTGGCCTTTGATCCGCTATTCCTACGCCACGCATAATCTCGACCTGCCGACGCCCGCGCCGTCGCCGCCGACCTGGATGCTGAAGGAATCGCAGTGCAAGGCGGTGGTCGAGAGAAAGGGGCTGAAGAGCTGCCGGGATCTCGAATACAACTGGCTCGGCACCGATGACCAGGGTCGCGATGTCGTCGCGCGGCTGATCTACGGTTTCCGCATCTCCGTCCTGTTCGGCCTGTCCCTGACGTTCTTCTCCTCGATCATCGGCATCGCGGCCGGCGGCGTGCAGGGCTATTTCGGCGGCTGGGTCGATCTCCTGTTCCAGCGCTTCATCGAGATCTGGAACGCGATCCCCTATCTCTATCTGCTCCTGATCCTGTCGGCGGTGCTGGTGCCCGGCTTCTTCACGCTGCTCGGGATCATGCTGCTGTTCTCCTGGGTGTCGCTGGTCGGCCTGGTCCGCGCCGAATTCCTGCGCGGCCGCAATTTCGAATACATCCAGGCCGCGCGCGCGCTCGGCGTCTCCAATGCCGTCATCATGTGGCGGCATCTCCTGCCGAACGCGATGGTCGCGACCATGACCTTCCTGCCCTTCATCGTGTCGAGCTCGGTGATGACGTTGACCGCGCTCGACTTCCTCGGCTTCGGCCTGCCGCCCGGCTCGCCGTCGCTGGGCGAGATGCTGTCGCAGGCCAAAGCCAATGTGCAGGCGCCGTGGCTCGGCCTGACCGGCTTCTTCTCGGTCGCGATCATGCTGTCGCTGCTCATCTTCATCGGCGAGGCCGTGCGCGACGCGTTCGATCCGCGCAAGACGTTCAGGTGACCGACATGGATGCGATCAGCCAGCCGCTGCTCTCGGTCAGCGATCTCTCGGTGACCTTCCACCAGCAGGGCCGCGTGTCGACCGCCGTCGACCACGTCTCGTTCGACATCAGGCGCGGCGAGTGCGTTGCCCTCGTCGGCGAATCCGGCTCGGGCAAATCGGTCAGCGCGCTGTCGGTGCTGAAGCTGCTGCCCTATCCGGTCGCCTCGCACCCGTCGGGCAGCATCCGCTTCAACGGCCGCGATCTGCTGCCGCTGTCGGAGGGCGAGATGCGCGGCATCCGCGGCAGCGACATCTCCATCATCTTCCAGGAGCCGATGACCTCGCTCAATCCGCTGCACACGATCGAGCGGCAGATCGGCGAGATCCTGCATCTGCATCGACCGATCTCGAACGGCGCGGCGCGGGCGCGCGTGCTCGAGCTGCTCACGCAGGTCGGCATCCCCGAGCCGGAAACGCGGCTCGGCAGCTATCCGCATCAGCTCTCCGGCGGCCAGCGCCAACGCGTGATGATCGCGATGGCGCTCGCCAACGAGCCGGATCTGCTGATCGCCGACGAGCCGACCACCGCGCTCGACGTCACCGTGCAGGCGCAGATCCTGGCGCTGCTCGCCGACATCCGCGCGCGGCTCGGCATGAGCCTGCTCTTCATCACCCACGATCTCGGCATCGTCCGGCGCATCGCCGATCGCGTCTGCGTCATGAACGGTGGCAAGATCGTCGAGCAGGGGCCGGTGGAGCAGGTGTTCACCGCGCCCTCCCATCCCTACACCAAGGCGCTGCTCGCGGCCGAGCCGAAGCCGGACCCGGCGCCGCCGCGGCCCGATCAGCCGGTCGTGATGCAGGCCAGGGACCTCAAGGTCTGGTTTCCGATCAAGCGCGGCCTGTTCCGCTCCACGGTCGGCCACATCAAGGCCGTGGACGGCGTCAGCATCGCCGTACGCAAGGGCGAGACGCTTGGTGTCGTCGGCGAGTCCGGCTCCGGCAAGACCACGTTGGGCCTGGCGCTGCTGCGGCTGATCTCCTCCGACGGCCCGATCGTGTTCCTGGGCAAGGAGATCCAGGGCCTGTCCTTCAAGGATGTCCGGCCGTTCCGCCGCGACATGCAGATCGTGTTTCAGGATCCGTTCGGCTCGCTCAGCCCGCGCATGTCGGTCGGCGACATCATCGCCGAGGGCATCAGCGTGCATCAGCCCAGGCTCAGCGAAGAGGAGCGGGAGGCCAAGGTCATCAAGGCGCTGAACGAGGTCGGGCTCGATCCGACGACGCGCTTCCGCTATCCGCACGAATTCTCCGGCGGCCAGCGCCAGCGCATCTCGGTCGCGCGCGCCGTCGTGCTCGAGCCGAGCTTCGTCGTGCTGGACGAGCCGACCTCGGCGCTCGACATGCTGTTTCAGGCGCAAATGGTCGCACTGCTGCGCGACCTGCAGCGCAAGCTCGATCTCACCTACATGTTCATCTCGCATGATCTGCGCGTGGTCGCCTCACTCGCCAGCCACCTGATCGTGATGCGCCACGGCAAGGTGGTGGAGGAGGGGCCGGCGGTGGAGCTGTTCAAGGCGCCGAAGACCGACTACACTCGCGCGCTGTTTGCGGCGGCGTTCCGGAACGAGACGGCGGGGAACGGCGCGGCGGCTTCGTAGAGGATCAGCGGACCTCCGCAGCCGAGCAATCGCGAGACAATGCCATCCAAGCTGGATCTCATCAGAGCTCTTCTGCTGTCCGAGTGGGACCCGATCGGTGTTTCGGGCTGCGAGGGCGCCGAAGACGAATATGACCGCTACGCTCTGCAGGTCTTCAGCATGCTTGACGATGGTGCCGATGCCGAGTCGATCGCGAACTATCTCACCGAAGTCGTCACCGACAGAATGTCACTTCCGGGTCGTCCTGAAGCGGATCGCCTGATCGCGGCCAGGGCAGTCATGATCCATCAAAGCCAAGCCGCCGGCGACGACGGCGGATAGGTGTGATGATTTGCCCGACGGGTCGTGTCTGCGAAAGCCCGTCCAGCCCCTCCTGAAAAAATATTTCTGTTTCTTATTTTCGGAAGTCGTGCGTGCTCCGCCCCGTCCTGCCCACGAGAGGGACGTACGCGTCGTCAGCGATTGCCCGAGCGGGGTGCCGTAGCGCTCCGGTTGCTGGAGCGCGAGGCAGACCGACTTCACGCGAGGCGCAACGCCGCGCCATCGTCGCGAAGCTCGCTGCACCATTTCGAGCTCGATCAGCGAGCTCGCCTGCAGCGCTCAAATCCCCATAGAGCCTGCCGCGCCAGTCCTGCCCACCATGCACGGTGTCCTCCCTTGGAGGCTTTCGGACGCCGGCCGCCCGAATATGCCGCGCCGTCAATCGTGCTGCCGGCATCCGAAACCCTTCACAGCAGCGGACTCGCGCGCTGCACAAATCGAGACCTCGGGCGTCGATGCATGTCTTCGCGATCGGAGCGTACTACTGGCGAGCCTGCTGAATTCTGGCCTTCAGCGTGGCAAGTCCGACCGCGCCGACGATGACATTGCCGCCGATGACATAGCTCGGCGTCCCGTTCAATCCCAATTTCTGCGCAAGATTGCCGCTCTCATCGAGGCTTTGGCGCACCTCCAGGCTGTCCATGTCCTTTTCAAGCTGAGCAACGTCGAGACCGATCGTCTGCGCGATGGCCCACGCGCGCGCCTTGTCGGCGGGTCCGCTGCTTTGGAGAAGCCGCTGATGAAAGTCGAGGTATTTCGCGCCCGTCGGGTCTTGCATGCGTACCGCTACCGCGACGCGCGCCGCCTCCAGCGAGCCGGGGCCGAGGATCGGAAATTCCTTGAGCACGATCTTGAGCTTGGGGTCGCTCTTCAACAATTCGAGTATCTCGCCGAGCGCGCGCTTGCAGTAGCCGCAGCTGTAATCGAAGAACTCGACCAGGGTGACATCACCCAGCGGGTTGCCGAGCGTGACCTGGTGCGCGGACGCGAACAAGGCCGGCGCATTTTGCTTGACCAGTTCAGTCTTGTCGGAGCCGGGCGCTGCCGCCGGCATCGCGGCTTGCCGCTTCTTGATCAGGTCGGAGATGGCCTGTTGCACGGCTTCGGGGTGCTTGGCGAGGTAGTCCTTCACGACCTGCTCGATTTCTTCGGGATGGGTCGCTATGTAGTCCTTGACGATCGCCTCGATGTCGCTGCGCGAACTCTCCGCTCGGCCGGGCTGCACGCAAAGCAAAGACAGCGTGAAGACGGCAGCCGCCGTGGCAACGCTACGGATCAAATTGGTCATCGGTCATCCTCCATATGGCTGCCGACTTCCGCAGTTGGCGTGCAGTAATGATTTGCGAATTCGTGTCCTCGTGCATCGCTGCTTCCTTCATCGTCGCGGCATCATCATGCCGGGCGGGGGGGCCGGTCTGACCCCCGGCATGCGCGGCGCAAATCGGCCGGTCGGCCGGCAGCGCGCGCCAAGCGGCCCCGGAATCCAACCGGGGGGGCAGACGATCGGGCGACCGACATCCGGCGCCCGCCGGTCCCGCGTCACCCCCGGCTTGCGTGCCACGCACACGCCGTCGGCATTGCGCCGCTCACCAGGTTGGCACGTCGTCGGCAGCTTCGGAATCACGGGGACGACCGTGGTGGACTTCTTCTCGATCGTCTTGGAGCACTGGCTTCGATCCTTTGGGTCGACCGGGGCCGCGCAGCACTCGCCGCTCGTCGTCAGATTCGCGGACGCGCAGCATTTGCTATTCGCAGTCGGCACGAAGCCCGAGGCGCAACACTGTGAAAGTCTCGGCAGCCAGTGCAGCGGTATGCATAGCGTGCCGTCGGGGCTCGCAATCTGGCCGGCCGGGCAGCACTGTCCCTTCGACGTCGCCTGGCTCTTGAGACAGCACTTGCCGGCGATCTTCACATAGCCGGTTGCACAGCAGCTGGGGCATTTCCAGTCCGGGATTTTCGGCTTCAACGGATCGCACACGCCGTTCACCACGGTCGTCCCGCAGCAAAGTTGTTGGCCAATCGGGCCGGAATAGATCTGGCTGTTCTCGCAGCATTCATTGTTCGGGCCGATCGCCGTCTGGTTGACGCCGCACATCGGCTTGCCGATATCAGTCGACGGATTGTTGTTCGAACAGATGCCCCCCGGCTGCAGGTCTTTGGGCGAGCAGCATTGGCCATTGACCAGAACATTGGGCGGGGCGCAGCTCGACGCGCAGCTCTTGGTCTTGATGATCCAGATCTGATTGGGCGGACAAACCGATCCGTCCGAACCGCAGACATGGGTCTTGCAGGTCTGCAGACCCGGCGGCTTCGGCATGCCGGCGGGAGGCGGCGCGCCGGCTGGACGCGGCGCCAGCCGTATCCGTGCGGCTTCCCTTGTACACGCGCGCAAGATGGCGATATCTCCCATGTGCCCGCGAGCTGATAGATCGGGCGGCGCGTCGGCATAGTCGATGAAGTAGCTGAGCAGCGGTGGCTCATCGCCGCGGCGGATGCGCCAGATCGGATTCCCCTGCAGTCCGTCGATCGCAAGCGCGTCGTTCTGGCCGAGTTGAGCCACGAGCTTGGGATCGGTGGCGTTGCGCAATTGTTCGCCGGTGGTCCAGACGAAGCCGCCGCAGGAGGCCGGATTCATGGTCCCGCCCATGTCGTAGCTGTAGCCGATCGCGACGCCGCCATTGCCATTGCGGAAACGTTCGGGGAATCCCACCGCATATTCGTCCGGCAAGGGCTGCCAGATCGGCTGCCTGATCTCAGTGACACCGATCAGCGTATAGCGCAGCACGCGGCCGATCGACGGCGCGGACAATGCCTCGAAATCCTGCGCCCCGGTCGGAGCCGGCCGCTCGGCCAAAAACATCCGTCCCTCATCGTCGAAAGTAATCCTGGAGATCTCGGTGGGACCGGCGGCGGGCGGTGCGACGACTTCGATTCTGGCGTCCGCACCGAACGAGCCGTTCGCGTTGAGCCCGACCGACCACACCCGCAAGCCCTCGGCGACCGCGTAGTAGAGCCGGCCGTCGCGAATGGCGAGGCCGAACACTCGCCGATCCGGTGCCGCGTAGCCCCAGGTCTCGGGCTGCGCGCTGTCGAATTGAGGACTCGTAATATCGACGCCTGGCCCGGCTGGCGCCGGCGCCGTTGGAAGTTCCGCGGCTGCGCTGCCGGCGACGCCGTGATCATAGACACCGAGGTCGACGCCGTTCGGGCCGAAGCGATGGATCAGCCCGGTCTCACGGTCGGCGACGAACAGAGACTTGGTCGCCGGATCATAGGCTAATCCCCCGAGCGCCGCGCCCGAATTGGCCTTGTCGCCCGTGGTGACATTCGCGAACAGCGTCACCGCGCCGGTGGCGCCATTGATCTTCCAGATCGATCCCGGACCGCCGCCCGGACCCCATTGTGCCGGCATGAAGGTCGCGCCGCTAGTCCCGAGCCTGACATGTTGCGGTCGACCTTCAGGTCCCGGCGCGACGATCGAGAGACCATAGGCGGATGTCGCCGCGACGTAAATGTTGGCGGGGGAACTGTCGTCCAGAGCGACGCCAAACACCTGCCCGATCGACTTCGCGCTGACGGTGAACGGCTTCGGCGCACCGACCAATTGCGCCTGGGGCGGACCGCCCATGCGTCTTAGATCGACGATGCGCAGCGACGGCCCTCCAGGATCGACGATGGTCCGAACGTCGGGATCCTGACCGGGCTCGATCTCGAACGGGCGAATAGCCCCGGAGAATCCGGTGACTGCAGCATCGCCGGGGGTGTAAACGCCGGGCGGCGTTTGCGCCGACGCGGGCCCCCCGAGTGCGAGAGGCAGGATCAGCAGCCAGGCGAGGCGCCGCATCGCGCGGACGGCGGCTGTCAAGGACGTCTGTCGGCCAAGCTCAATCATGTCGGTCCGCCTCATTTCGGCTGCTTGGGCCGCGGCTCGCAGGAGCCGGTCTTGACGTTGGGCACGGTGTCCGGCGGGCAACATTCTCCACAATTGGTCATCTGCGCGGGATTGCAGCAGCTTCCGTCAAAGGCCATTCCCTGGCTCTTGTCGGAGCAGGGCGTGACACAGGGGCTGTTCTTGTCGCCGCCGAGTCTTGTCTGTCCGGCCGGGCAGGCCGCGGGCGGACACATGCCGTAGGGCGCAAAGCCGAAGACCGCCACCTGGTTGGTGTCGTCGCACAGGCACTCGGAGAGCCCGTCCGACTTCAACGCGCCGGGATGGGTGTCCTTCGGGCAATCGCACGAGAACACGTACTTGCTATCGCCGGATCCGGGGTTGGGGACCTGTTGCCAGTGCGGCACCATCGGTTTCGGACAGGTGCAGTAACTGCTCCCTGTGTGGCAGGCATAGGCGCCGGGATCCGTGACCACCAGCGTCCCGTCGCCGGTTTCCACCATGCCCACGCCATATCGATCGTATTGATCCTGATAGACGCCTTTGCTGGAAGGGCTGAAGATCGAGCCGGGACCGCCGATGCCTTGACATTCCGGGTACCTCCACCACTCCATGTAAGGTACTTTTTCGCACGTCGCGTTGATCGCGGCGCATGTGGCTTGAGCAGGCGGAAGGACCTCGCAATCGCCGCAGGACTGCATGCCAAGCTCTTCCTGCCCCCAGCACAACACCTCCTGAAGACATGAGCCGATTTCGGAACCCAATCCAACGGTGCTCTGCTCGCTCTTGCAGGCGCATTTCACGACGTCTGCGGCCGCGCCAATGGCTGCGAGCTCCTTGGAAAGATCGCCGAGAACATTTTCTGCGATCGCGTTGCCAAAGATCGTGTTCAGCTTGCTGACGACTTGGTCGGCGTTGCCCTGCGCCTCTGCGCAGAATTGATTGACCAGGGCTTGCCCTTTCCCCGTGTCCGACCCTGACAAGGCGACGCCGCTGAGTGCTGCGGTCAGTGCAATCGCCGCGTAGCGGCTTGCGTCATTCTCATAGACCGACTTGCACACATATGCGGCGGACAGCGTCCCGATAAAGGCATCCGCGATGTCTTCTGGACTGCAGCCCGCTCGCGCCGGCGACGCCAGCAGAATCATCGCGGCGACGATGGCCGCTCCTTGAACCCGCCAGCGTCCTGCGCGCCCCATGATCCGCCCCTCTGTCGCATCAACGTGGCCGTTCTTCTCAACGTGGCCGTTCTTCTCGATTCCAGCCTTGCGCTAGATCAACAGAGGCGATTGCAATCGCGCCATCAACCGACTGCGCCAACCGGCGCCATCAGGATCGACACCTCATCACCGCACGACCGCCATTCTGCAGAGCTGCTCGTCGTGCCCGCCGCTCATCGACCGGCCACGATGGAAAGCGCCTCCGCACCAGTCCTGCCCACCATGCGCGGCTTCCTCCCTTGGAAGCTTTCGGACGCCGGCCGCCCGAACATGCCGCGCCGTCAATCATGCGGCCGGCATCCGAAACCCTTCACAGAAGCGGCAATCGTCTGCCGGGCACGAATCTGTCGCTATACTCTCGAGATCGGGCGAATTGCCAAGAGCGCCGACAGTCAGAATCTCAGCTCTCTTCGGCTGCGGCGAGAACCCACGCGATTGCGGGTGATTTGGCCGACGGGCGCGGTCCACGAACGCCTGTCCAGTCCTCTCGTGAAAAATATTCATCTTTCTTTTTTTCGGAAATCGTGCATACTCCGCCTCGTCCTGCCCCACGAGAGGGACGTACGCGTCGTCACGGACGTCGGGTGCGGGATGCGATGGCCGCGATGATGTTGCAGTGTGCATGTGCGCACCGACGAACGGCGTCATGCGGACGACGAAGTCGTGTGGTCCTGGCGCCCCGATGCTGGCGTCAAGGTCGCGGGAGCCGATGAGGCCTGCGGCCGACAGGGGCAAGAAAGCCGGTCCCTGGGGAGATCACGAAGTAAGTCGCAAAACATCGCGCAGGGAAGGCCGGATGTTCGGCCCGTACCTGTGGTGACTACCGCGTGCTTGTTGCACGCAACCACGGGTGCGGTCGGCACCCGGCCTTCCCTGCGCCCTCTCATGTTGCCGAGGGCGGATGATTGCAGCAGGACTCGGACCGATGCGGCCGCGAGAGTGCGGATGCTTGCCCTGCTGTTTGGCGCGGCCTGTTGCTGTTTGATAGGTATATCGGACTCTTGCGCCGCTCTCTCCGCGTCATTGCGAGCGCAGCGAAACAATCCAGAGTCGTGGGCGGGACTCTGGATTGCTTCGCTTACGATCGCAATGACGGAGGAGGGAGCCTGCGTCTCAAAACCTCATCGGGAGGACGCGCCAGCGCGATGAGGCGAGTCAATCCAGCCGCTTGATCGCGAGCACATCGCTCCCGCTCGCCTTGATACGGGCAATCGCTTCGCCGATCGGCTCGATCTGCGTGGCCATATGAAACGCGTTGGCGTGGACGATCGTGTCAGCATCGCGCACGATGGCGACGTGGCCCTTCCAGAACATCAGATCGCCGCGGCGAAGCGGCTCTCCGCCGTCGAGCAAGCGCCCCAGCGCGGCGAGCTGCATGTCGCTGTCGCGCGGGCACGGCACACCCGCAGCATTCAACGGCACCTGCACCAGGCCCGAGCAGTCGATGCCGAGGCTGCTCTTGCCGCCCCACAGATAGGGCGTGCCGACGAAGCGCTCGGCGACTGCGACGAAATCGGACTCGACATGGTCGAGACCGACGACATGCTGCTTCGGCACGAACCAGCCCTCGGCCGTCACGACGAAGCTCGACTCCTCGCGGACCACCGCGACAGCGGACCCCATCGGCAGCGTCGCGACCGGCGGCAGCTTGATCGACGGACCCGGGAACGCGAAGCTGCGCAGCGCGCTGATCTTGTGCGTTGGCGCCGCAGCCGGCGTTGCCAGCGCCGCCTCCGGCAGCCAGCCGACATACTGATCGGCTGCAAGCTGGCCCCAGGCCCAGCCCTCGCCATTGCGGTCGTAGACCGTGACGCGCTCGCCCTTCAGCGCCTGCGTCGCCAGCTCGGCGCCGGAATATGGCTGCTGGCGCAGCGGCGCGATCGGATCGATGACCACCAGCGCCTCGCCCTCGACGAAGCGCTGAGCGGTCACCTGTCCCCTGAGATGCTTGGCCGCGATGTCGCCGCGCGCGGGCGTGAGGCGCGGATCAGGCATAGCGCTCGCTCAGCAGCTTATAGAGCGCGCGCGCGGCCTGGCACTCGCCGCCTTCGGGCCGGCCCGCCTTGGCGGACGGCGTCCAGGCGAAGATGTCGAGATGCAGCCAGCTCTTCGCGTGCTCGACGAAGCGCTGCAGGAACAGCGCGCAGGTGATCGAGCCGGCGAAGCCGCCTGAGGGCGCGTTGTTGATGGTCGCGACCTTGGAGTCGAGCCACGAGTCGTAGGGCGCCCATAGCGGCATCCGCCACAGCGGATCGTTCTCGGCGGCCGCGCAGCGCGCGACGTCGGCGGCGAGCGCCTCGTCCTGGGTGTAGAACGGCGGCAGGTCGGGACCGAGTGCGACGCGCGCGGCGCCGGTCAGCGTGCCCATGTCGATCAGCAGGTCCGGCTTGTCCTCGTCGGCCAGCGCCAGCGCATCGGCCAGGACCAGCCGGCCCTCGGCATCGGTATTGCCGATCTCGACCGTGATGCCCTTGCGCGAGGGAAACACGTCGAGCGGACGGAAGGCGTTGCCGGCGACCGCGTTCTCGACCGCTGGAATCAGCACGCGCAGATGCAGCTTGAGCTTGGCATCCATCACCATCTGCGCCAGCGCCAGCACGTTGGCGGCGCCGCCCATGTCCTTCTTCATCAGGAGCATGCTGCTCGACGGCTTCAGGTCGAGCCCGCCGGTATCAAAGCAGACGCCCTTGCCGACCAGGGTCACCTTGGGATGCGATGGATCGCCCCAGACGAGCTCGATCAGGCGCGGCGCGCGGGTCGAGGCGCGACCGACGGCATGGATCAGCGGATGGTTCTGGCGCAGCAGATCGTCGCCGACGATGCTGGTGAAGCGCGCGCCGAAGCGGTCGGCGACCTGCTTTGCCGCGGCCTCGAGCTCCTCGGGTCCCATGTCGTTGGACGGCGTGTTGACGAGGTCGCGCGCCAATGTCGCCGCGTCGGCCAGGCGGTTCAGCTCGGCGGCGTCGACGTCATCCGGCGGAACGAGGCGGACCTCCGGCGTCTCGGTCTTGCGGTAGCGGCCGAAACGGTAGCTGCCGAGCGCAAAGGCGAGCGCGGCGAGCCGTGCATCATGCGGCGCATTGGCGAAGCGGTAGGTGCCGGCGGGCAGCAGGCCGGGCAGGGCGCCCGGCCGGAACAGGTCACGGTGCTTGGCGTCGTCGTCCTCGAGGCCGAACAGCACCTGCGCGATGTGGCCGTCGGCGGCGGGCAGCGCCAGATAGCTGCCGGGCTTGGCGGCGTAGACGTTGGCCTCGGCGAAGTTGCGTGCTTCAGCCGACAGGCTCTCCTTGATCCCCGGCCAGCTCGCCTTCGTTACGAAGGTGATCGGGATGGCGGACGTTGTGGAGGCGGTCTCGAACATCGACGGCATGCCTAATGGTTCCCTAACTGGCGCGCGGCAGCCAGACTTCGCAGAGTTTGAAGGCCGCTGCAATCACGCCGGCCGCCTGGCCCGCAAACCGACGCGGATGTGACGATGGCGCCGTGGCCGCGCCATTAACCGGCTGTTAGCGTTAACAGTTTATTGCTGGCGCGTTCAATTCGCTCGTTCGAGTCCACGTGACATGCGTCAATCGCCTTCCATTCCCCGGCTGCTTGCGTCCGTTGCCCTCACCGCGCTCGTCGCTGCGGGCCTCGGCGGCTGCCAGACCATGTCCGACGTCACGGGCTCGCTGCGCGGCCGGGCCGAGCCGCCGCCGCCCGCGACCCCGCAGCGCGCGGTCGAGGTGTATGGCGAGCGCTACCGCGCCAACCCCAAGGATGCGGCCATCGCAGTCGCCTACGGCCAGGCGCTGCGCAACAACGGCCAGCGCGAGCAGGCGGTTGCGGTGCTGGAGCAGGCGACGCTCGCCAACGCCGGCAACAAGACCGTGCTCGCGGCCTATGGCCGAGCGCTGGCCGACAACGGCAATTTCAAGCTCGCCTTCGACGTGCTGTCGCGCGCGCACTCGCCGGACAATCCCGATTGGAAGCTGCTGTCGGTGCAGGGCACGGTGCTTGACCAGATGGGCCGCCACGAGGAGGCGCGGCGCTATTACGATAGCGCGCTGAAGATCGTGCCCGGCGAGCCCTCGGTGCTGTCCAATCTCGGCCTGTCCTACATGCTGACGCGGGAGCTGCCGAAGGCCGAGGAGGTGCTGCGGCAGGCCTACGGCTCGCAGGGGGCGGACGCGCGGGTGCGCCAGAACCTCGCGCTCGTCGTTGGCCTGCAGGGACGCTTCGCGGAGGCCGAGCAGATCGCACGGGCCGATCTGCCGCCGGACGAGGCCGCCGCCAACGTCGCCTATCTCAAGCAGATGATTCAGGGGCAGAGCCAGGGCAAAGGCAAGGCGCGCAATGCGCCGATCGCCGCGCTCAACCAGCCGGACTGACGACGTGCCTCGCTGATGACCCGCCTATCGTGTCGCGCCTGTCAGCAGGCGGCGGCAGGTGTCGACGAACACGTCGGCGCCGGTGACGATGTCGGCATCGGAGGTGTTCTCGGTCCAGTGATGGCTGATGCCGCCGATCGACGGCACGAACAGCATGCCGGCCGGCATGATGGTGGCCAGCACCTGCGCGTCGTGTCCGGCGCCGCTCGGCATCCGCAGCGACTTGCCGGCCGCGAGATCGCGGCTGGCGGCCTCGACCGCATCCTGGAACGTGCCGTCCATCATGGCCGGCGCGCCGGTCCGGATGCGCTCGACGGCGACATGGCAGGGACCTGCGTCTGACGCCTGCGCAGCCACCTCACGCAGCAGCTCTTCGAGCCGGTCGACCACGGCGGCATTGTCGTCGCGGATCTGGAACAGCATCTCGGCCTGGCCGGGGATGATGCTCGGTGCGCCGGGATCGAGCGTGATGCGTCCCGTGGTCCACACCGTGCGCGGGCCGCAGGCGGCCGGAAAGCGCGCATCGATCGCCACACAGAACTTGGCGAGCGCGAGCCCGGCATCCTTGCGCACCGCCATCCGCGTCGTACCGGCATGGTTCTGCTCGCCGGTGAAGGTGATGCGGTATTGCCAGATGCCGACGATCGAGGTGACGACACCGATCTTGAGCCCGCCCGCCTCGAGCGTGTCGCCTTGCTCGATATGAGCTTCGAGATAGCCGATATGCCGGCCGCGCTCGGCCTGCAGGCGCGGCCGTCCGGCGAGGCCCATCTCGGCAAGCGCCTCCCGCATCGTGCGCGGGCTGCTGCGGTCGCGGGCAGCATCGATTTCGGCCTCGCTGACGTCGCCGACATAGGACCGGCTGCCGAGCATGCTGCCGAAATGGCCCTCCTCGTCGCACCAGGAGGCGACCTCCACCGCACCGACAATGGACGGATCGGGATTGAGCACGCGCGCAGCCTCCAGCGCGTAGACGACACCGAGCGGGCCATCGAGCCAGCCGGCCTGGTTCTGGCTCTCCAGATGCGATCCGGCCAGCAGCTTGGGGCCTGGCTTGGCGCTGGTGCCCAGCACGTTGCCGATGCCGTCGATATCAGGCGTCAGTTGCGCGTCGGGCAGGCGCTCGGCGAGCCAAGCGAGAGATTGACGATGGGCGTCGGAGAAGGTCGGCCGGTGCACGCCGGTCTTGTAGGTGCCGAAGGCGCGCAGTGCGTTCAGATCGGCCAGGACGCGGGCGCCATCGGCGCGGCGGAGCTTGTCGGACATCAGGCGGAGACCTCGATCATGCTCCGCCTAGCTTCCAGGGGAGAGCCGCGACCGCAAGCGAAATTTCTCGCGAGCGGTCTACCTCTACTGCATGGCCGCGACCTTGATGCCGGTCGGTCCCAGAATGACCACGAACAGCACCGGCAGGAAGAACAGGATCATCGGCACCGTCAGCTTCGGCGGCAGCGCGGCCGCCTTCTTCTCGGCCTCGTTCATGCGCATGTCGCGATTTTCCTGCGCCATCACGCGCAGCGATTGCCCGAGCGGGGTGCCGTAGCGCTCCGATTGCTGGAGCGCGAGGCAGACCGACTTCACGCCTTCGAGGCCGGTGCGGCGGGCGAGGTTCTCGTAGGCCACCTTGCGGTCCTGCAGGTAGGAGAGCTCCGCGGTGGTCAGCGTGAACTCCTCCGACAGCGCGATCGACTGGCTCGAGATCTCGATCGCCACGCGGCGGAAGGCGGCCTCGATCGACATGCCGGATTCGATGCAGATCAGCAGCAGGTCGAGCGCGTCGGGAAACGCGCGCTTGATCGACAGCTGCCGCTTGGAAATCGCGTTGCTGAGGAACAGCATCGGAGCCTGCAGGCCGAGATAGGCCATGCCGACGCAGATGCCGATCTTGATCGGCATCGATTTCTGCAGATGCGCGATCACGAAGACGTACAGCACGGAACCGACGAACAGAACCAGCGGCGTCACCAGGCGCGCGAACAGGAAGGTGATGTAGGGCGCCTGGCCGCGGTAGCCCGCCATGATGAGCTTCTCGCGGGCCGCCTCCTGAGCGAGCCATTTCGTGAGGTTGAAATCCTCCACCACACGAGAGATGAGCTGCTTCGGCGTCTGCCGCAGCGAGACCTTCTCGCCGGCGTTCAACCGCTCGCGCTCGCGCTGCTTGATCCGCTCGCGTTCGCTGGCGACCGCCTTCATGCGCTTGTTCAGGTTCTCGCCTGCGAACAGCGGCATGATCAGCGTATAGACGGTGGCCGTCGCCGCGATGGCGGCGAAGAACATCGTCATGAAGTGCGGGTCGTGCAGCTTGGAGACCAGAATGTCGACCATGGTCCACCTCAGAAATCGAAATTGATCATCTTCTTCATGACCAGGATGCCCATCGACATCCAGATCACGCAGCCGACCAGCATCAGCTGGCCGGTCGGATGGGTCCAGAGCAACGAGATGTAGTCGGGCGTGCTCAGATAGACCAGCAGCATCACGATCGGCGGCAGCGATCCGATGATGCCCGCGGACGCCTTGGCCTCCATCGACATCGCCTGGATCTTCTCGCTCATCTTCTTGCGGTCGCGCAGCACCTTCGAGAGGTTGCCGAGCGCCTCGGAGAGATTGCCGCCCGACTTCTGCTGGATCGCGATGACGATGCCGAAGAAGTTGGCTTCGGGAAGCGGCATCCGTTCATAGAGCCGCGCACAAGCCTCGCCGAGCGGCATGCCGATCGCCTGGGTCTCGATGATCCCGAGGAACTCGCTGCGCAAAGGCTCCGGCGCGTCGGCGGCGACGACCTTGATGGATTCGAACAGCGGCAGGCCTGCCTTGATGCCGCGCACGATCACGTCGACGGCGTCCGGCAATGCCGCCAGGAATTTCTTCTCGCGCCGCTTCTTGAGGTAGCCGAGGATCCAACGCGGCAGACCGAGACCGGCGGCGAAGCCGAGCCCGAGCGCGCCGAGCGGGCCGCCACCGGCGAAGAAGGCAACGGCGCAGACGACGAAGCCGAGGACACCGGAAACGATCCAGAATTTCTGCACGGTCCAGTCGAGTCCGGCCTGCGAAATCCGCATGTTCAGCGGGACTTTACTCTGCTTCTGGGCCTTCGCCTCGAGATCCTTCAGCGAGGACTCGACCTGCTCGCGGCGCGAGCGTTGGCTGCGTTCGGCCTGTCGGACCACCGGCTCGGACTTGGCGACGGTGCTGCGCCGCTGCTCGGCCTTCCGCTCACCCGACAGCAGGGGATAAAGGAACACCCAGGCGATGCCGCCGATCGCGGTGGCGGCGAGGAAGGCAAGGGCGAGAGCCTGAAGCTTCATGGGGTCTCTCCTCAGTCCTTGCTCGCAACTTCGGCGGCATCGAGTGCAGCCGCAAGCCGCTTCTCTTCGCCGTAGTAGCGCGCACGTTCCCAGAACCGCGGCCGGCCGATTCCGGTCGAGCGGTGGCGCCCGATGATCTTGCCGTTCGCGTCCTCGCCGATCATGTCGTAGAGGAAGATGTCCTGGGTGATGATGGTGTCGCCTTCCATGCCCATCACCTCGGTGATGTGCGTGATGCGGCGGGAGCCGTCGCGCAGTCGCGCCGCCTGGACGATGACGTCGATCGAGGCGCAGATCATCTCACGGATGGTCCGCGACGGCAGCGAGAAGCCGCCCATCGTGATCATGGATTCGCAGCGGGACAACGCTTCGCGCGGGTTGTTGGCGTGCAGCGTGCCCATCGATCCGTCGTGACCGGTGTTCATGGCCTGCAGCAGGTCGAAGGCCTCGGGTCCGCGGACCTCGCCGACGATGATGCGCTCGGGCCGCATACGCAGGCAGTTTCTCACCAGCTCGCGCATCGTCACCTGGCCTTCGCCCTCGATGTTGGGCGGCCGGGTTTCGAGGCGCACCACATGTGGCTGCTGCAGTTGGAGCTCGGCGGCGTCCTCGCAGGTGATGACGCGCTCGTCGTGATCGATATAATTGGTCAGACAGTTCAGCAGCGTGGTCTTGCCCGAACCGGTACCGCCGGAGATCAGCACGTTGCAGCGGACGCGGCCGATGATCTGCAGGATCTCCGCGCCCTCCGGCGAGATCGCGCCGAACTTGACGAGCTGATCGAGCGTCAGCTTGTCCTTCTTGAACTTACGAATGGTGAGCGCGGGGCCGTCGATCGCCAGCGGCGGAACGATGGCGTTGACGCGCGAGCCGTCGGCGAGACGCGCGTCGCAGATCGGTGACGATTCGTCGACGCGGCGGCCGACCTGGCTGACGATGCGCTGGCAGATGTTCAGGAGCTGTTGGTTGTCGCGGAACCGGATGCCCGTGCGCTGGATCTTGCCGTTGACTTCGATAAAGACCGTACCGGCGCCGTTGACCATGATGTCAGCGATGTCGTCACGCGACAGCAGCGGCTCCAGCGGGCCATAGCCGAGCACGTCGTTGCAGATATCGTCGAGCAGCTCTTCCTGCTCGGCGATCGACATCACGATATTCTTGATCGCGATGATCTCGTTGACGATGTCGCGGATTTCCTCGCGCGCGGATTCGCCGTCGAGCTTGGCCAGCTGAGCGAGATCGATCGCCTCGATCAGCGCCCCGAAGATCGTCGCCTTGACCTGATAGTAACTGTCCGAACGCCGGGCCTCGACAACCGGTGGTGGCGGCGGCGGAGCCTGCCGGGTCGGAGCCAGAGGTGGCGACGGCACGGCCGGAGACGCCGCGCGTGGTGCAGCCGGCGCCGGCTCGGGCGCCGGCGCGGCCGGCCTGAGGGCCCTGGTATCGTTGTCCAATCCGCTACGCTTACCAAACACGACTTAGAACTCCACGCGTGCTTACTTCGCCCTCAGCTTGTCCAGCAGAGGCGACAGGAAGGAGCCTTTCGGCTTCTTTGTCTCGCTGCGGCCGGTGAGCCGCTGCGCGATCTGGAGAAACATCTCCGTCGTCCGATGGCTGGGAGACATCTCCGCAATCATCTGGCCGTTGTTGGCGGCCGCGCCGAAGATCTGCGGCTCGAACGGGATCGTTGCGATCGGCGGGCTTTCGATCGCCTTGGCGAACTCGCTCGCATTGATCTCGGGCCGCTTGGGAACGCCGACCTGGTTCAAGCAGTAGAGCGGCATGCGATCGTTCGGCCGGGCGGCCTTGAGGAGATCGAACATGTTCTTGGTGTTGCGCAGCGAGGCGAGATCCGGCGCCGCGACGATCAGGATATCATCCGCGGAGATCAGCGCCCGCTTGGTCCAGCCTGCCCATTGATGCGGAACATCGAGCACGATGCATGGCATCGAGGCCCGCAGCGTGTCGAAGACCGCATCGAATGCCTCGGCGCCGAAATCGTAGACCCGGTCGAGCGTCGCAGGCGCGGCCAGCAGGCTCAGATGATCGGTGCATTTCGACAACAGCCGGTCCATGAAGGCGATGTCGATCCGGTCCGGTGAGAAGACGGCGTCCGCGATGCCCTGCGCGGGATCCTGGTTGTAGTCGAGGCCGGCGGTGCCGAACGCCAAATCGAGATCTGCCACCACGGAGTCCATCGACAGGTCGCGCGCGATCGCCCAGGCAATGTTATGGGCCAGGGTCGAGGCTCCGACGCCGCCCTTGGCGCCGACGACGGCAACGATGCGCCCGACGGCCTTGGCTTCCGGCGCGGAGAATAGGTTGCAGATCGAGCGGACGACGTCGATCGGCGTCACTGGCGACAGCACATAGTCGCTGACGCCGCGCCGAACGAGCTCGCGATACAGCGTGACGTCGTTGACGCGGCCGATCACGACGACGCGCGTGCCCGGGTCGCAAACCGTCGCGAGCTGATCCAGGCCGGCCAGGATGTCGGTGCGTGCATCCGTCTCCAGAATGATGACGTTCGGGGTCGGGGCAGACCGGTAGGCCTCGATCGCCGCCGCCATGCCACCCATCTGAACCTTCAGATGGGCCTTGCCGAGGCGCCGGTCCTCACCGGCGGCCTGGACCGTCGCGGCGGTTTCCACCGTCTCACAGAACGCCTGCACGGACACGCGCGGCGCGGGCGCGATGTGATCGTCGGCCGGCGGCGGCACGACGTCAGGCTGCTCCTCTTGGGTCTGTCGGGCGTAGCTGATCATTTGCCTGTGTCGCTGAGTTTGGCCTTGTCGGCCTCTGGATACGTGATCGCGGTTGATTGTCCCTTGCGATATTTGTCGAACAATGCCGTGCGCCGGGTGGTATAGGACGGCGTTTCGGATCGCGGCTGCACGAGATCCGACGGGTTGGCGACCATTGCCGCCATGTTGCGCTGGTAGGCGCAGCCGTAGTTCCAGTCAGGCTTGTTGTCGAACCAGTTCTTGTTCTTGATCGACGGCCCGAGGTCATCCGGCCAGATCCCGCAGGGCCCCACCGTGGCCGACATTTTTGGGTAGCTCAGCCGGATCGCGGCCATCTGGCGCGGGTCCTTCGGCTGATAGTTGCGTACGGTGATGCCGTGCGGCGGGACGCCGGCGGCGGCCAGCAGGGAGTGGATCTCCCGCATCGAGTCGGCGGCCGCCCGTGCGTTGGGGGTGCCGCTCGGCACGTCGGCGCTGATCGCGCCCGTGCCTTGGCGAATCCAGCTCTGGGCCAGTCCCATCACGTCGGCGCGCTGCTCGGCCGTCAGGCCGCCACGACCCTGGCCGACGAAGACCACCAGGGAGTCCGGGGCCTCCTGGATCGCGATCGGGTGGCGCAGCCGGTAGTCGTCGGGGATGCTCGCCGTGGTGGCGGCGTCTCTGGTGTAGTTGCAGGCGCCGAGCAGGGCTGCGGCTCCGGCGAGCGCTGCGGCAAGGGGCAGGCGTCGGTATCGGGCGGGGCTGGATGTGGTGGTCATCGTTGCAGGTCCTTGTCCCGGCTCAGTCCGTGATGAAGCCATAGGTGCCGCGATAGTTGCGTCCGGGTTCGACCCGGCCGGGTACGCCGTAGATGCGGTTGATGCTACCCAGGAGATCGGCCTGGGGGTCGGACGCGGCCGCAAAGCCGTCGTCTGGGCGGGAGAGATCCTTCTGTGCCACGGCGCGGACGACGAACGGCGTCACCAGAACCATCAGTTCGGTCTGGTTGTTGACGTAGTCGCGGCTGCGGAACAGCGCGCCGAGGACCGGCAGCTGCATCAGGCCCGGCATGCCGCTGATCGCCTGCTTGGTCTGCTGCTGGATCAGGCCGGCCATCGCCATGGCGCCGCCGGAGGGAATTTCGAGCGTGGTCTCGGCGCGCCGGGTCTTGATCGATGGAACCGTCAACGAGTTGACCGTCGTCGAGCTGACGGCTTGCGACAGCGTGATCGAGTTCTCGTTTGAGAGCTCCGAGACCTCGGTCATCACCCGCATCGAGATCCGGCCCTCGCTGAGCACGACGGGCGTGAAGTTGAGCGAGATGCCGAACTTCTTGAAGCTGATCTGCGTCGTACAGACATGGGTCGTCGGATCACAGGAGTAACCGGCGGGAACCGGAAACTCGCCGCCGGCGATGAAGGTCGCGGACTCGCCCGAGATGGCGGTCAGATTGGGTTCGGCGAGCGTACGGATCACGCCCGCGTTCTCCATGGCGCGCAGTGTCGCCTGCACCGTCGGGGTCGCCCCGCCCAACGCTGCGGTCACGGCGTTGTTGGAGACGAGATTGCTACCGTAGGCGGTGAACGGATTGGAGTTCGCGAATTTGACGACAGCAGTTCCGTAGTTGAGCTGGCCGGAGAGATCGATGCCAAGCTGCTTGACGACCGAGCGCTGCACCTCGGCGACCGTCACCTTCAGCATCACCTGGTCCCGGCCGCGCACGGTGATCGAGTTGACGACCTTGTCGGCGCCGCCGGCGAGCCGGGCGGCCAGTTCGCCGGCCTGCTGGGCTTCGATCTGGCTCGACGCCGAGCCGGTCAGCACGATGCTGTCGGCGAGGCCCTCGATCTGGATATCGGCATTCGGCAGCAACTGCTTCAGCGCCGCCCGGGCGCCGTTCAGGTCGCGCTTGACCGCGATGTCGTAGGCCGCGATCTGCTGGCCCTGCGCGTCGAAGAAGACGATATTCGTCTGACCGATCGCCGCACCAATGATGTAGGCGCGCTGAGAGGAGCGCACGACGGCATTCGCGATCTTCGGATCAGCGACAAGAACGTCCTTGATGTCGCGCGGCAGATCGATGACGACGGACTTGCCGATGCCGAGCGCAAGGAAACGTGCATTGATCTGGCCGTCCGCGGCGGCGGCTGCAGTCGCCGGGCGATAGTCTGCCGCGATCACCGGCGCGATCGCCGGATTGAGGGTCAGCGCAGCGGCGGCCGAAAACGACAGCGCGCGGACCAGCAGGGTCCGCATCTTACGCTGATTTTCGCTGCAGGTCATCTGGGTGGTCCTCTTGCTCACTTCTGCGTCGTCATCGTGCTGGGAATGCCGAAGCGGACGACGGCAACGCTGTCGCTGCGCTTGCGGCTGGTCTCGTCCGTGCGGCGCTCGGCCACGTTGACGTCGGCGATGCTGCGGAGCGCCAGGGACAGCGTTCCGGTTTGACGGGCACGCGCGAGCGTCTCGGCCTGTTCCGGCTTCAGCTCCAGCGTGACGGTCTTGCCGACCACCGTGGTCTGGCCGTCCTTTTCCTTGGGGGCCTGATCGATCGCCAGCACACGGATGTTCGACAGGATGATATCGGAGCTGACGACGTCGCCCGCGTTGGGCTGATCCGGATTGCGTTCGCGCTTGGACAGGATCACGTCGACGCGGTCGTTCGGCAGGATGAAGCCGCCGGCGCCGGTCTCCGGAGAAATCTCGGTGGAAACGGCGCGCATGCCGGCCGGCAGGATCGCGGCCATGAAGCCCGAGCCGTCGGCCTTGACGAGCTTTTGTTCGCGGATGGGCTCGCCGGCAATGAACGGCGCCCGCGCGATCGTGCCGGTTATCTGCGTCTGTCCTTCAGGCCGCTCGTTGCGGCGGATGAAGCTGGCACTAGCCGTGGCCGCCGGCCAGCTCTGCCACTGCAGATCTTCGGGCTTGAGGGATTGGCCGAGGGCGATGTCGCCCTTGGCGACGAGAACGTCGACGGTCGGCATCTGCGGCGCGGGCGCGGCGACTTGAGCCGGCCGGTCGTCGGACCCGCTCGCGAGATATGCGGCCACGCCGCCAGCGCCTACAGCGATGGTCAGAACCACAATGCGTGCGGTATTCATACGCTTCACTTTCCACATGACGCCGCGACGTTTCCGCCGCCGTGATGGGAGTTGAGCAGTTATTCGTCAAAGCATGGTTAATGAGGCGTATCTAAATCGCCTTAACACCGCGTTGACACGGTGTGTTCAGAGCAATGCAAGGCGCGCGGCGTCGATCGCCTTCACCCAATCGGTCTCCGGATAGACCATCAGAGCGCCCAGGGCGAGCGCGATGCCATAGGGCACGCCGCTCTCCTTGGCGTGCAGGCGTGCAAGCCAGGGTTGCCCCGCCAGCATGTAGGGCAACGGCCATTGCCGGAACTGCATGAGGGCGAGGGTGAGCACGCCGCCGAAGATCGAGGCGTACAACAGGTAGTTCATCAGGTGGGCGAAGCCGAACCACAGGGCGGCGGCGGATGCGACCTTGGCGTCACCGCCGCCGATCCAGCCGAATGCAAAGCAGCTGAAAGCAATCACCAGCAGGGTCGCGCCCGCGCCCAGATGCATCAGCATGTCAGCCATGCTCATCCCGCTCAGCGGCGCCAGAACCAGGAAGCCGGCGACGAGCGCCAGGGAGACCCGGTTCGAAATGGTCATCGTGAACAGGTCGCTCGCCGCGGCAAAGGCCATCAGGGCCGGAAACAGCAGAAGGCGCGCGAGATCGAGGGTCATGGGCTCTCAATGGCATCGACGCGGGGCATGGGTGCGCCGCTGCGCCAGAGCCTAGCTGCAAGAAATAAACGATCGGGAAACAGCCGGAATGGCTGGCTGGTTGTCATTCTCACCAGACGCTGACGATGCGGGCCGCCAGAGCGAGGATGGACAGGCCGAGGCCGCCGCAGATCCAACGCAAGGCGACGTCGGCCCCGCTGGACGGAGGCCGGGACGCGGCTGCGGACAAAACGTGGTTACGCATCACTGAACGCCGCGAAGCTGAATGTGGAAATGATAAAGGCCCCGGATGTCCGGGGCCTTTTTTGCTCGGCCGTGACGACCGCTTACTTCAGCGAGGTGTTGATCGCGCCGAACTTGGAGCTCAGGCTGGAGCCGAGACCGTTCACCGCGGCAATGATCGCGAGCGAGATGCCGGCGGCGATCAGACCGTATTCGATCGCGGTCGCGCCGGATTCATCCTTCACGAAGCGAGCAAGAAGATTCTTCATAGGTAACTCCATGTACACGTGGCTGGTCGAACAAACTCTGGTCGTTGCGGCGTTCTCAGCACCGTGACCATGCGGCCACCGTAGGGGGCAGGAATTTCGGCGTAGTTAATTCGGTCGCCGAAACACGGCGACAAATGGCTGTTATTGTGCAGAGTAAACATTGGATGAAGTGCAGCACGACCATTCGAAATAACGCATGGCCACGCCGCAGTCGGTCTCGCTGAAAAGACGAGCGCAGGGTTTTGGCCGTCATGCCCGGCCCCATCCATCGCCAGGCCTGCTCCGCATTCCACACTATCCACACGATATGCATGGGGCCGTGTCGACCTGGCTGGTGGAGCATGTGGCTCGATGTCGATCGCGCTGGGCCGATCGGCAGAGCGGTTCTGCGGGCGCGCAGGTTCACGGCTCCTTAAGCGCCTGGGAGTACCCCTCGGAACAGTTCATGAGATGAGGAATGTGATGTCCGGTCTGCCATGGGAAGTCGCGCTGATGCTCGGCCAGACCATCGAGAAGGTGTTGCCGATCACCTTGATGCTGGCAGTGGTGTTCTCGGTGCTCAGTCACTTCTGGGCCTGCAATCCCGGCAAGCCGTGGTGGCAGAAGCGCGAGCTCGTCACCGACGTGGTCTACTGGTTCTTCGTGCCGGTGTTCGCGCGGGTGCTCCGCATCGGCTTTCTCGTGCTCGGCGCCAGCGTTGTCTTCAAGATCCGCGACGCCGACGAGTTGATCGCCTTCTATGAAAACGGGCACGGCCCGCTGGCGCAGCTTCCCGAATGGCTGCAGGGGGGGCTCTTCCTCGTGCTCTCCGACTTCATGCTGTACTGGACGCATCGTCTGTTCCATGGCGGCGAGTTCTGGAAATACCACGCGGTTCACCATTCGTCGGAGGATCTCGAGTGGATTTCGGCGGCCCGCTTCCATCCGATCAACCTGATCCTCGGCACGATCGCGGTCGACGTCATCCTCTTGATGGCCGGCATCTCGCCCAACGTCATGATCTGGGTCGGACCGTTCACGACGTTCCATTCGGCCTTCGTCCACGCCAATCTCAACTGGACGCTGGGCCCGCTGAAATATGTCCTCGCCACACCCGTCTTCCATCGCTGGCACCACACGTCGATGGAGCAGGGCGGCAACACCAATTTCGCCGGCACGTTCCCGATCTGGGACATCCTGTTCGGCACGTTTCGGATGCCGGAGGGGCAGTTGCCCATGGCCTACGGCAAGGACGAGGCGACGATGCCCGGTGAGTTCGGCGGTCAGCTCGCCTTTCCGTTCCGAAGATGACGTGTTCTGCAACCGCCCGAGGCTTCGTCGCGACGTTTGCAGATCATTCACCAATTGAGCGCAGATTTGCCGCGTCGGGCGCCGTCACCGCTGCGTATCGCTTGAGACGGCTCGTCAATGTCCCGGGGTTGAGTATGTCGTTCTTTGTGTCGTGTCGTCCTAGTGTTTCCTTCGCATTGCGGGCGGCCGTCGCCGCGGTGCTGCTGTGGCCGGCTGCCGTCTCGGCGGAGCCTGATCCCGCCATCGCCGTGAATGTCGACCAGGCCAAGCTGGTCAAGTTGCCCGACCGGGTCGCGACGCTCGTCGTCGGCAATCCGATGATCGCCGATGTGACCTTGCAGAGCGGCGGCATCATCGTCGTCACCGGCAAGAGCTACGGTGCCACCAACTTCATTGCGATGGATCGCGGCGGACAGGTGCTGATCGATCGCCAGATCCAGGTCGCCGGACCCACCGACCAGCTCGTGACGGTGTATCGGGGCGTCGATCGTGAGACCTATAGCTGCATGCCGATCTGCCAGCGCCGGGTGACCTTGGGCGACGGCGACAACTACTTCAAATCGGTGCTCGACCAGGCTGGAACGATGTCCAGCACGGCGAGCGGCAACGCGGCAGCGGCCTCGAAGACCAACTGAGCGCTGGCCTGGCCATGCTTGGCCGGGTCGATGGCAGCGCCTGACCGGATCTCCACGCGCCTCCGCACCGACGATGCGGTGAGCCTTGCCGCCGGTGCTGCGGCTGGATCGCCCGATTCGTTTGGTTTCGATGATCGGGTCGGGCAGGTGGCGCGCTGCCTCGAAGGGCTGGCTGCGAGCGAACCCCCAAGCATGGTTAGCGGGACGTTGATGCGGCGGGCCATACTGTCCGTATTGTAGGAAACTCTTTCCCAAGGAGTTTCCGCTATTCGTTTCACCCAGGTTGATGCCTTCCAGTCCGGATGACCCCATGCAAGCCCCCGTCTCCTTGACCGCTTCGATGCGCCGGCTGTTGCGCCGCTTCCGGCGTAACCGGCGGGCATCGGCCGCGCTCGAATTCGCGCTGGTCGCGCCGGTCTTCTTTGCGCTGCTGTTCGCGATCATCGAAACGGCGCTGATGTTCTTTGCCGGCCAGGTGCTCGAGACGATCACGCAGGACTCGGCGCGCATGATCCTGACCGGACAGGCGCAACAGGGCGCCTATACGCAGTCGCAGTTCGCGAGTTACGTCTGCACCCAGGTTCCCGCGCTGTTCGACTGCAACAAGATCTATATCGACGTGAAGAGCTACTCCTCGTTCGGGAGCGTCTCCATCAGCAACCAGATCGACAACAGCGGCAACTTCGTCAACAACATGACCTACAGCCCGGGCGCGGCCGGAGACATCGTCGTCGTCAGGCTGTTCTATCAATGGCCGATCTTCGTGACGGGGCTCGGCTACAACATCGCCAATCTGAGCGGCAGTAAGCGCCTGCTGGTGGGTACGGCCGCATTCAAGAACGAGCCGTATTCATAACGCTGACCTCGCGAGCTTCTTCTGAGGGACACCAGGAATTCATCATGCCGTTGGGAAGAATGCCGGGTATGTCTTCGAGCCTGCGCCTGTGGCGTCGCATCGACGCCTTCGCTGCCGATTGTCGCGGTGTCGCGGCCACCGAGTTCGCATTCATCGTGCCGCTGATGCTGGTGATGTTCTTCGGCACGGTCGAATTCTGCTCGGCCATCGCCGTCGACCGCAAGGTCACCCTGATGGCGCGCACCCTGTCGGATCTGACCTCGCAATCGACCTCGGTTGGCGACAGCGACATGTCGAACTTCTTCGCCGCCTCGACCGGCATCATGTACCCGTATTCCACGACGCCGGTGAATGCGACGATCACCGAGCTCTATGTCGATCCCACCACCAAGCAGGCGACGGTGAAGTGGAGCAAGGGATCGACGCCGCGAACCGTCGGCATGACGGTCGGCGTGCCGGCTGAATTGCTGGTGTCCGGCACCTATCTGATCTTCAGCGAGGTGAACTACCAGTACGTTCCGACGATCGGCTACGTCATGGGCAAGACGGGCGTCAATCTCAGCGACGTCGCCTATACCCGCCCGCGGCAGTCGACCTGTGTGATGTATAGCCCGGCGACTTCCTGCTGAGGTGAGGGCTGCCGCAACGGAGCCCGCCCGGCCCCGGGGCCGCAGTCGCATACGCGCCTGCGAACCGGAGCGACCGACACTACGGTCATTTGGACGAGCAGAACTCGGCGGCAAACAATCAAGGCAATAAAAAAGGCCGCGCAAGGCGGCCTTTCGTTGTCCAGATGGGCAATCGCATGCGCGATCGCCCGGCGTCGCTCAATTGGCGGCGCGGAGATTGTCGGCCGACGACTTGCCCGAACGGCGGTCCGCCACGATCTCGTAGGAGATCTTCTGGCCTTCCCGCAGCGTGCCGAGACCAGCGCGCTCGACGGCGCTGATGTGCACGAACACGTCGTTGCCGCCGTCGTCCGGCTGAATGAAGCCATAGCCCTTGGTTGCGTTAAACCACTTCACGGTTCCCATGCTCACGGGGTAGTTCCCTTCTCAGATACCAAATGCGTAGCCCAGTCTCCTGGGCTGGTTAGATCGAATTTTTGGAAGGGTCGTCAGCGTCTGAACCGGCTGTACCGGTAATAGCTAATCTCGTCCGGCCGAAAATCGATTGCGGGATATATTATTGGAAATGCCCGCGCAAAACAATCCTGAGCTGCGCGAGAGTGCATGATTTTTTGACGCGCCGGCTCGACGCCGACGCGCTGAATTGTCGCTGATTGCGCAAGGCTTGATCAATCCGCCGGGCCGGGCGGAACATTGCTCCGCCCAATGCCCCTAGCGCCGACGGAACTGGCCGCCGCGCTGCGCTGCGCCACGCGGAGGACCGCCGGGCGAGCTGGCACGCTCGTCCTTGTGGCGGAAGATCAGCCGGCCCTTTTCGAGGTCGTAGGGCGACATCTCGACCGTCACGCGGTCTCCCGCGAGCGTCTTGATGCGATTCTTTTTCATCTTGCCCGCGGTGTAGGCGACGATCTCGTGCCCCGCGTCGAGTTGTACCCGATAGCGTGCGTCGGGAAGGATTTCGGTGACCAGCCCTTCGAACTGGATCAGCTCTTCCTTAGCCATGTCTTTCTCCAGATCGATAGACGTCTAGTTTGGCCGTTGGTTGCGGTTTTGAGCGTGGTTTTTGGGTCTGCCCTCGCGATGCAGGAAAGCAACGCCTTGAATCGACCCGGCCTTACCGCCGCCTTGCGACGGCCGCTGGGGCTCCTGACGATTGCCTGGCAGAGACGCCATCTTAGCATTGGAACGACGGTGACGGCGAGGGCCTTTTGCGGCGGTGCCACCCTCGTTGGTCCGCGCATTCTGCATGCCAGGACGGCCACCGCGCTGAGGCGGCTTGGCCGGTGCAGCGGCCTCGCGGAGGCCGGGCGTGCGGCGATCGTCGCGCGGCAGCGAGATCTTGATCAGCCGTTCGATGTCGCGAAGGTAGGACAGCTCGTCCGATCCGGCCACGAGCGAAATCGCAACGCCCTCGGCGCCGGCGCGCGCCGTGCGGCCGATCCGGTGGACGTAGGTCTCGGGCACGTTCGGCAGGTCGAAATTGACGACATGGCTGACGCCGTCGACGTCGATGCCGCGGGCCGCGATGTCGGTTGCGACGAGGGTTCGGATCTCGCCGGTGCGGAACGCCGCCAGGGTGCGCTCGCGATGGTTCTGCGACTTGTTGCCGTGAATCGCCTGGGCGGGGATGCCGGCTCTTTCGAGGCTCTTCACGACCTTGTCGGCGCCGTGCTTGGTGCGGGTGAACACCAGCGCGCGGTTGACCGGCTCCTGCTTGAGCAACTGAGCCAGAAGGTTCGGCTTGGCCGAGTGGTCAACGTGGATGACGCGCTGGGCAATGCGCTCGACCGTCGAGGAGACGGGGGTCACCGCGACCCGCGCGGGGTCGCGCAGCATGGCGTCCGCGAGCTCGGCGATGTCCTTAGGCATGGTGGCCGAGAAGAACAGCGTCTGCCGCTTGATCGGCAGCTTGGCCACGATCTTCCGGATGTCGTTGATGAAGCCCATGTCGAGCATGCGGTCGGCTTCGTCGAGCACCAGGAACTCGACATGGGTCAGCTTCAAAGCGTTGCTCTGAACCAGATCGAGCAACCGGCCAGGGGTGGCAACCAGCACTTCGAGGCCGGGCATGATAGCGCGGACCTGGCGCCCCATCGGCACGCCGCCGATCGCGAGCGCCGAGCTCAGCCGGATGTGCCGGCCATAGGTGTTGAAGCTGTCGAGGATCTGACCCGACAATTCGCGGGTCGGGCTCAGCACCAGCACGCGTGCCGTCTTCGGCTGCGGCTTGATCCGGTTCTGCAGCAAGCGGTGCAGGATCGGCAGCGCAAACGAGGCCGTTTTGCCGGTTCCCGTCTGGGCGATGCCGATCACGTCGCGGCCTTCGAGCGCGAGCGGGATGGTCTGGGCCTGGATCGGGGTAGGGGTGGTGTAGTTCTCTTCCTTCAGCGCGCGCGTCAGCGCGTCGGCGAGGTTAAAATCCTGGAAGGATGTCAAAAGATGGGGCTTTCCATAAGAGGATAAGGCCCGTGTCGGCAGGCAGCCGGACGCGGGTGGGTGGTTGAGAGACACCCGCGTGTTTGGAGCGCCTAGATTGGATGGGTGAGAATGCGAAGCCAGAAGCTCTGGTCGAGCTAAAGAACACGCGGCTTGCAAAGATCCGGCCGATTCGCCCTGATCTACCAGCTATATGGAACAGATGGACGGCACTTTCAAGGCCGGTGCGCAACGGATTGGCTTTCCGGGTGGTACTCGGCTGCTTTAAATTTAGCCATTCAAAACAAAGTGCACAAATCCTGCGCTGTATGCCATCTGATTAATCATCGGGCTTGCTCAATCCGGCAGCAGAAGGTCGCGGTACCTCTCTGCGAGAACGCCTAGTTCCACTTTTATGTCAATGCCTTACCAGATGTGCACGGCATGGCACACTTCTTGCGATTCCTGCCTGCGCAGACCGCCGGCCGCCTTGGCTGCGAAGCAGGTCTGCGTCAGGGAGATATTACCTCATGCTTACTCGACTCACTCGGGAATTAACGGCGCCGTTCAGCCGCCGTCGCTGGCTGGCTGCTGCTGCCGGCCTGGCGCTCGGCGCAGCCGGCTTTGGCCCGGCCAAGGCCGCTGACGACACCATCAAGATTGGCGTTCTGCATTCTCTGTCCGGCACCATGGCCATCAGCGAGACCACGCTGAAGGACACGATCCTGTTCTTGATCGACGAACAGAACAAGAAGGGCGGCGTGCTCGGCAAGAAGCTCGAGGCCGTCGTGGTCGACCCCGCTTCGAACTGGCCGCTGTTCGCCGAGAAGGCGCGTGAGCTGATCACCAAGGACAAGGTCGCGGTCGTGTTCGGCTGCTGGACCTCGGTGTCGCGCAAGTCGGTGCTGCCAGTGTTCAAGGAGCTGAACAGCATCCTGTTCTACCCGGTCCAGTACGAAGGCGAGGAGAGCGAGCGCAACGTGTTCTACACCGGTGCGGCGCCGAACCAGCAGGCGATCCCGGCGGTCGACTACCTGATGAAGGAAGAGAAGGTGAAGCGCTGGGTGCTGGCCGGCACCGACTACGTCTATCCGCGCACCACCAACAAGATCCTCGAAGCCTACCTGAAGTCCAAGGGCGTGGCTCAGGACGACATCATGATCAACTACACGCCGTTCGGTCATTCCGACTGGCAGACCATCGTCGCCGACATCAAGAAGTTCGGCTCGGCCGGCAAGAAGACCGCCGTGGTCTCGACCATCAACGGCGACGCCAACGTTCCGTTCTACAAGGAGCTCGGCAACCAGGGCATCAAGGCCAAGGACATTCCGGTCGTCGCATTCTCGGTGGGTGAGGAAGAGCTCGCCGGCATCGACACCAAGCCGCTGGTCGGCCATCTCGCCGCCTGGAACTACTTCGAGTCGATCAAGACCCCGGCGAACGAGAAGTTCATCAAGGACTGGCAGGCCTACACCAAGAACCCGAAGCGCGTGACCAACGACCCGATGGAAGCGCATGTGATCGGCTTCAACATGTGGGTGAAGGCGGTGGAGAAGGTGAAGTCGACCGATCCGGACAAGGTCATCGACGCTCTCCCGGGCACCGAGGCGCCGAATCTGACCGGCGGCGTGTCGAAGATGCTGCCGAACCACCACATCACCAAGCCGGTGTTCATCGGCGAGATCAAGGGCGATGGCCAGTTCAGTGTCGTCTACAAGACCAAGGACCTCGTCCCCGGCGACGCCTGGTCGAAGGAGCTCGAGGGCTCGAAGGACCTGATCGGCGACTGGGTCGGCAAGAAGTGCGGCAATTTCAACGTCAAGACCAACAAGTGCCTGGGCTCGGGCTCCTGATCTCGACCTGACGCGACCATGACGACAGGAGAAGGCGGCGATGTTGCCGCCTTCTCCCGACCTCCTGAACTCCTGCCGGGGTTGTCCAGTGCCTGCTCCTTTTTTGGCGATCATTCGCCGTCTGCTTGTTTTGCTCGCCCTGATCGCCGTTTCCGTTCCCGCCTTCGCAGCCAGTTTCGAAGAGTCCGTCGCGAAGTTCGCGAACGATGATTTCTCGGACACGGACGAGGCCGTCGGCGAGATCGCCGTGTCGGGCAACCCGCTGGCTTTCCCGATCATCAGCGCGCTCCAGGACGAACGGCTGATGTTCGATGCCGACACCAAGAAGGTCTTCATCAAGCAGGCCGACGGCAGGATCATCGATGCTGCCACCGGCGCCGCCGTCGACAAACTGCCCGACAATGCCGCCGCCGTCAGCCTCAACAACCGGCTGCGCCGCAGCGTCGATGCCGCGCTCGGCGGTTTGACGCTGCTGTCGCCGGATACCAACACGCGCCTGACCGCCGCAAGATCGGTGTTCAAGTCGCATGACGAGGCGACGTTGCCGACGGTGGAGTCGGCGCTCGCCAAGGAAACCAATCGCGCCGTGAAGCAGGCGCTGACCGAGGCGCGTGCCGCCATCCTCCTGTTCAAGTCTGACGCCAGCGAGGTCGACAAGCTCGAAGCCGTCGCCACCGTGAGGGCGCGCGGCGACCAGGAAGCTCTGGCGCTGCTGACGGAGATCGGCGGCGCGGACCAGCCGGCAACCGTCGCCAAGGCTGCGGCGAGCGCCATCTCGTCGATCCAGAGCTCGCTCGCAATCTGGTCCGGCGTGCAGAACGCCTGGTACGGCCTGTCGCTCGGCTCGGTGCTGCTGCTGGCCGCCATCGGCCTTGCCATCACCTTCGGCGTCATGGGTGTCATCAACATGGCCCATGGCGAGATGGTGATGCTCGGCGCCTACACCACCTTCGTCGTCCAGGAGGTCATCCGCACGCGCTACCCGGCGCTGTTCGACTATTCGCTGCTGATTGCCGTCCCGCTCGCCTTCCTGGTGGCCGGCGCGATCGGCGTGCTGATCGAGCGCACCATCATCCGCTTCCTCTACGGCCGCCCGCTCGAAACCCTGCTGGCGACCTGGGGCCTGTCGCTGATCCTGCAGCAGGCGGTGCGCACGGCATTCGGTCCGACCAACCGCGAGGTCGGCAATCCCTCCTGGATGAGCGGTGCGTTCGAACTCGGACAGATCACCATCACCTATAACAGGCTCTGGATCCTCTGCTTCACCATGGCGGTGTTCGCCATCCTGCTGGCGATGTTGCGCTACACCGCGCTCGGCCTGGAGATGCGTGCAGTGACGCAGAACCGGCGCATGGCGGCGTCGATGGGCATCGCGACCTCGCGGGTCGATGCGCTCACCTTCGGGCTCGGCTCCGGCATCGCCGGCATCGCCGGGGTGGCGCTGTCGCAGATCGACAATGTCAGCCCGAATCTCGGCCAGAGCTACATCATCGACTCCTTCATGGTCGTGGTGTTCGGCGGCGTCGGCAATCTCTGGGGCACCTTGGTCGGCGCCTTCACGCTCGGCATTGCCAACAAGTTCCTGGAGCCGGTCGCCGGCGCCGTGCTCGGCAAGATCGCGATTCTGGTGCTGATCATCCTGTTCATTCAAAAGCGCCCGCGCGGGCTGTTCGCGCTCAAGGGCCGGGCGGTGGAAGCATGATGCCGCACGTCCTCACCCGGTCGCTGGACCGCGCTGCGACCGTCTTCGTGCTCGTCGTCGCCGCCTGCGGCGTGCTGATCCCGCTGTCCAACCTGCTGCTGCCGGCCGGTTCGGCGCTGCAGGTGCCGACCTATCTGGTCGCGCTGTGGGGCAAATATGTCTGCTACGCGATCCTGGCGCTCTCGATCGACCTGATCTGGGGCTATTGCGGCATCCTCTCGCTCGGTCACGGCGCGTTCTTCGCGCTCGGCGGCTATGCGATGGGCATGTATCTGATGCGCCAGATCGGCACCCGGGGCGTCTATGGCAATCCGATCCTGCCGGACTTCATGGTGTTCCTGAATTATTCCAAGCTGCCCTGGTACTGGCACGGCTTCGACATGTTCTGGTTCGCGGCTTTGATGGTGCTCGTGGTGCCCGGCCTGCTCGCCTTCTGCTTCGGCTGGCTCGCCTTCCGCTCGCGCGTCACCGGCGTGTATCTGTCGATCATCACCCAGGCGATGACCTACGCGCTGCTGCTCGCCTTCTTCCGCAATGATTTCGGCTTCGGCGGCAACAACGGCCTGACCGACTTCAAGGACATCCTCGGCTTCAACGTCCAGGCGGAAGGCACCCGCGCCGCGCTGTTCGCGCTGAGCTGTCTCGCGCTCATTCTGGCGTTCCTGATCTGCCGGGCCGTCGTGTCGTCGAAGCTCGGCAAGGTGCTGATCGCGATCCGCGATGCCGAGTCGCGGACGCGTTTCCTCGGTTATCGTGTCGAGTCCTACAAGCTGTTCGTGTTCACGCTGTCGGCGTGCATGGCCGGCGTCGCAGGCGCGCTCTACGTTCCTCAGGTCGGCATCATCAATCCATCCGAGTTCGCGCCCGGCAATTCGATCGAGGCCGTGATCTGGGTCGCGGTCGGCGGCCGAGGCACGCTGGTAGGTGCTGCGCTCGGCGCCGTCGTCGTGAACTACGCGAAGACGTTCTTCACCTCGGGCGTGCTGGCGCCGTACTGGCTGTTCATGCTCGGCGCATTGTTCGTGCTCGTCACTCTGCTGCTGCCAAAAGGCATCATAGGCACCTTCAATTCCTGGTGGGATCAGCTCGGCAGCAGGAGGCTGAACGCCGAGAGCGCCGCCCGCGAGGACGGCGTCACCGAACCCAAGATGGCGGAGTGAGCGCATGAACGTGATGGACACCCGCGCGACGTCGTCGCTGCTCTATCTCGACGGCGTGCACGTCTCGTTCGACGGCTTCCACGCCATCAACAATCTCTCGCTGACGCTCGAGTCCGGCGAGATGCGCGCCATCATCGGCCCGAACGGGGCCGGCAAGACCACGATGATGGACATCATCACCGGCAAGACCAAGCCCGACGAGGGCACGGTGCTGTTCGACGGCAAGACGGATCTCACCCGCCTCGACGAGACCCGCATCGCCGAGCTCGGGATCGGCCGCAAGTTTCAGAAGCCGACGGTGTTCGAGAGCCAGTCGGTCGAGGACAACCTGCTGCTCGCGCTCAATGTCGATCACAGCGTCAAGGGCACGCTGTTCTGGCGCGGCTCGAGGAGCGAGTCCGAGCAGATCGACCGGGTGCTCGAGACCGTGCGGCTCAAGGATGCCAGACGCAAGCTCGCCGGCAGCCTGTCGCACGGCCAGAAGCAGTGGCTGGAGATCGGCATGCTCCTGGCACAGGACCCGAAGCTGCTGCTGGTCGACGAACCGGTCGCCGGCATGACCGACGTCGAGACGCATCAGACGGCTGAGCTGCTCAAGGAAATCAACAAGGATCATACCGTCATGGTCGTCGAGCACGACATGACCTTCGTGCGCGAGCTCGGCGTCAAGGTCACCTGCCTCCACGAAGGCACGGTGCTGGCCGAAGGTACCATCGATCAGGTGTCGTCGAACGATCGGGTAATCGAAGTGTATCTGGGGCGCTAGGCGATGTTGGACGTCAAGGACATCAACCTCTATTACGGCGCCGCCCAGGCGCTGCGCGGCGTCTCGATCGCGGCGGAGCCCGGCAAGGTCACCTGCGTGCTCGGCCGCAACGGCGTCGGCAAGACCTCGCTGCTGCGGGCGCTGGTCGGACAATATCCGCTGGCCTCCGGCAGCATCACCTTCGATGGCGCCGACATCACCCATCTCAAGCCCTATGAACGGGCGCGCAAGGGCATCGGCTTCGTGCCGCAGGGTCGCGAGATCTTCCCGCTGCTCACGGTGGAGGAGAACCTCAAGACCGGCTTCGGACCGCTGAAGCGCAGCGATCGCAGCATCCCGGACGACGTGTTCTCGCTGTTTCCGGTGCTGGAATCGATGCTCGGCCGCCGCGGCGGCGATCTTTCCGGCGGCCAGCAGCAGCAGCTTGCGATCGGCCGTGCCATGGTGATGCGGCCAAAGCTCCTGCTTCTCGACGAGCCGACCGAGGGCATCCAGCCCTCGATCATCAAGGACATCGGCCGGGCGATCTCGTATCTGCGCAATCTTGGCAACATCGCGATCGTCCTGGTCGAGCAGTATCTCGACTTTGCCTGCGAACTCGGCGACAACTTCGCCGTTATGGATCGCGGCGCGGTGAAGTTCACCTGCACCCGCGCCAATCTCGATCAGGCCGAGATCAGCCGCCAGATGGCGCTGTGATCATCACGTAGCTTCTCGACGCGGTCTCGCCCGCGTCTGGTCCCAGGGGAGGGGATCGATGCGGGCCGATCCCGCCAGCGCCGCTGCCGACATCTTCGAGGCCAACCGCGCCCGAGGCGCGGTGCGCTTCGACGTGCGGCTGCAGGATGGCATGACGCGGCGCCATCATCTGCATGAATCCGGCTCGCTGCGGGTGCGCTTTCCCTCGCCCGAGGACGACGGTCTGTCGGCGATGTTCGTCAACACGGCCGGCGGCATCGCCGGCGGTGACCACTTTGCGATCGAGGTCACAGCCGGCGAAGGTAGCCGCATGACGCTTTCGAGCGCCGCGGCCGAAAAGGTCTATCGCGCCGCTGGCAAGCCCGCAGAGCTCGATATCGCGCTGACCGCCCATGCGGGTGCCCACATCTCCTGGCTGCCGCAGGAGACCATCCTGTTCGACCGCGCCCGCATCCATCGCCGGATCGACATCGACCTTGCCGATACCGCCTCGCTGTTGTTGTGCGAGATCGTCGTGTTCGGCCGCACCGCGATGGGTGAGTGCATGCGCGAGGGCGAATTCGTCGATCGCTGGCGGCTGCGGCGCGGCGGCAAGCTGGTGTTCGCCGAGACGGTCCGCCTCGACGGCGACATCGGCGACAAGCTGGCGCGGCCGGCCATCGCCAAGGGCGGCGCGGCCATCGGGACCGCGCTGATCGTGCCGGGCGACGCCGCGCTGGTCGACCGCATCAGGGACAGCCTGCCGGCCTTCCGGGGAGAGGTCGCGCTGTCGGCCTGGAATGGATTTGCAATGGCCCGCTTCTGTGCCCAAGATGCCGCAAGCCTGCGCGCCGACATGATGGCGGTGCTCGGCTGTGCTTCGACCGGGCCGCTGCCGCGGCTGTGGCTCAACTAGACGTTTACCAACTGATGACTACCAGAAGACCATCACCAGAGAGTCCGCATGAACCTGTCTCCCCGCGAAAAGGACAAGCTCCTGATCTCGATGGCCGCCATTGTGGCCCGCCGCAGGCTCGATCGCGGCGTCAAGCTGAACCACCCCGAAGCGGTCGCGATCATCTCCGACTTCATCCTGGAGGGCGCGCGTGACGGCCGCACCGTGGCCGAACTGATGCAGGCCGGCGCCCAGGTCCTGACCCGTGACCAGGTGATGCCCGGTATCCCCGAGATGATCCACGACATCCAGGTCGAGGCGACGTTTCCGGACGGCACCAAGCTGGTCACGGTGCACGAGCCGATCCGCTAATCATTGCACGTCATTCCGGGACAGCGCGCAGCGCTGGGCCCGGAATCCAGAGATGGCTTGAAAACAATCGTTTGAGATTCCGGGCTCGGTCCTGCGGACCGCCCCGGAATGACGGAGAAAAAGCGAAATGATCCCCGGCGAACTCTTCATCCAGGACGGCGAGATCGAGCTCAATGCCGGCCGCAAAACCGTGACCCTGTCGGTCGCAAATACCGGCGACCGGCCGATCCAGGTCGGCTCGCACTACCATTTCTTCGAGACCAATCCGGCGCTGAAGTTCGATCGCAGACGCGCGCGCGGCATGCGGCTCGACATCGCGGCCGGCACGGCCGTGCGCTTCGAGCCGGGCCAGACCCGCGACGTGCAACTGGTGGCGCTCGCCGGCAAGCGCATGGTCTACGGCTTTCGCGGCGACGTCATGGGCAAGTTGTAAGCCGATGCTGACCGGATTACGCCTCGTCTCCGAAGCCGCCGAGCTGGCGGCGCGCCGTCACGCCGGCCAGCAGCGCAAGGGCCGCGACGAGGAGCCTTACATCAATCATCTCGCCGAGGTCGCAAACATCCTGTCGGCAACCTGCGACGGCGAGGACGCCGAGCTCGTCGCGGCAGGCTGGCTGCACGACACCATCGAGGACACCGATACGGCCGCTGACGAGCTGGCGGAGCGCTTTGGGCGTCGTGTTGCCGACCTCGTCGTGGAAGTCACAGATGACATGACCCTGCCGAAGAGCGAGCGGCGCCAGGTCCAGGTCATCGCCGCGCCCGGCAAGTCCGCTGGTGCCAAGCAGATCAAGATCGCCGACAAGATCAGCAACATCCGCGCCCGCATCTTCTTCGAGCCGGACCTGGAGCAGCAGCTCGAGCTGATGGAGTATCTCGGCTGGGCCGAGCAGGTCGTCGCCGGCTGCCGCGGTGTCAACGCGCGGCTCGATGTGCTGTTCGATGAGACGGTTGCGAATGCGAGGGCGACGTTGTGAGCGTATTGGCTCGCATGCGCCCTGCTGCTGTCTGCGGCCTGCGTGCGGCATCGGCTCTTGCAGCATTTGCCTCTGCTGCTTGGGCGGCCGACGATCAGCGCTGGCGCATTTTCGAACAGGACGGGGGAGCGCTGCTATCTCCGAGTCATAGCGATGAGGCCACCGACGATGTCGGTTCGCCCTCCTTTCGCTGCAAGGCCAAATCCGGGACCATCGCCGTCACGGGAGATGCCGGCCAGGAGCTTCGCAATGCGGTCGCTGATCTTCTGCGGTCCAACGGCTATCCGCAGGTCGAGATGGTCCCGGCGAGCCGGTTCGGGCAAGCCCTCCTGAGCGTGTCCTACAGCGAGGCGGGATCGGTCTGGGAGTATAGCTTTGAGTTGGAGGCGGATGCGCCCGCCTTCGATGCGTTTAAGCGGTCCGGACGATTGACGTTCAAAGTCGGCAAGACCGTCGTTCGCGAGGAGTTCAAGGCGGGTCTTGAGAACGTCGCCAAGTTTCAATCGATCTGCGCGCGTCCCAAATGAGCCGCACCGGATATATTTGAGAGCTAGAGGCTGGAGCACGACATGTCCGTCAAGATCAAGCGTTCCGTCTACGCCGACATGTTCGGCCCGACCACCGGTGACAAGGTGCGCCTCGCCGACACCGACCTGATCATCGAGGTCGAGAAGGACTTCACCACCTATGGTGAGGAGGTGAAGTTCGGCGGCGGCAAGGTGATCCGTGATGGCATGGGCCAGTCGCAGGCGACCAACAAGCAGGGCGCCGCCGACACGGTCATCACCAATGCGCTCATCGTCGATCACTGGGGTGTCGTGAAGGCCGACGTCGCGATCAAAGAGGGCATGATCTCAGCGATCGGCAAGGCCGGCAATCCGGACATCCAGCCCGGCGTCACCATCGTGATCGGCCCGGGCACCGACGTGATCGCGGGCGAGGGCAAGATCCTCACCGCCGGCGGTTTCGACAGCCACATCCATTTCATCTGCCCGCAGCAGATCGAGCACGCGCTGATGAGTGGCGTCACCTCGCTGCTCGGCGGCGGCACCGGCCCGTCGCACGGCACCTTCGCCACCACCTGCACGCCCGGCCCCTGGCACATCGGGCGCATGATGCAGTCGTTCGATGCGTTCCCTGTGAACCTCGGCATCTCCGGCAAGGGCAACGCGTCGCGCCCGGCCGCGCTGGTCGAGATGGTCAAGGCCGGCGCCTGCGCGCTGAAGCTGCACGAGGACTGGGGCACGACGCCGGCGGCGATCGACAATTGTCTCTCGGTCGCCGACGATCACGACGTGCAGGTCATGCTGCACTCCGACACGCTGAACGAATCCGGCTTCGTCGAGGACACCATCAAGGCCTTCAAGGGCCGCACCATCCACGCCTTCCACACCGAAGGCGCCGGCGGCGGGCACGCGCCTGATATCATCAAGGTCGCCGGGCTGAAGAACGTGCTGCCGTCGTCGACCAACCCGACGCGGCCGTTCACGCGCAACACCATCGACGAGCATCTGGACATGCTGATGGTGTGTCACCATCTCGATCCGTCGATCGCCGAGGATCTCGCCTTTGCCGAGAGCCGCATCCGCAAGGAGACGATCGCGGCGGAGGACATCCTGCACGATCTCGGCGCGCTCTCGATGATGTCATCGGATTCGCAGGCGATGGGCCGGCTCGGCGAGGTCATCATCCGGACCTGGCAGACCGCCGACAAGATGAAGAAGCAGCGCGGCGCGCTGCCGCAGGACAAGGGCAAGGACAACGACAATTTCCGCGTCAAGCGCTACATCGCCAAATACACGATCAACCCGGCGATTGCGCATGGCGTGTCGAAGCTGATCGGCTCGGTCGAGAAGGGCAAGCTCGCCGACCTCGTGCTGTGGTCGCCCGCCTTCTTCGGCGTCAAGCCGGACTGCGTCATCAAGGGCGGCACCATCGTCGCCGCGCCCATGGGCGATCCGAACGCCTCGATCCCGACCCCGCAGCCGGTGCATTACCAGCCGATGTTCGGCGCGTTCGGCAAGTCGCTGACGGCTTCGTCCGTGATCTTCACCTCGAAGGCGGCCATCACCGGCGGGCTCGCCCGCAAGCTCGGCCTTTCGAAGAAGCTCTACGCGGTGCAGAACACCCGCGGCAGGATCTCGAAGAAGAGCATGATCCACAATGATGCGACGCCCAACATCGAGGTCGATCCGGAGACATACGAGGTGCGGGCCGACGGCGAGCTCCTGACCTGCGAGCCGGCCGAGGTGCTGCCCATGGCGCAGCGCTACTTCATGTACTAAGCTCCCGCCCGGTACCAGAACCAGAAAAGTACCGGGAGGACGAGTTCGTGATCTATGTCGTTGCCACCTTGACCATCAAGCCCGAAACCCGTGCGGAATTCATCGCCGCTGCGGCTGCCTGCATTGCGGGGACCCGCAAAGAACCCGGCAATATCGCCTATGATTTGCATGAGAGCGTCACCGACCCGAGCAAGATGGTCTTCGTCGAGCAGTGGGAGAATGCCGAGGCCTTGGTGCCGCACCGCGCGACCGAGCACATGAAGACGTTCGGGCGCGTCGCGGTCAAATGCATGTCGGCCCCGCCGAAGATCGAGATCATCACGCCTGAGAAGGTCGATGTCCGCTGAGCGGAATAAGAGTGAGCGCAATAAGAGAATGAGAGTTTCAGCATGATCCGCGCGACACGCGTGCTCGGGCAGCATCGTTGGAAGGAGGCTGCCGCCGATTCCGTCCTGCTCGATTTCGATGACCGGCACCGGCGGCGGCTGGTGATGACCGGAACGCGTGGGCTGGAGTTTCTGCTGGACCTCGAGCACGCTACCGCATTGCGCGGTGGCGATGCCCTGGTGCTGGAGGACGGCCGGCTGATCGAGGTCGTGGCGGCGGCCGAGCCGCTGCTCGAGATCCGGGCTTCCGATCCGCATCATCTGGTGCGGCTGGCCTGGCACCTCGGCAACCGGCACCTGCCGACGCAGATCATGGCCAAGAGCCTGCGCATCCGCCGCGACCACGTGATCGAGGCCATGGTCAAGGGTCTCGGCGCGCGCGTCATCGAGATCGAGGCACCGTTCGATCCGGAAGGCGGCGCCTACGCCGAGCCCAGCCATGCGCACGGCCACGATGATCATGATCACCACGGTCACGATCATCATCACGATCATGCCGGGCACGATCACGCGCATCACGGCCACGACGACGGCCATGCACATGATCATCACGTGCATGACGAGCACTGCGGCCATGACCATCACGATCACGGTCATTCCCATGCTCATGAGCACAAATGAGGAGGGGGCTCGGCCGGCTGCAATCAGGGCCGCGGATTCGGCTGCGCTGTATCGGCTGCTGACATGGCTGTCGCCGGCGTTTCCGATCGGCGGCTTCTCCTATTCGAGCGGCATCGAATGGGCCGTGGAGGCAGGCGACATCGGCGATGCGGCGGAGCTGCGCGGCTGGCTCGCGACGATGCTGACCAACGGCTCCGGCTTCTGCGACGCGGCTTTCCTCGCGCACGCGTATCGCGCGGTCGAGCTCGACGATATGGCCAGCCTCCGCGAGGTGGCCGAGCTTGCGGCCGCGTTCGTACCGTCGCGCGAGCGTCAGCTCGAGACCACCGCGCAGGGCCGGGCCTTCATCGAGATCGCGCGGTCCGCCTGGAACTGCGCAGGCCTCGACGAGGCGGTGGCGCGCTGTGAGACCATCGTCTATCCGGTCGCCGTGGGGCTGGTCGGCGCGCTTCACGGCGTTCCTCTGGGACCCCTGCTGCACGGCTTTCTGCACGCCCTGACGTCGAACTGGATTTCCGCCGGCAGTCGTCTCGTACCGTTGGGGCAGACCGACAGCCAGCGCGTGCTCGCCGCGTTGGAACCTGTCGTCGCCGCGACGGCGGACCGCGCTCTGCTCGCCTCGCTCGATCACATCGGCGGCGCAACGTTCCGCTCCGATCTCGCAAGCCTTCATCACGAGACGCAATATACAAGGCTGTTTCGGTCGTGATGAAGCGGGGCAACGGCGATCACGGCCCCGCGCGGTCGCGCGCACGACAGAAGGATAAATGACATGGCATCGTCTCACGGTCCGCTCCGCGTTGGCGTCGGTGGCCCGGTCGGGTCCGGCAAGACTGCGTTGATGGATCTGCTCTGCAAGTCGATGCGGGAGCACTACGACATCGCTGCGATCACCAACGACATCTACACCAAGTGGGACGCGGAGTTTCTCGTTCGCTCGGGATCGCTGACTCCGGATCGTATCGCCGGCGTGGAGACCGGCGGCTGCCCGCATACTGCGATCCGCGAGGACGCGTCCATGAACCTCGCCGCCGTGGCCGACATGCGAGCCAAGTTTCCCGGACTCGACCTGGTGTTGATCGAGTCGGGCGGCGACAACCTCGCCGCAACGTTCTCGCCGGAACTCGCCGATATCACGATCTACGTCATCGACGTCGCGGCGGGCGACAAGATCCCGTCGAAGGGCGGACCGGGTATCACCCGCTCCGACCTTCTGGTGATCAACAAGATTGACTTGGCACCCCATGTGGGCGCTTCTCTGGAGAAGATGGAGACGGATGCCAAGCGCATGCGCGGCTCACGGCCCTTCGTCATGACCAACCTGAAGAAGAGCCAGGGGCTTGACCGGATCATCGGCTTCATCGAAGCCAAGGGCGGTCTGAAGCCGTCGGCCTGAGCGCGGGGACGGATCTGCGTCGCACGGCTCTTCGTTGCTCGATGCGTCTGCTGGAATGACCGACGCAAAAAAGCCTCATCCGGCCGGAACAACTTGAGCCCTCGGGTGTTGCCTCGACCCGGGGTGCGCCTTGCCCAAGGCGTCTCGGCGCCGATGCACCGGTATCCTGGGATCGCTATCCGCTGATCGCTCCGATCACTTCCGATCGCCCCGAGGTGCGTCCTTGAGTTGCAGGCCCGGTTATTGGATGACTCGTCTCCTCCTTCGCCAACCCTTTACTTCAGAGTGAACGAGTGCTCCGGCTGGGTGTCATCATCGGTTTGATCGCGCTGGTCGGGACGGCGCTGTCCGGCTTGGCCGCCTATCGCGTACACGACCAGGAGCTGGCGCTCGATCGCATTGCGCTGGCCCGTGCCATCGACGTCCATGCCAGCCTCGTCCAGGACCGGCTGACCGAACGTGAGCTGCTGGCCCGGGTGGCCTCCGGGCTGTTCCGCGCTCCCTCCGTGATCAAGGCCAATATGCTGGAGCCGCTGCGATCGTCGATCTACGCGTTCAAGACCGACTTCGTGGTGGCATCGTGGATCGCACGGCTGCGGCCGGATGAGCTCCCCATCGCGCAAGCCGAGCTGCGTCAGGCTGGCTTCCCGAATCCAACCATTCGCAATTTCGACGACATGCCGCTCGGGCCGAACGTCGATCGTCCGTTGGACGTTCTGATGGATCTCGAGCCACGCAATGCCGAGACCTCGAAGCTTCCCGGTATCGCACTCGACCGGCAGCCGATCGTCGGACCGATGCTCGCGCGTGCCATGGCCGAGGGCAAGCCGGTCGCATCCGATCCCACTCCGCTGGTGCGGAGCGATGGTCCGATCGGGATCGTGCTGGCAGCCCCGGTTGTCCCGCAAGGTGCCACTGCGCCGGCGGGCTTCGTGACGTTTTCCTACGAGATCGGGCCACTGCTGCTCACCAATGACGATCTGTCGTTGTTCTCGGTGGCGTTGAAGGATCCGCGCAACGCCTCGGATGAGCTGGTTGCCAACGATCAGGGGGCGGTGACGAGCCGGACCCGCAGGCCGGACGATCCTGCTCCGTCGTCGACCCGCACCGTGGCCTTCGGCAATCACGACTGGTCGCTGGTCTATTACGCCAAGGGCAATGCGGTCCGGCGCGCGCAACAGACCGCGGCGATCGTCGGCGTCATCGGGATGGCGCTGACCGGTATCATCTGCGGCCTGTTCGGCTACGTCGCCTACAACAATCTGCGCCTGAGCCGCGAAATCCAGGTGCGGATCGGCTTCGAGCGCCGACTGACGGCGGTCATCGACGAGCTGAACCACCGGGTCAAGAACATCCTGGCGGTGATCCAGTCCATCGTGACGCGCACGCTGCGTCATGGCAGCGACATGGACGTCGCACGCGAGCTGCTGATCGGACGGATCCATGCGATGTCGAACGTCGTCACGCTGCTCAGCGAGAGCCAATGGCAAGGCGTGCAATTGCGCGGACTGTTCGAAGCTCGCGCCATCCCGCATGCGGACAGGATTGCGGTCAACGGACCCGACATCACCGTGAGCGCGCGTGCCGCGCAGAGCCTGTCGCTGCTGTTTTTCGAACTCGCCTCGCACTCGGACGAAGGCCTCTCGCTGGTGGGAAAGCACCCGCACATCACCGCCAAATGGGAGGTGACCGGCGAGGAGCCGAATGCCGTCTTCCACTTCCGTTGGGAGGAATTGAACACCAGTGAAGCAACGCGGCGGCCGGACAGCGATTTCGGACTGATCCTGCTCGATCGCGTGGCGCCGGAGGCGCTCGGCGGCACGTCAAAGCGCTTCTTCACCGAGGCGAGCTATGTGTATGAGCTGACCGCTCCGATGGAGACGGTGATCGACATGACCGAGCGCGATCGCACCGAGCAGTTCTCCGCGCCGGTGCATCCGGCGCGATAGCCGCAGCGCTCTCGGCAAACAGGATGCCAGGGCGCACGATGCCCGAGTGCACGTGATCAACAACAACAAGAAGAGGCGGCTCTTTCGCGAGCCGCCTCTTTACTGGTTCGTTTGCGACGGCTTGGCTGATCAGCCGCCGCTGCCGCCGATCACCGCCCGCACGGTCTCGTCCGGGCCGAAATCCTCGGCGCCTTCGACATAGAGCAGCGCTGCCAGCTTCGAGCGCGCGCGGTTCACGCGGCTCTTGATAGTGCCCACCGCGCAGCCGCAGATTGCTGCCGCATCCTCGTAGGAGAAGCCCGATGCACCGACCAGGATCAGCGCCTCGCGCTGGTCCTGAGGCAGCTTCTCGAGCGCCGCGCGGAACTCCTCGAACTCGAGATGCGCGCCCTGCGAGGGATGCGTCTTGAGCGTCTTGGCGTAGTTCCCTTCGGCATCCTCCACTTCGCGCCGGCGTTTTCGGTAGTCGGATCGGAACAGGTTGCGCAGGATCGTGAACAGCCAGGCAGGCAGATTCGATCCTGGTTGAAACGAGTCGATGTTGGCCAACGCCCGGAGCAGGGTTTCCTGCACGAGGTCGTCGGCACGATCGCTGTTACCACTCAAGGAAATCGCAAATGCGCGAAGGCTGGGGACGGCCGCGAGGATATCGTCCCGCAAGGAATCAGTGAGAGGCATTCACTCCCTCCCGTCGGTTTGGTCGTTGGATCCCCCGCCGTTCTCCACGTGGGACTGTGCTGCCGGCGCATCAAGCTTCCGCACCAGATCCGCGAAGCGGTCCGGCACTCCCTGACGGACGACGTCGTCGTACATCGCGCGGAGTTGATGACCGATTCTGGATTGAATTTCCGCGTTCAGTCCGCCGGGCTTGCGCGGTGCCGCATTCTTGCTGGCTTGAGACTTTACATCTTTCATGACCTTTTCCACGTTTCCCCGAGAGTTAAGTCCCTGAAGCTTCAAGAATTATTCTCGCCACCGAGAGGGTCTGTCGGGAACTAATGCGACGGGGCGATAAAAGTTCCACGCGTTTGGGGAACTTTTCGTCGGTTCGGGCGTAATCAGCCCATCATGGAACCCGGGCGGGAAGCCCAGATGACCGAATGGAGTGGGGATGAGCCGATCACAGCTTGTTGCTGAACATTTGCCGCTGTTGCGCCGGTATGCGAGGGCCCTCACCGGTAGCCAGGGTTCCGGAGACGCCTATGTCGGAGCGATGCTCGAGGCGCTGATTCAGGATCCCGCTCTGCTGGACGAGCGCTATGGCCCGCGGGCTGCGCTGTTCCGGCTGTTCACGCAGATCTGGAACTCGGTGGCGCTCAACGACGACGCCGAAGTGGCGACTCTGCCGATGCCGCCGGAGCGGCGCCTCTCCAACATCACCCCCTTGCCCCGCCAGGCCTTCCTGCTGCTCTCGCTCGAGGGTTTTCCCGAGGAGGAAGTGGCCTTCATCCTCGACATCGACGTCGCGGAAACCCGCCGGCTGGCGGATGCAGCCGGACGTGAGCTCGCCGCCGAGATCGCCACCGATGTCCTGATCATCGAGGATGAGACCTTCATCGCGATGGACCTCGAGAGCCTCGTCAAGAACCTCGGTCACAACGTGATCGGCGTGGCCCGCACCCATGCCGACGCGGTGGCTCTGGCCAAGAACAAGAAGCCCGGTCTGATCCTGGCTGATATTCAGCTCGCGGATGGTTCGTCCGGCCTGGATGCCGTCAACGAGCTGCTGCGCACCTTCGAAGTGCCGGTGGTCTTCATTACCGCCTATCCGGAGCGCTTCCTCACGGGTGAGCGGCCCGAACCGGCGTTCCTGATCTCAAAGCCGTTCCAGCCGGCCATGGTGTCGGCAGTCGCCAGCCAGGCTCTGTTCTTCCAGCGCAACTCGCGCAACAGGATGCCGAAGCCGGCGGCCTGATCAAGCCGCGCGCACAACGTCGCCCCGGCGCGTTCCTCACGGAGCGCGCCGGATTTCGTTGCAGCATCGAAGACGAGATCAGCAGCCGCGGCACACGCCGTTGAGCCGTGCCTTCAGCGTCGCGTCATTCGGCTTGGTCTCTTGGAGCTTCAACGTTGTCTCCTCAAGCCGGATGATTGCGGACGTCCGTCGAGGCGCGAACACGATCGGCACGAGAAAAGTGAGATCGCCGTCCGCCAGTTCCGGCGGCGGTGGCGCAAATGGTTGGGCTCGCTCCACCATGGCGAGCGCTTCCCGGTCGAGCGCGGGGTCACCGGTCGTTTCGGCCAGCACCGCCGAGATCAGGTGGCCTTCGCGGTCGATGTGAAACAGGACCTTGGCCGTCCCGCCCTGATCCGAGGCCTGCAGCGGATAGCGACGCTGAACCTTCAATTGTGCGACGAGGTTCTTGATCCAAGTGTCCCTGGCGCCGTCGGCCGCTGCAATCCCGGGAAACAGGCACACGAGAACCAGCGCCAGTCCAAACCCTCTCCATACGCCGACGCGATCCAGCGAGCTCAGCATCCCTGCCCCCACGCGCGCGGACCATGAACGCAGCCGCGCTGCTTCAACATATAACCGGGACGAAAAGGGGATAAAGCGCCGCGAATGTCGGGGCAGCGATCTGACCGGAAGGGCGGATCAGAAAAGAATGCGGGGCACCGCCGGCATCACCACGGCGGTGCCCCGCGTCGCCGGTCAATGGGGCAGGGGGAATAACCGGCTGCCGAGATGACGCGCGACCCGAAAAGTCGTTCCGCGTGAGATCGAATTTTTTGGCGCCATGAAATTGAAGAATACCGCCGCAGTTTACACACGGTTAAGTGATTTGCCCAACCGAGAACCCAGTTCCTGCGACTTACGTTGGTATGCCGATCGCCTTACGGCGAGGGGAGCAGAGACATGTCGCAGACCAGGAAGGTTATCGTTTTGGGTTCGCTTGCGGCTTCCGCGATGCTCGTGGGCGCAATGCAACTGGCTTCAGGCCATGATCTTGGCGCCAACCTGCCGGTTCAGAGCCCCTCTCCCCAGCCGATCGTCGCAACCGCGAATGACGTGAACCGGGCCGCCAAGGCTGACCGCGCCAAACAAAACGGTACTGCGGCGCCGTCGCAGACTGTGTCGATCAAGCTGGCAGCCTTCGCGGAGACCTCCTTCTTGGTGCGGCTTCCCTTCAACCCCACGGGTGTAAGCGCGGGCTCGTTACCATCGCCGCAGGGATCGCAGCTCATCACCACCGGCAACGAGCGGCAGGCCGTCAAGCATCCGGTGGCGTGCGAGCCGTCGGTGTCCGTGCTGACGGAGATCGCCAAGCGCCTGCAACCGGGACGGTGTGTGACTTAGTTACAGCCCCTCGCACCAGGCCCGCGGCTCAAGCGGCGGATCAACGCCTGGCAAATGATAAAAGCCGTCCGATGACGGTCAGGGGCAGTCCTCACTCTGCGGGAGTTTGCTCCTCCGCGGCTGGGCGGCTGACCATGAATCCGAGCGCCAGACCGCCCAAAGCCAGAATGGGAATCAGCCGCTTGATGCCAATCATGCGGACGATCTGCAGGCCGCTAGCCAACAACATCGGGTCTGCGAAAGCAGATTGGACTGCCGACCGCGCCGTTTCCGCGGTCCGCGCGGCACGACTCTCGATTGCGCGCTTGCGCGCCATGTAGCTGATTGCGGCCATCAACGTCACCACGAAGAAGATGGCGGCACCTGTGAGGCACGCGGCCACGAGCCCGTAACGATCCAGGACGGCGACAAAAGCTGCGGCGCACAGAAAGCTCGTGGTTACGAACAGTCCGACCGCTGCAGCGATTGCGAGCGATGTGAGCCGAACGGCATGCCCGGTCGATTCCTGGAAGTCCGCAATCAGGCGCTGCAGCATGTCATTCTCCTCCTCGTCTCGTTCATCTGCGCAACAAACTCAAATCGGCGCCGATAACGCGGCGCCGAAACAAGACGACCTCTGGATTTCAGGGGCCAACCCTCAGCGTCTCCAGGCGGCGCCGATGAGAAATCCGAGTCCGAGCGCAAGACCCACGGTGGCGAGTGGGCGATGGGAGATCACGTCCTCAAGGCGCTCCTCCAGCGAGTTTGCGGCATCCTGGGCTGCACCAAACATCGCAGTGCCGCGCTCGGACATGTCGTCGAACGTCTGGTCTACGTTCTCGCGTGCCTGACGATAGCCGCTGCGGGCCTGCTTGCTGGCCTGCCCAGCGAAAGCATTGAGCGCGTCGGTGATCTGTTCGGTGAGAGCTGCGATATCGTTTTTCACGGCGTGGACATCCTTCTGCAGGCGTTCGTAGTTCGCTTTGTCGACGAGATCTTTCAGGGCGGTCTCACCGTCAGTCGGCGGCATGGCAAGCTCCCGGAGCAAGGTGATTGCGTCTGCTCGACAAACGCGGGGTCTCAGCCGAAGTTCCGACGGTGAAAACCGAATTAGTCTGCCGGCAGTTGCGGCGAATCGTCCGGCAGCAGATGCTCCTTGACGATGAGGGCGACGATCAGGAGCGGCGAGGCAAGGAAGGCTCCCATCGGGCCCCACAGCCAGGTCCAGAATGCCAGCGCGATGAACACCGCGAGTGCGTTGAGAGCCAGCCGCCTGCCGATGATGGTCGGCGTGACGAAGTGGCCTTCCATGAAGGTGATCACGGCGAAGATGGCGGGCGCGACCATGCCGGCGCTCAAGGTCGGGAATGCGATTGCGCCGACCAGGACGAGCACTGCGAACATCGCGATCGGCCCGATGATGGGGATGAAGTTCAGCGTTGCCGCAAGCGCCCCGAGGCCGGCGGGATTGGGCATGCCGGCGAGGGCGCAGGCGAGGCCGGCTGCAATACCGACACCGGTGTTGATGAGCGTCACCGTCAGGAGGTAGTTGCCGAGGTGCAGCTCGAGCTCATTGAGGATGCGCAGCGTCCGCAGCCGTGCCTCGTGATCACCAAAGGTCATGATCAGCGCTCGCCGGAGATCGCGCCAGCTTGCGATGAACAGCACGAGCGTCGCGAAGAACAGTAGGAATTCGGTGAAGGTCGGCGACAGGAATTCGATCGTTGGCTGAACCCAATCGAACTTGGGGAGCTCCAGGCTGGCCGAGGCTTGTGCGCTTCCGCCGCCGACGGCCGCCTGCATTTCGTGCCACAGCGCCAGCGGTCGATCGAAGACGTGCAGCTTGGCCTTGAGCGTCGTGGCAAGCTCGGGAAGGCGATTGGTCCAGTCGAGCACAGGCGCCGAAATCAGGCCAATGATGAAGGCGAGCCCGGTGGCAACGGCGATCACGATCAACACGGCGCCGACGCCGCGCGGCACGTGGTGGCGTTCGAGAAAGTTGGCGGCCGGCGACAGCATGGTGCCGACCACGAAGGCCATGACGATCGGCAGGAAAAACCCCCGGGCGACATAGAGGACACCCGTCACGCAGACGGCCGTGAGGATGACGAGAGCGATGGCGACGACGTCAGCCCGCCTGATCACGGGCGGTACTTCTTGGTGACTTTCATTCAGGGCTGAATCGTCGTTCCCGCTGGCGAGCAGGCGCTCGGTGGGAAGTACACGCACCATGATTCTCCCGATCGAGTCGTTCGCGCACAGCTCGCGTGGTGACGTTCTCGTCATCCAACAGCCGAGGGGCCATCCGGTTCCGTCGCGCAAACGTGAGAACTCATACGCTTGACTGACGCAGGGCGACCACACCGGGCCGGAACTACGGCGAGACGTTCGGCGTTTGGAAAGCAATCACGCGTCGTACCGCGATGCTCGTCTGACAGGGGCACTCCATGACACAGCTCGTTTCCGATCACCGCAGCTTTGCGCGGACCGCTTCGCTGATCGCCGGCGTCGCGGTTCTTCTTGTTGCTGGTCCCACCGCGTCTCACGCACAGAGCCTCGGATATGCGTCGGTCGAACAGCAGCAGGCATTCCCGCCGGACGAGGCGACTGCACCCGCTGTGGAGCAGGACGAGGACAGCCGGCTGCCCGACAGGTTGCGGCGCACGATCGTCAATCTGGATACGCGGGAGGCGCCGGGGACGGTCATCATCGATACCGGCAATACCTATCTGTACTACGTGCTCGGCGGCGGCCGCGCGCTGCGCTACGGCGTCGGCGTGGGGCGCCAGGGCTTCACCTGGTCGGGTGTCCAGACGGTGACGCGCAAGGCGGAATGGCCGGACTGGCATCCGCCGGCGCAGATGATCGCGCGCCAGCCCTATCTGCCGCGATTCATGGCCGGCGGCCCAGGCAATCCGCTCGGCGCCCGGGCCATGTATCTCGGGTCCAGCGAGTATCGCATCCATGGCACCAACGACCCCACGACGATCGGCAAGTTCGTGTCGTCGGGCTGCATCCGCCTGACCAATGAGGATGTTTCCGACCTGTTCAGCCGCGTGCAGGTGGGGACGAAGGTCGTGGTGCTGCCGAAGGCCGCCTTGCTGCAGGCGCGCACCAATGCCGGCCGTACGCCGCGCGTGACGTCGCTGCCGTCGGGGCGGCAGGCGATGTCGCTGCCCGTCTCGGCCGTCAATTGACATGGGAGCGGAATGATGAACGGTCGACGTGCACTCGCCGCCATTGCAGTGGCAACCATGGCAACCGCGGGTGCGTTGGCAGCGCCGACCACAGCGGGCGCGCAGGATTTTTTCTCGGCGCTGTTCGGTGGCTTCAACGCACCGCAGCGTCAGGCGCCCTATATCCGGATGCCGTTCGCCGACGAGGCGCCACCGGCGCCACGGCCGGCCCCGCGGGGCGACGTCACCTATCGCGGCGGCAGCAGCAGCGTCGCCTGGTGTGTCCGCACCTGTGATGGCCGCTACTTCCCGCTCGGCGCGACCGGCGACCAGAGCAAGGAAGCCGCCTGCAACAGCTTCTGCCCGGCGGCCAAGACCGAGATTGTCTATGGCAGCTCGATCGACGGTGCCGAGACCGATGGCGGCAAGCCGTATTCGGCGCTGCCCAACGCCTTCAAGTATCGCACCGAGATCGTCGACGGCTGCACCTGCAACGGCAAGGACCATTTCGGCCTTGCCAAGGTGTCGATCGACAACGATCCGACCCTGCGCAAGGGCGACGTCGTTGCCAGCGACGACGGCCTCAAGGTCGCCAACCGGACCGGCAGCGGCAAGCGCGCCGAGCTGAACTTCTCGCCGGCGCCCGCGGCGTTGCGCGCGAAATACGAGCGCGCGCCGGTGACGGCGTCCGACTGATCCTGCGAGGTCGTCAGGCGGCGCGGATCTTGCCGAGGAAGTCCCTGACCTGATGACCGAGATTCCTGCTCTGGCTCTCCAGCGTCTCTGAGGCGGAGCGCACGTTGTCGGCCGCCGCCGCAGCGGCATCGGCGTCCGACTTGACGCCGGTGATGTTGTCGGAAACGTTCTTGGTGCCGTCGGCGGCGAACTGGGTGCTGCGTGAGATCTCCTGCGTCGCCGCCCCTTGCTCCTGCACCGCCGCGGCGATCGCGGTCGCCACCTCGTTGACCTCGCCAATGATGCCGCCGATGCGCTTGATCGCGTCGATCGCGTCATTGGCGACGCGCTGGATGTCGGCGATCTGCTCGGAAATCTCGTCGGTCGCCTTCGCGGTCTGGCTCGCCAGCGTCTTCACCTCGGAGGCGACGACCGCAAAACCCTTGCCGGCCTCGCCGGCGCGCGCTGCCTCGATGGTCGCGTTCAGCGCGAGCAGGTTGGTCTGCGAGGCGATGCTGTTGATCAGCCCGACCACCTCGCCGATCCGATTGGCCGATTGTGCCAGCCCCTGCACCGTGCCGTCGGTCATGCGGGCCTGCTCCACCGCGCGGCTGGCGATTCCGGCCGCATGCGACGCCTGCTTGCTGATGTCGGCGATCGAGGCGTTCAGTTCCTCCGCGGCCGAGGCGACCGTCTGCACGCTCGTCGACGCATCGCTGGAGGCCTTCGAGGCCTCCTCGGCGCGGGCATTGGTCTGCCGCGAGACGTTGGTCAGTCCGGCGGACGTCGCCTGCATGTCGGTGGAGGCGCGGCCGAGCTGCTCGAGCGAGTCGCGGACCAGCCCCTCGAACTCGCTCACATAGCTTTCGATCGCCCGCTGGCGCGCGACCGTCGTTTCGTTGCGTTGGCGCTCCTGGGCCTCGATCGCGAGCTTGTCCTTGGCCTGCTGCTTGAACGTTTCGAGCGCGCCCGCCAGCGCACCGATCTCGTCCTGTCGCTGCATGTAGCCCGTCTCGACGCTGAGGTCGCCGCCCGCAACCGCCAGCATGGCATCGCGCATCCTGTTGAGGGGCTGGATCACCCGGCGGCTCACCAGCATCAGCGCGGTGCCGCCGATCACGGTCGCCGCGATCAGGAGGCAGAGTTCGACCCCAAGGGTCCGCATGGCCGCCGCATGCTGCTCCTCGATATAGGTCCTTGCGGTCTCGAGTGCGGTCTCGGCGACCGCAACCGCCGCATTGAGGCGCCCGACCGTGAACGGGCTCCATTTGTTGGCGACCATCTCCGGCGTCTCGCCGCTCGCGAGCGCGTTGACGAGGCGATCGCGCAGCGCCGTGTACTCGGTCTCGAAATAGGCCTTGCGCGTGGCCTCCAGCGCGGCCGTCATCGCGGCCGGCCATTTTGCGCCGCTGGTCGCGAGTTCGAGCGCCTTCCATGCGGCCTCGGCGCCGCCGACCGCCTTGGTATAGTTCAGCCGCGCCTCGGGCGTGATCTTGCCTGCGGCGAGGCCGTTCGAAACCAGGAAGGAGGCATCGCCGGCGGTGTTGCGCAGCAGCCATGCGATCTGCTTGATCTGCAACAGCTGATCGATGGTCGGATCCGCATGGTTGACCTCGGCGGCGAGAATGGCCTGGATCTTCTCCAGCGTCTCCAGCAGCCTGTCCTCGGTCTGCATGTATTCCTTGCCGAGCGCCAATCGGCGCGACGCCTTCGGCTTGGCGACCTCCTGCCAGAATTCCCTCTGCTGATCGCTCAGCGTTGTCAGCAGTTGTTGGAATTGCGAGAGCAGCGCCGCCTTGTCAGCAAACTCGATGCCCGGAAGGGTGCCCAGCGCGCGGCCCATGGCGGGCATGGCGACGTCGCGCAGGCCGCGGACGTATCGCTCGGTCTCTGGCTCGACCTTCTCGTCCACGGTCACCATGCGGTTCGAGGTCGAGCGGTCGGCCCGCAGCTTGTCCATCGCCTTGAACATGCTTTCGGAGGCATCGACGATCGAGCTGATGCGCGCGGTGAGCTCGAGCTGCTGCCACGAATTGTAGGCCCGCGAGGCGAACAGGCCGACAAACAGGCATGCCGTCACCAGGATGATGGCCTTCAACGTCGTGGAAATGGTCAGGCGGTTCAGCATGTTGATCTCCGATTCACCGCATTTGACCGCAGACCCGTAAAAATCTGGATGAGGGCTGGCTCCGTTGAACTACGGAGACAGTCGTTGAGCACTCAGGTTCCGGGAGTGGAACTACCAGCCGCCGAGCGTGTTAGCTGATCACCGCCAGCGCATCCTCCTCTCGTTCAGGGGCTCATTCATGCTCGTCAGTGCTCTCGTCACCTTTCTCGTCGTCATCCTGATCCTCTATTTGATCAACCTGCTGCCGATCGACGGCCGGGCCAAGCAGATCTGCCGTGTGATCGTCATCGTGCTCGGCGTGATCTCGCTGCTTCGATTCATCGCGGTGATATGATCCAGCATCATGTTACCTTCGGCAGATCAAAAAAAGCCCCGGCGGATGGCCGGGGCTTTTCGCATCAGGCGCTTGCCTTCGCCTCGCGGCGCCGCGCCGTGAGGATGTATTCGGTGTAGCCGTTCGGCTGGGTGCGGCCTTCGAACACGAGGTCGCAGGCCGCCTTGAACGCCACGCCGTCGAACGACGGCGCCATCGGCTGATAGAGCGCGTCGCCGGCATTCTGCTTGTCGACCACGACGGCCATGCGCTTCAGCGAATCCATCACCTGCTCCTTGCTGACCACGCCATGGTGCAGCCAGTTGGCGAGATGCTGGCTCGAGATGCGCAAGGTGGCGCGGTCCTCCATCAGGCCGACATCGTGGATGTCGGGCACCTTGGAGCAGCCGACGCCCTGGTCGATCCAGCGCACGACGTAGCCGAGAATGCCCTGGCAGTTGTTGTCGATCTCCTGGCGCACGTCGTCGGGCGCCCAGTTCGACTGCGACACCGGAATGGTGAGGATGTCGCCGAGCTTGGCGCGCGGGCCGCCCTTCGCGAGTTCCGCCTGGCGGGCGTGAACGTTGACCTGGTGATAGTGCAAAGCGTGCAGCGTCGCCGCGGTCGGCGACGGCACCCAGGCGGTGGTGGCGCCGGCCTGCGGGTGGCCGATCTTCTGCGCCAGCATGTCGGCCATCTTGTCCGGCGCGGCCCACATGCCCTTGCCGATCTGGGCATGGCCAGGCAGGCCGCAGGTCAGGCCGTTGTCGACGTTCCAATCCTCGTAGGCCTTGATCCAGGGCTGCGCCTTCATCTCGTTCTTGCGGATCATCGGACCGGCTTCCATCGAGGTGTGGATCTCGTCGCCGGTGCGGTCGAGGAAGCCGGTGTTGATGAAGACGATGCGCTTGGACGCCTGCTGGATGCAGGCCTTGAGGTTCACCGTGGTGCGGCGCTCCTCGTCCATGATGCCGACCTTCATGCTGTTCTCGGGCAGGCCGAGCATCTTCTCGACGCGCGCGAACAGCTCGACCGTCAGCGCCACCTCGTCCGGGCCGTGCATCTTCGGCTTGACGATGTAGATCGAGCCGGTGCGGCTGTTCCTGACCTTGGAGAGACCCTTGAGGTCGTGCATCGCGAGCAGGCCGGTCACCGCGGCGTCGAGAATGCCCTCCGGCACCTCCTTGCCCTGGGAGTCGAGCACCGCGTCGGTGAACATGTGATGCCCGCAATTGCGGATCAGCAGCAGGCTGCGGCCGTGCAGCGTGAGGCTGCCCCCGGACGGCGTGGTGTAGCTGCGGTCGCTGTTCAGCGCGCGGGTGAGTGTCTTGCCGCCCTTCTCGAAGTCGGCCGACAGCGTGCCGTTCATCAGGCCGAGCGTGTTGCGGTAGACTAGCACCTTGTCCTCGGCGTCGACGGCGGCGACCGAGTCCTCCATGTCGAGGATGGTCGAGACCGCGGCTTCCAGGATCATGTCGGAGACGCCGGCCGGATCGTCCTTGCCGATGACATGGCTGCGGTCGATCACGACCTCGACGTGGAGGCCGTTGTTGGCAAGCAGGATCACGGAGGGCGCGTCGGCCGAGCCTTGATAGCCGGCGAACTGGTCGGCGTTCTTGAGCGCAGTGGCGTTGCCGCTCTTCAGCTTGGCCGAGAGCTGGCCGGCAATGACGCTGTAGGCGGTGACGTCGGTGTGGCTGCCGGTGGCGAGCGGCACGGCGGCGTCGAGGAAGGCCTTGGCCTTGGCGATCACCTTGTCGCCGCGGGCCTTGTTGTAGCCCTTGCCCGCTTCGCTCGGATCGTGCGGGATGGCGTCGGTGCCGTAGAACGCGTCGTAGAGCGAGCCCCAGCGCGCATTCGCCGCGTTCAGCGCGTAGCGGGCGTTGGTGAGCGGCACCACGAGCTGCGGCCCGCAGATCTTGCCGATCTCTTCGTCGATATTGGCGGTCTCGACCTTGTGCGTGGCCGGCTCGGGCTGCAGGTAGCCGATCTCCTTCAGGAATGCGGTGTAGGCGCCGAGGTCGAAGGCCTTGCCCTTGTTGGCGAGGTGCCAGGCGTCGATCTTGTCCTGCAGGGCGTCGCGGACGGCGAGCAGCTCGCGGTTCTTAGGGCCGAGATCGCGCAGGATCGCGGCAAGGCCGGCCCAGAACGCGTCCGGATCGATCCCGGTCTTCGGCGCGGCCTCCTTGGCGATGAAGTCGAACAAAACGGGGGCGATCTTCAGTCCATGGGCGTCGATACGGGTCATGATGAGACGTTTCTCTCGAATAGGGCGACGTTGCGCGTGTCTTGGGCGTGCTGAAATGGCCGCCTCGAAGGCGGCGTGTGCAGTGCATTTAGCGCCAAAGCGGGGGCCACGAAAGGGGGGAGGGGTATCGCAGTTGGTCGGGGGGAGGGCCGGTGGTTCCGGGTGCGGTGGTCCGAGGGCGGGACGATCCGACGTTGCTGAGGCCCGCAAACGCTCGCTCCAGGCTCCGCCGTCATTGCGAGGAGCGAAGCGACGAAGCAATCCAGGCTACCTCCGTGGAAACAGTCTGGATTGCTTCGCTTCGCTCGCAATGACGCCTGAGGTTGCATCTCGTTGCCCATCTTAGGATCATGCATTCGCGGACAATCGCCAACGGCCTCGCGGCGCATGATCGCGTCCGAGCTTTGCCAGGATGCCGCCTCTCGAAAACGAGAGGCGCAGGGAAGGCCGGGTGCAGGCTGCACCCATGGCCCGCCTGCAGAAAAAAATGCAGGCGGCAGTCACCACAGGTACGAGCCGGACATCCGGCCTCCCCTGCGCGATGGCTCTACGGTTGCTCCGTGGTCTCCCCGGTGCGCCGGGCTTTCTGGTCACCGTTGCCCGCGCAGCGCGTTGGCGCTGCCGCTTGCGTGGCATCAGCGTCGGGATGCCAGGACCCCACGGCTTGGCCGTGCGCCTCGGGACTGTCCGTCGACATGATCGCTCACGCCGCAGCCCAAAGCGCCCACCGCATCCCGCACCCGACGTCCGTGACGGTCGCGAAACATCCCTCGTGTGGGACGGGATGAACATAGATCTATCGTGATTTCTGAAAAAAAGAAAGAAGAATATTTTTGCGCCAAGGACTGGACAGGGCAAATCAGGTTGATGGGGCTGAGCAATTCGGCTTTTCGGCGCAGGCAGATTTTGTGGACTTCGGGGCATGGCAAGCTGGCGAGCTAGTGCCGACCGAGCTTCCATCTGGTCTTGCCTGTTGGCTTTGTGAGAACCTTCGAATATGACGTCCGCGCCGGCAGAGTGTTCGCACAACGGAGCCCATGTCGATGGCTCGCCTGAAAGATCGATACGAACTCAATGCGCTGCTGCCGGAAGATGCACGTCGTGCGGAGCTCCTGACACTGATTGATCGCCTCTGTCCGGGAGGATCAATCCATCATGTGCTGAGGCATATCCCCGAGCAGGCTGAAGACGTCTATACCATCCTTGTCGATGATCATTCTGTCGTGAGCTTCGATGTACCGCGCGGGCGTGATCCGATGACTCTAACGGGAGTCAGAATTCAGAGCTTAAAGGAATTTCGCCATGAGATCGGCCAGGGCAAGGACCGGATCAGATTGGATCGCGCCGCTGACCAGGCGAGGAAGCTGCTCGGATCGACCTCCGCACCGCGCTCGTGAGCGCGGGTGCTCTGTAGGCGTGGTCCGGAAGCGGGCTTGGCCGCTCCTCAGGTCGATGGCGGCGTCCGGAATTGACTTGGTAGCGACTCCCCTCCGTGCTCCCAAATGCCAGCATTCGTGAAACGGTTGGGTTTTGCGGATGCAAAAAGCCATTCGTGACCGTCAGACGTGTCGCTGCGTCGATCCGGGCCGTCCGTGCTATGCCTGCTCAGAGCCGGGCTAATGCGCGGAACGCCCTGAGGGTCGACGGTTTGACCAGGGTCGATAGCCTCGTTCCGCAATAGGGGCAGACTTGGATTTGGAACGCGGCGGTCAGGCTCACATCTCCGGCGGTGCCGTGCGGCCTTCCGGCGAGACGGCGATCGATGTCGCTTCATTGGGCCAGCGCTTCTGTCTCGCGGCATCGACGAGTGTGGCGATCGTCAGCGGCAACTGGGGGCGGCGCAGGCGAAGAACGGTCAGGACAAGCCGGGTCAGCGACAGGCCCTCCGGTCCGAAATGGCGGTCGAATTCGAAGCCGGACAGGTCGACGTCGAACGCCCGCTGGAATGCAAGCATGAATTCGCGCGCATCATCGCCGTCGACGCCGAGGTCTCCGGCGATGTCGGACTCGTCAGAGATTTGCTCGCGGATCCCGGTCTCGGCCCTGACGAAGTCCAGAATCTTCTGAAGGAGTTGGTCTGAAGTCTGTGACATCATCCAACTATCCGACACCTTCTGCTGCAGGCAAGCGCAGGTCGCTCGTGGGCCGGGCAAAGGCGCGGAGCGCCGTGCTCACCATGCTTCACCGGTTTGAGATGGGGGGCACGCGCCGCCTGCCCGCGCCGCTTTGCCCACCCGATGGTCGCAAAAGATCGCAGGCGCGTCGCTGAATGAATAGCAAACCATCAATCCGCATGGCGCTTTCCTTTGTCCGCGCCTAGGCTATCCAACGAGCTTGTCGTAGTCGGCATGCGAGCCGATCCAGAACCATAAGTAGCCGTCATCGATCTCGGTCACGAGGGCTCGGTAGCGAGTCCGACCCGAGCCGACCAGAAACGTCCGACCTTCTTAAACTGCAGAGAGGGTGACGCGGGTCGCGTTTCAGCAGCTCAGAAATTCTGATCGGCGAGCCTTTGATGGCTTCAGGCAGCAACTCGTAGGCCGCCCAAAATTTCGGGGATGCGAAATGGGTCACAATAGCCGGGAGCGGCCGGCCCGATGCGCGGCAAGAGCTTCGTCCGCCAAGGCGTCGAGTTTCCCCGTATGAGCATCACGCTCGATCGCAGCATCGAATGACGCAGCATCGAACCGTTCGAACCATGCGCGAAAGCGCGCGAGTTCGTCTGGATTGAGCTGTTGGACGGCCTTTTCGATCTCTTCTGCGGTTGTCATGATGGGAACATAGAACTGAACATTGAAGCCGAAAAGGTGGGGGCCCGATGGGACCATAAAACGGCATTGAGGGATCGCGTTGTCGAATGTGACGTAGGCGTGTTGCTTGAGCGTGCCGCGACACGGCAGGACCGGTCCCGGATGTCGCCGAGCTCATCCCGGCTACGCGCTACCCTCACGCTCTTGATGGCGCCAAGCGGAATTCGACCACGTCTTGCGCGCTCGACAAATCGCGCGCCATCTGGGCGGTCTCGAACCGGCCGGCGGCCTGCAGCACCAGCTCGAAATGGAATTGCCGCTTCGTCTCGCTGTATTCGTAGCACCAGTCCAGCACGTCGAAGCCATAGGCCCGCATGCATTCGCGCAGTTCGGCCTCGCTCGGCTGCAGGCCGTGGCGGTAGACGACCGACAGCGACAGCGTGGTCTGATGCGGCAGCCATTTCTCGACTTGGCCGAGCAGGGTCATCGCGGCCAGCGACAATGCCGTGGCGCACAGCGCGGTGCCGTAGAAGCCGATGCCGATGATGATGCCGATCGCCGACGTCATCCAGATCGAGGCGGCCGTCGACACGCCGCGGATGGTGAAGCCGTCCTTGATGATGACGCCGGCGCCGAGGAAGCCGATGCCGGTCATCAGGCCCTGGATCACGCGCGTCGGATCGGAGACGGTCGGCGACACCGCCATGCCGCCATACCAGCTGCCGGGAAAGCCGTTGATCGCCGTCAGCAAGGTCGATGCGACGCAAACCAGGGCGTAGGTCCGCATGCCGGCCGCGCGTCCGTGATAGGTGCGCTCGTAGCCCAGCAGCAGGCCGACGGCCGCCGCACCCATCAGGTGCAGCAGCAGAATCCCGTTCGTCTCCAGTTCGGCCGTCGACCAATAGGCCGCCAGATGCTCCATCATGCGCCTCGACCGCGTTGCTGCGGGTGGCGTGAACTGTGCGGATCAAGTGCTAATTTCTGCTTGCCGATGCGGCGGCCGCGCCGTGGGCAAACTGTTGTCCAGGCACGAGCCGGCGCACTCCTCCGTAGTTCTCCGGCCAGGATGCGCGCAGCGCCTGACGCGCCGGCGCGCCGTCGTCGATGGAGACGGCAGGTTCTCACATTCGCCGCGCCGGCTGTTCTCGACGCACCCGGCATCGCGTCCGCCGATGACGGTCAGGCCGGCGCACTGACGCCGCTCAATCCCGCCTGCGCCGATTCATTGCCCCCGCACAGTCCCACTTCGGACGTAAAAGCTATCGATAACGATTTGCATCAAGGGGATGTCGGGGGGAGACGGGCGATGTCGTTCACGGGGCTGCGGTCAGTCGTCTTGTGTCTTGGCCTGCTCGCCCTGCCCGCGCTTGCGGCGGACAAATCTGTGGCGCCCTATCTCGCGGCGGCTCCGCAAAAGCCGACCTTGCTGCAAATGCTGGCTTCAGCGTTGAAGCCGAAATCGGCGCACGCGGCGCCGTCCGAGCACAGGCCGAGAATCCGCCACGCCACCGCGGCGGTGAGGAAGCAGCCGAAGGCGCCGTCAGCACCTGCTGTGACCGAGGCGCCGGTGGCCGAGCCCACCACGGTCGGCGCCGCCGTGGCGCCACCGGCCCAGCTCTCCGAAGCCGAACTCGCCGCCAAGGGGCTGGAGCTGTTCAACGACGCGAGCCTCTCCGGCGGCAGCAAGGCGTCCTGTGCGACCTGCCACTTCTCGACCGGGCATACCAACAACAAGACCTATGTCGGCCTCGACGTGGTCGCCGACGGCGATCCCAATGGCCGGAATACGCCGACGCTGTGGGGCGTCGGCGAGCGCGCGGTGTTCGGCTGGGCCGGCCAGGCGCCGACCCTGGAGGACAGCATCCGCGGCATCATCGTCAATCGCATGAAGGGGCCGGAGCCGTCGCCGGAGACGCTGGCGGCGCTGGTCGCCTATGTGCGCACGCTGAACTATCCGGCGAACTGGCAGGTCAAGGGGGACGGCACGCCGAGGGAGGATGCCAGCGCGGCCGTCAGGCGCGGCTATGAGCTCTATATCGGCGACGGCGGTTGCGGCACCTGCCATCAATTGCCGAGCTTCGACAAGAAGAGCAAAGACGACATCGGCACCGGCGGCAAGTTCAAGGTGCCGACCCTGCATGCGGCCGCGTCGACCGCGCCGTATTTCCACGACGGCCGCACGGCGTCGCTGCGCGACGCCGTCAAGCTGATGTGGGAGTTCTATGCCAAGAAGATGGAGACGCGACTGCCGACCGAGGCCGAGCTCGACGATCTCACCGCCTATGTCGGCGCGCTGTAGCGTCCGGCTGAGCTGGGTCGCGCTTCACCGTCATTCCGGGGCGATCGGCAATGCGCAGCCGTGAAGCGGCTGTGCGTCGACGATCGAACCCGGAATCTCGAAGTGATTGGGGATTGAGCGCAAGGCAATGTCGAGATTCCGGGTTCAAGGCCTGCGGCCTTGCCCCGGAATGACGGAGTGCATGACAAGTCTGGAAGCAGACGTCAGATATTCGCGCCGAGATCGGCGATGTCGTCGAACAGCACGGATGTCCGCGACAGCAGCGCCTCCAGCTCGTCGGTGGCGTCCGCAATCCCGCGCGTCGCGGTGTCGATCACCAGCTCCGCATCGAGCGGCGGCTCGTAGTCGGTGCCGATGCCGGTGAAGTTCTGCAGATTGCCGGCGCGGGCCTTGGCGTAGTGGCCCTTGGGGTCGCGGCTCTCGCAGATCTCGGCGGCCGTCGCGACGTAGACCTCACGGAACAGGTCGCCGGCGACGCGGCGCGCAGCCGCGCGGTCCTCGCGCGCGGGCGATACCGCGGCGACGATCGCGATGTGGCCGTTGCGGGCGAGATGGGTCGCGACCTCAGCGAGGCGACGGATGTTCTCGGCGCGGTCCTCCGGCGTGAAGCCGAGATCCTTGTTGAGGCCGGCACGGACGGTGTCGCCGTCGAGCAGCACCGGGGCGCCGCCGCGGCTGAACAGCCGCCGCTCCAGCGCGCGCGCCAGGGTCGACTTGCCGGCGCCGGGCAGGCCGGTCATCCACACGACGGCGCCCTTGTGGCGATAGCGGTCGGCGCGCTCCTGCGGCTGCAGCGCCGATTCCACCGGCATGATGTCGATCGGTGCGGCGCGCTTGCCAGCGGCGATCGACAGCACCAGCCCGCCGCCGGCGATGCGGCCCTGCACCTCGATGACGAGACGGCCGGTGCGCGCATTCTCGGTGTAGGGATCGACGGCGACCGGCTGGGTCAGTGCGATCTCGATCTCGCCGACATGGTTGCGCGCGATCGATGCGTTCTCTTCGTTGGACAGCGAGCCCGGGTCGACCGCCTTCGCGATCGCGACGACGCTGCCGCGCGCCTCGCGGGTGCCGAGCCGGACCAGGATGCTGTCGCCTTTCGACAGCGGCTGGTCGTGCAGCCAGAAGATGCGGGCATGCAGCCGGCGCGCCGCCTGCGGCTCGCGGCCGACATGGGCGATGACGTCGCCGCGTTCGATGAACAGCTCGCGATCGAGCGTGATGCCGACCGAGCGGCCCGCGCCCTGCGCCGTGGTCACCGGGGTCTGCGGCCAGCCCTCGACGGTCCTGATTTTGGCGATCTTGCCGGCGGGCATGATCACGATCTCGTCGCCGGCGCGCAACTCGCCGGCCTCGACGCGGCCGGCGACGATGCGGCGGTCGTCGAACTTGTAGATCGCCTGCACCGGTAGGCGCAGCGGCAGGCTCGACAGCGGCTTGGCCGGCTCCAGCCCGTCGAGCGCCTCGACCACGGTCGGGCCGTCGTACCAGCCGATCCGCGAGGTCAGCTCGGCGACGCCGTCGCCGTCTCGCGCGGAGATCGGGATGACGGCGACCGGCTTGACGCCGAGGCCTTCGAGATGCGCCGAGATCTCGGCCTTGATCGCGTCGAAGCGGTCTTCGCCGAAATCGACGCGGTCCATCTTGTTGACGACGACCGCGACCTGCTTCACGCCGAGCAGATGCAGGAGATAGCCGTGGCGGCGGGTCTGGTCGCGCACGCCTTCGAGCGCGTCGATGATCAGCACCGCGCCATCGGCCTGCGAGGCGCCGGTGATCATGTTGCGCAGGAATTCGGCGTGGCCGGGCGCGTCGATCAGCACGACCTCGCGCGCATTGGTGCGGAAGCGGATCTGCGTGGTGTCGATGGTGATGCCCTGGTCGCGCTCGGTCTGCAGCGCGTCGAGCAGGAACGACCATTCGAACGGCATGCCGCGGCGGGCGGAGACGGCCTGCAGCATCTCCAGCTTGCCCTCGGGCAGGCTGCCGGTCTCATGCAGCAGACGGCCGACCAAGGTCGACTTGCCGTGGTCGACATGGCCGACGATCACGATGCGGACCTGCGGACGGGTGGTGCCGTTCGGCGTGGCGGGGACGGCTGACGGGACTCGCATGTTCATCGCCTCGTTCCCCCTCACAGATAGCCGGCGACGCGAAGCCGCTCGAAGGCGTCTTCGGTCTCGTGGTCGAGCGCGCGGCCGGCACGCTCGGGCACCTTGGTGCTTTCGAGTTCGGCGAGAATCTCGGGGATGTTCGAGGCGTTCGACGCGACCGGGAAGGTGATGTCCTGATCGCCGAGCGAGCGATAGCGCTTGCCGTTCTTGGACAGATACAGCGGGATGATCGGAATGTTCTCGCGCGCCGTGTAGGCCCAGATGTCGGCCTCGGTCCAATGCAGGATCGGATGGATGCGCAAGTGAGCGCCCTGCGGCGGCGAGGCGTTGAAGTGATCCCAGAATTCCGGCGGCTGGTCGCGCACATCCCAATGGCCCTCGGCCCCGCGCGGCGAGAACACGCGCTCCTTGGCGCGCGTCGCCTCCTCGTCGCGGCGGATGCCCGCGATCAGGCCGTCGAAGCCATGCTTGGCGAGCGCCATCTTCAGGCCCTCGGTCTTGCGCGCAGCCGAGCGTGCGGCGGGCGGCAGTGTGGGATCGACGGCATCGATCGGCGGGCACGGCTCGACCTTGAGATCGAGGCCCCATTCCTTCGCGTAGGTGTCGCGGAAGGCGTACATCTCGGGAAACTTCTTGGCCGTATCGACATGCATGGCGGGGAACGGCACCCGGCCGAAGAACGCCTTGCGCGCCAGCCAGATCATCACGTTGGAATCTTTTCCCAGCGACCACAGCAGCGCCAGCTTCTTCAGCCGTGCAAAGGCCTCGCGAAGGATGTAGATGCTCTGCGCCTCCAGCTCGTCGAGATGGTCCATCGTCGGTGCGGCGTTGAGGACGCGCGGCATGGAAGATGCTTGCTCGATCTCGGAGGAGGGCAACCGATCTCTGGAAACGTCGTTTGTGAGAATGTGCATGCTATCAGCCATCGCCTGCCTGGGAGAAAATTCTATGGCGGAGCCAAGGAATAATTTTCTCTTTACGTCGTAGGCGGGACACTTATATAGAAAATAATTCCAGTCAACCCCCAAGTGCCGAAGCTGAAGAACGCAATGCAATATCTGCCGGTGTTTCTCGATCTGAAGACCGGCCCCGTGCTGCTGATCGGCGCGGGCGAGCTCGTGCGCGCCAAGCTTCGCGTGTTGCTGTCCGCGGGCGCACGGATTCGCTGGTTCGCCACCGACGGCGACTTCGATCTCGCGGGTCTGCGCGATCAGCACGGCCAGATCGAGCGCGCCGAAGGCGACCCGCTGAGCGCCGATCTCACTGGCGTCATCGCCGTGCTGTGCGCGGGCGCTGGCGACATCGGCGTTGCGATGTCGGCGCGGGCGCGCAGCGTTGGTCTGCCCGTCAACGTCATGGACGACCTCGCGCATTCCAGCTTCATCTTTCCGGCGATCGTCGATCGCGGCGACGTGGTGGTGGCGATCGGCACCGGCGGCTCCTCGCCCGTCGTGGCACGCCGCGTGCGCGAACGCATCGAGGCGCTGCTGCCGGCGCGGATCGGCGAGCTCGCGAGCTTCATCGGCGACTTCCGCAAGACCATCAACCCGCAGATCGCCGAGATGACGCTGCGCCGCCGCTTCTGGGAGCGCATCGTCGACGGCCCGATCGGCGCACTGGTGCTGGCGGGCCGCAAGCAGGAAGCGGAGGCGGCGCTGCATGGCATTGCCGATCCCACGGCGTTTGCGGGCGCCGATCATGCCGGCCGCAGCAACGGCCATGTGACCTTGGTCGGCGCCGGTCCGGGAGATCCCGATCTTCTGACCGTCAAGGCGCTGCGCGCGCTGCAGGACGCGGATGTCGTGTTCTACGACGAGCTGGTCACGCCTGAGATTCTCGACCGCATCCGCCGCGATGCCTCGCGCGTGCCGGTCGGCCGCCGCGTCGGCAAGCCCGGCATTGGCCAGGATGCTGTGAACAAGCTGCTGATCGAAGCGGCACGCGAGGGCAAGCGCGCGGTCAGGCTGAAAGGCGGCGACTCCTACGTGTTCGGCCGTGGCGGCGAGGAGGTCGATGCGCTGCGCAAGGCGGGCGTGTCCTACACGATCGTGCCCGGCATCACCGCCGGCCTCGGCGCCGCCGCGCAGTTCGAGGTGCCGCTGACCTTCCGCAGCAAGGCGCTGCGCATCACCTTCCTCACCGCGCACAAGGAGCGCGATGCCGAGGCGGTCGACTGGTCGGCGCTGACTGACACCAAGATGACCGTCGTCGTCTACATGGGCATGACCGCGGCGCCGGCGGTGCGCGCAGGGCTCCTCGCGGCGGGCCGCTCGCCGCAGACGCCGGTCGGTGTGTTCGCGAAGGTGACGCGCCCCGATGCGCAGGCGGCGGTCGGCACGCTCGATCAGTTGCCGGATCTCGTCGGCCAAATCGATGGCGGTCCGGCCATCCTCATCATCGGTGACGTCGTGGCGCACTCCGCGCCGTGGCGCCAGCAGACTATCAGTGGCGTGATCGCACAACTCCTGGAACCCGTCTGAATGACCTCCCCGCTGCAACAGAAGATCAAGATCACCGGTCCCTCGATCATCACCGCGAACCGGACCTGGGATGGCGCGGTGATCTACCGCACCGGCACCAAGAGCTGGTCGGATGAGCTCTCCGATGCGGCGATCGTCCGCACCGCCGACGAGGCGCGCGCCCTGCTGTCGGAAGCGGTGGCCGACGATCTCGGTGCGATCGGTCCCTACATCGCGCCGGTCGAGGTGGGCGCCGACGGTGCGGTCAAGCCCGGCAATATGCGCGAACACATCCGGCTCACGGGCGCCTCCATCGCGCTCCCGGCTCAAGTCTGAAGGCCTGTCATGTACGCTTATGACGAAATCGACCGCACCTTGGTCAACGAGCGCGTCGCCGAATTCCGCGACCAGGTGAAACGGCGCCTGTCGGGCGAATTGTCCGAGGACGAGTTCAAGATGCTGCGGCTGCAGAACGGCGTCTATCTGCAGCTCCACGCCTACATGTACCGCATCGCGATCCCCTACGGCACGCTGGCGTCGAACCAGCTCCGCCGGCTGGCCCATGTCGCGCGCCGCTACGACCGCGGCTACGGTCACTTCACGACGCGGCAGAACATCCAGTTCAACTGGATCAAGCTCGCCGAGCTGCCGGATGCGATGGCCGACCTCGCCGAGGTCGGCATCCAGTCGATGCAGACCTCCGGCAACAACATGCGCAACGTCACCTCGGATCAGTGGGCGGGCGTCGCGCCGGGCGAGGTCGAGGATCCCAGGATCTGGGCGGAGCTGCTGCGCCAGTTCACCACGCTTCACCCGGAATTCTCGTTCCTGCCGCGCAAGTTCAAGATCGCGATCACGGCGTCCGACCACGACCGCGCCGCGATCAAGATCCACGACATCGGCCTGCGTCTCAAGAAGAACGAGCAGGGCGAAACCGGCTTCGAGGTGCTGGTCGGCGGCGGCCTCGGCCGCACGCCGTTCATCGCCAAGACCATCAAGCCGTTCGTCCACGGCCACGACATTCTCAGCTATGTCGAGGCGATCCTGCGCGTCTACAACCAGTACGGCCGCCGCGACAACATCTACAAGGCGCGCATCAAGATCCTGGTCCATGAGCTCGGCATCGAGAAGTTCGCCGCCGAGGTCGAGGAGGAGTGGCAGCAGATCCGCGACGGCGTGCTCAAGCTCGATCAGGGGATCATCGAGGACATCCGCTCGCGCTTCTTCTATCCGGCCTACGAGACGCTGCCGCACATGCCGGAGGAGCTGAAGCAGGCCGCGCATGATGCGAAGTTCGAGGCCTGGCGCAAGAACTCGGTGTTCCCGCACAAGGTGCAGGGCTATGCCATCGTGACCGTGTCGCTGAAGCCCATGGGCAAGCCGCCGGGCGATGCGACCGCCGACCAGATGGATGCGCTGGCCGACATCGCCGACAAATACTCGTTCGGCGAGATCCGGGTCGGGCATGAGCAGAACCTGGCGCTGCCGCATGTCCGCAAGCGCGACCTGCCGGCGGTGTGGAAGGCGCTCGAGGCCATTGGCCTCGCGATTCCCAACGTCAACCTCGTGTCCGACATCATCGCCTGCCCGGGCCTGGACTACTGCTCGCTGGCGAACGCGCGCTCGATCCCGATCGCTCAGGAGATCACGCGCCGCTTCGCCAATCACGACACGGCGAACCTGATCGGCCGGCTGCACATCAACATCTCCGGCTGCATCAATGCCTGCGGCCACCATCACGTCGGTCACATCGGCATCCTCGGCGTCGAGAAGAACAACGAGGAATTCTATCAGATCACGATCGGCGGCCGCGCGGACGAGGGCGCCGTGCTCGGCACCCTGATCGGACCCGCGGTGCCCTATGCCGAAGTTGCCGATGTCGTCGAGGACATCGTCGAAGCCTATCTTGCGCTGCGCGCGAGCCCCGAGGAGCTGTTCGTCGACACGGTGAAGCGGCTCGGGGTCGAACCATTCAGGGAGCGGGTCTATGCCACTCGTTAAGGGCGGACACATCATCGCGGACGCGTTCGTCCGCCTCACCGACGATGCCGAACTGCCGGCGCAGGGCGCGATCCTCGTCTCGGAGACGCGTTTTCTCGCCGGCCCCGACGCGCTGGTCAGCCGCTCAAGTGGCAAGCTCGGCGTGATCTGGCCGAACAATCGCGACGTCGACGATCTCGTGCCGTATCTCGACCGGCTCGCGCTGGTCGCGCTGGTGTTCCCGAGTTTTCGCGACGGCCGCGCCTATACCCAAGCGCGTCTGCTGCGTGAGCGCCATGGCTTCCGCGGCGAGCTGCGCGCGACCGGGCAGGTGCTGCGCGATCAGTTCGTGTTCATGCTGCGCGCCGGCTTCGACGCATTCGAGGTCAAGAAGCAGGCGGATGCCGAGGCCTTCACCGAGACCGTGAAGCGCTATTCGGTGTTCTATCAGCCGACCGGCGACGGCCGGATCTCGGCGCTGCATCAGCGCCTGCAACTGCGCCATTCGGAGAGTGCCGGGCTGTGAGCACGCTGGCTGCATCGCCTTCCGTTGCGGAGATCCCGGTCGCGGCGCTCGACGCCGCGCTGCGCACGGCCGCGCCGCATGAGGTCATTGCCGCTGCTCTCGCGGCGATCGGTCGCGAGCGGCTGGCGGTGGTGTCGTCGTTTGGAACGGAGTCGGCTGCGCTCCTGAAGGTGACGTCCGACGTCGATCCGGCGATCCCGGTGATCTTCCTCGACACCGGGCACATGTTCGCGGAGACGCTGGCCTATCGCGACCGGCTCATCGAGATCCTCGGCCTGCAAGACGTCCGCTCGATGAAGCCGGACGCCGCCGCGCTCGAGCGCGAGGACGCCGACAACGATCTGTGGTTCTCCGATCCCGACGCCTGCTGCCGCATCCGCAAAGTCGAGCCGCTGGCACGCGCGCTGGCGCCGTTCGCCGCCTGGATCAACGGCCGCAAGCGTTTCCAGGGCGGCTTGCGGGCGGCGATCCCGGTCGTCGAGCAGGACGGCGTGCGGGTGAAATTCAATCCGTTCGCCAATGTGACCCGCGAGGAGATCGCGGCGATCTACCGCTCTGCCAATCTGCCGCAGCATCCGCTGGTCGCCGCCGGCTTCCGCTCGATCGGATGCATGCCCTGCACAAGCCGCGCCGACTCCGGCGAGGACGAGCGGGCCGGCCGTTGGCGCGGCCGTGACAAGACCGAATGCGGCATCCACACGATCGCGACCTCGAAGGTGTAGTTCGAAACTCACCGGCCGGCTGACCTGGCAGCCCATGACGACATTGTGCCGCGGCAAGAACAGCTATCCCAACGCCGAGCGCTTCGTAGCAAAATGCCTATGTCCGGCCGGAAACAAGAAAATCCGGTTCCGTTGACTCCGACGTGAACATTTGGCGATCTGCAGTGCGCGCCTGCAACATTGCGGGCGGTGAATGGAACGGAGAGCTTGGATGATGATGCGACGTCTTCTGGCTGCGGTCGCAGGCCTGGCATGGGCAGGATCGGCCTATGCCGCGGACATCAGTCTGCTCAACGTCTCATATGACCCGACCCGCGAGCTCTACGTCGAGTTCAATAAGGCGTTTTCAGCCGCCTATCAGAAGGAGACCGGCAAGAGCGTCGAGGTCAAGCAGTCGCATGGCGGCTCCGGTGCGCAGGCCCGCAGCGTCATCGACGGGCTGCAGGCCGACGTCGTGACCCTGGCGCTCGCCTATGACATCGACGCGATCGCGGGCAAGGGTCTGCTCGACAAGGAATGGCAAAAGCGACTGCCGCAGAATGCCTCGCCCTACACCTCGACCATCGTTTTCCTGGTGCGCAAAGGCAATCCCAAGGGCATCAAGGACTGGGACGACCTGCTCAAGAAGGGCGTCGACGTCATCACGCCCAATCCGAAGACATCCGGCGGCGCGCGCTGGAACTATCTGGCCGCCTGGGGCTATGCGCTGAAGAAGTTCGGCTCGGCCGACAAGGCCAAGCAGTTCGTCGGCGACCTCTATCAGCACGTCCCTGTGCTCGACACCGGCGCCCGCGGCGCCACCGTGACCTTCGTGGAGCGCGGTGTCGGCGACGTCCTGCTCGCCTGGGAGAACGAGGCGCATCTGGCCCTGCGTGAGTTCGGCAAGGACAAGTTCGAGATCGTCGCGCCGCAGCTGTCGATCCTGGCCGAACCGCCAGTTGCGGTGGTCGACTCGGTGGCCGACAAAAAGGGCACGCGAAGTGTGGCTGAATCCTACCTGAAATACTGGTATACAAAGGAAGGTCAGGAAATTGCCGCACGCAACTCCTACCGTCCGCGTGATCCCGAGGTGGCCAAGAAGTACGAGGCTGCCTTCGCCAAGGTCGAGCTGTTCACCATCGACGAGGTGTTCGGCGGCTGGACCAAGGCCCAGAAGGACCATTTTGCGGAAGGCGGAATCTTCGATCAAATCTACAAGAATTGATCGAATCAGAAGGAACAAGTTGGTGACCGCCGATCTGATACGGCTTCGAGACAACAAGGCAAGAAGCTGGCGTTGCGGCGATCTGCGATATCGCGCATGAGACGCGGTCCCCGGTCTCGATTGCCGAGACGAGGCTGGGGGCGGCGGGCGGACACCACAATCGATTCAAGCCCATCGACACCGATCATCAACGGACCAGGCCTTTTTTTGAACGTACTTGCACCACGTCGCAGCACCTTGCCAGGCTTTGGTCTCACCATGGGGCTGACGCTGACCTGGCTGTCGCTGATCGTCCTGATTCCACTGGCGGGACTGTTCGTTCGCTCGACCGATCTCAGCCTGGAGCAGTTCTGGGGCATCGTCACCAGCCGTCGCACCTTGAGCGCGCTGAAGATCTCGTTCGGGCTCGCTTTCGCCGCCGCCTGCGTCAATCTGGTGATGGGCACCATTGTCGTCTGGGCGCTGGTGCGCTACCGCTTTCCCGGCCGCCGCCTGTTCGACGCCATCGTCGACGTGCCGTTCGCGCTGCCGACGGCGGTGGCGGGCGTGGCGCTGACGGCGCTGTTCGCACAGAAGGGCTGGCTCGGCGCGCCGCTCGCCGCAATGGGCATCAAGGTGGCGTTCACGCCGCTCGGCATCTTCGTTGCGATGATCTTCATCGGCATCCCCTTTGTCGTCCGCACCGTGCAGCCGGTGCTGATCGATCTCGATCCGGAGATCGAGGAGGCGGCAGCGAGCCTCGGCGCCGGGCGCTGGCAGATCGTGGCCCGCGTGATCCTGCCGAGCCTGACGCCGGCGCTGCTCACCGGCTTCGCACTCGCCTTTGCGCGCGCGGTCGGCGAGTACGGATCGGTGATCTTCATCGCCGGCAATTTGCCGAACGTCTCCGAGATCGCGCCGCTGCTGATCGTGATCCGGCTGTCCGAATTCCGCTACGCCGATGCCACCGCGATCGCGGTGGTGATGCTGGTCGTGGCGTTCCTGATCATCTTTGCCGTGAACCGGTTGCAGCGCTGGGCGCAGAGCCGGGCGCCCTTGAACTAGGACCCGACATGAGCGTGGAGATGACCCTGCAGGCGCCATCCGTGGCATCGTCCGCGGCCAGCCCGCACGTCGCGCAGGCCGGCCGTCCCGATCCGCGCACCGAGCCGCGCCTGGTCCGCATCGTCATCACGACGCTGGCGTTGGCGTTCCTGTCGGTGTTCGTGGTGCTGCCGCTGATCGTCGTGTTCGTGGAAGCGTTCGGCAAGGGCATCGCGGCCTATTTCACCGCGCTTGCCGACGCCGAGGCGTGGGACGCGATCCGCCTGACGCTGCTGGTGGCGCTGGTCTCGGTCGGGACCAATCTCGTGTTCGGCCTGTGCGCCGCCTGGGCGATCGCCAAGTTCGACTTTCCGGGCAAGACGTTCCTGATCACCCTGATCGATCTGCCGTTCTCGGTGAGCCCGGTGATATCGGGCCTCGTGTTCGTGCTGCTGTTCGGCGCGCAGGGGTTCTTCGGTCCGTGGATGCAGAGCCATGGCCTGCAGATATTGTTCGCCTTTCCCGGCATTGCGCTGGCGACCGTGTTCGTGACCTTCCCGTTCGTGGCGCGCGCGCTGATCCCGCTGATGCAGGAGCAGGGCACGCAGGAGGAGGAGGCGGCGATCTCGCTCGGCGCGTCCGGCCTGCAGACGTTCTTCCGCGTCACCCTGCCGAACATCAAATGGGGCGTGCTGTATGGCGTGCTGCTCTGCAACGCGCGCGCGATGGGCGAGTTCGGCGCCGTCTCGGTCGTGTCCGGCCATATCCGCGGCGAGACCAATACGATGCCGCTGCTGGTCGAGATCCTCTACAACGAATACCAGATGGTCGCCTCGTTCGCGATCGCCTCGCTCTTGGCGATGCTCGCGCTGATCACGCTGGTCGTCAAAACCGTCCTCGAACGGCAACTCGATGAGGGAGGTCCGCGTGACCATTGAAGTCAGGGGTGTCGTCAAGACGTTCGGCACGTTCAAGGCCCTCGACGGCGTCGATCTCAAGGTCGCCGACGGCGAATTGCTGGCGCTGCTGGGCCCGTCCGGGTCGGGCAAGACGACCTTGCTGCGGATCATCGCCGGGCTGGAGTGGCCCGATTCCGGCGAGATCCTGTTTGACGGCGAGAGCGCGCTCGATCGCGGCGCGCGCGAGCGTCACGTCGGCTTCGTGTTTCAGCACTACGCGCTGTTCCGGCACATGAACGTGTTCGAGAACGTCGCCTTTGGCCTGCGCGTGCAGCCGCGCCGCATCCGCAAGAGCGAGGCTGAGATCCGCGCGCGCGTGAAGGAGCTGCTCGACCTCGTCCAGCTCGACTGGCTCGCCGATCGCTATCCGAGCCAGCTCTCCGGCGGCCAGCGCCAGCGCATCGCGCTGGCGCGCGCGCTCGCCATCCAGCCGCGCATCCTCCTGCTCGACGAGCCGTTCGGCGCGCTCGACGCCAAGGTGCGCAAGGAGCTGCGGCAATGGCTGCGCACCCTGCATCACTCGATCAACGTCACCTCGATCTTCGTGACGCATGATCAGGAGGAGGCACTCGAGGTCGCGCACCGCGTCGTGGTGATGGACAAGGGCCGCATCGAGCAGGTCGGCTCGCCGAGCGACGTTTACGACAGTCCGGCGACGGCCTTCGTGCACGGCTTCATCGGCGAATCGATCATGCTGCCGGTGGAGATCTCCGGCGGCGCCGTGCATCTGAACGGGCGGCCGCTGGACCTGGCTGCAGAGGGCGTGGCCGCGGGCGCCTCGACCTTGTTCGTGCGCCGGCACGACATGCTGATCGGCTCCGCGGACAGCGGCACGCTGCACGGCGCCGTCACCCACGTCCGCAGCTTCGGCCCAGTGCAGCGCGCCGAGATCGCGCTGACTGAAGGCTCGACCATCGAGATCGACGCCCCCCGCGACCGCGAGCTCCGCATCGGCGACCGCATCGGCCTGAAGCCGCGGCATTATCGGATTTTCGCGGCCGGGTAGGGGCTGCTCGGGCTCGTCCCGGATCGCTGCCAAACATGCGGTGTTGTCCCGGACAAGCCCGGCAACGCGAAAGCGTTGGCGGGCGCTGATCCGGGACCCATACGCCGTGAAGCTTGCTTGAGGCACGCCGGAGCGGCATCGGGTCTCACCACGACCGCTGCGGAGTAAGGTCCCGGCTCAAGGCCAGGACGACACCGAGGGCGTCGTGCCGTTCCTGGCTTGACCGAACTGCTCCTATGGTTGACGAACGGTTGCCGGCAGGAATGGCCGCAATTGTCGCGACGGAACTTACCACCGATTCACCTTTCAGCCACGGTTGATGTGCAACAACCCGCCTCTCGCATCGGCATAGGGATTGGTTCATTGAAGCGTCTGGCTCTCGCTCTCTCCATTGCATTCCTGCTCGCCGGCTGTGCGGCCGAGACGCCGGTCGTGCAGGCGCCGACCATGTATGCCGATATGGCGGTCGCGGGCGCCAAGCTCGATGCGGTGGCTGCGGCGACGATGATCTCGCAATACCGCCAGAACAACGGGCTCGGCACGGTCGAGGTCGACCCCGAGCTGATGCGGCTGGCGGAATCGCAGTCGCAGGCGATGGCCGACAAGAACAAGCTCGATCATGACGTGCGCGCCCCGCTGGCGAAGCGCCTGACGGGTGCCGGCTATGACGCTGTCGTCGCGGTCGAGAACGTGTCGGCCGGTTATCATACGCTGGCGGAAGCGTTTTCCGGCTGGCGTGACTCGCCGCCGCATCGCGCCAACATGCTCAAGAGCGGTGTCACAAAAATAGGCATCGCAGCGAGCTATGCTCCGAACACCAAGTACAAAGTGTTCTGGACCATGATCCTGGCCGCGCCGGACGGCAAGAAGCCCTCCTGACAGGCTGGGCTGCCGCCGCCCTGCGCAGGCCGCGTGCGAGTCAGGCCGGCCTAGCCCTTGGGGTGGATTGACGTCACCGCGAAGTGACGCCACGGTGGCGCCTTGCTTTGCTAATGACCGCGGTAATGACGCAACATCCATTTCCCCCGCTGCCTGCAACCCCCGCCGAATCGCAACGCGTGCTCGTCCTGCAGGGCGGCGGCGCGCTCGGCTCCTATCAGGCCGGCGCCTATCAGGCACTGTGCCATTTCGATTTCGAACCGGAATGGGTCGCCGGTATCTCGATCGGCGCCATCAATGCCGCGATCATCGCCGGCAACGACCGGGAGAAACGCATTGGCCGTCTCAAGGAATTTTGGGAGATGGTATCGTCGCCGGTGCCGTGGAAGCCGCTGCTCAATGGCGATCATCACCGCTCGGCCTTCAACGAAGTCAGCGCCGGGCTGATCGCGGCGTTCGGCGTGCCCGGCTTCTTCACGCCGCGCTTCCCACCGGCGCCGCTGTGGCCGTCAGGCACGCTGCAATCGGTCAGCTATTACGACACCGCGCCGCTCAGGCGGACCCTGGAACGGCTGGTCGATTTCGACCGCATCAACGATCTGAAGACGCGGCTCTCCGTCGGAGCCGTCGGCGTCACCACCGGCAACTTCACCTATTTCGACAATGTCGAATTCAGGAAGCAGGGCAAGCGGATCGGGCCCGAGCACATCATGGCGTCGGGCGCGCTGCCGCCCGGCTTCCCGCCGGTCGAGATCGACGGCGAGCACTATTGGGACGGCGGCATCGCCTCCAACACGCCGCTGGACTACGTGCTCGATACCGAGACCGATCGTGATCTGCTGATCTTCCAGGTCGATCTGTTCTCCGCGCGCGGCGATCTGCCGCGGACGCTGCTGGAGGCCGCCGAGCGCGAGAAGGACATCCGCTATTCCAGCCGGACGCGGATGAACACCGACAAGAACCGCATGATCCACAACACGCGCAAGGCGCTGCGCGAGCTCTATGCCAAGCTGCCCGACGAGCTGCGCAACGATCCCTCGCTCGAGATCCTGTGCAAGGCGGCGCAGGAAAACACCGTCACGGTGGTGCACCTGATCTATCGCAGCAAGAACTACGAGACGTCCTCCAAGGACTACGATTTTTCCCATGTCGCGATGGTCGAGCATTGGGAAGCGGGCGTGCGCGATGTCCACCAGTCGATGCGCCACAAGGACTGGCTGGAGCGGCCGCAGTCCGGCGAGACCATGGTCACCTACGATCTCACGCAGGACGGCAGTCTCGCTGCCGCCAAGAAGGAGTGAAGCAATGACGACGAATCTGAAGGGCAAGACCGCGGTCGTGACCGGCTCGACCAGCGGCATCGGGCTGGCCTATGCGCGCGCCTTCGCGTCCGCCGGCGCGAACATCGTGCTCAACGGTTTCGGCGCGCCAGCCGACATCGAGAAGGAGCGTGCGGCGATCGAGAGCGACTTCAAGGTCAAGGCCGTGCACTCGCCGGCCGACATGAGCAAGCCGGCCGAGATCGCCGGCATGATCGCGCTCGGCGAGACCACGTTCGGCTCGGTCGACATCCTCGTCAACAATGCCGGCATCCAGTTCGTCTCGCCGGTCGAAGACTTCCCGCCGGAGAAGTGGGAGCAGATCATCGCGATCAACCTGTCGTCCGCGTTCTACGGCATCCGCGCCGCGGTGCCCGGCATGAAGAAGCGCGGCTGGGGCCGCATCATCAACACGGCGTCCGCGCATTCGCTGGTCGCCTCGCCGTTCAAGTCGGCCTATGTCTCGGCCAAGCACGGCATCGCCGGCCTCACCAAGACCGTGGCGCTCGAGCTCGCGACCTTCAAGATCACCTGCAACTGCATCTCGCCGGGCTATGTGTGGACGCCGCTGGTCGAGAAGCAGATTCCCGATACGATGAAGGCGCGCAACCTCACCAAGGAACAGGTCATCAACGACGTGCTGCTCGCGGCGCAGCCGACCAAGGAGTTCGTGACCTCCGAGCAGGTCGCGGCGCTGGCGCTGTTCCTGTGCGGCGACGATGCGGCGCAGATCACCGGCACCAACCTCTCGATCGACGGCGGTTGGACGGCGGCGTAACGATCGCAGGAGCGCTGAACAAGGCACCAGTTTCGCGCCGAGGCGGGTTTCGCTTCGGCGCGGTCCATTCTACAAGCGTGCGTTTCCACGACCAGCGCACGGACCCTCGACCTTGCTGACCACGATCATCGGCCTCGGCGCCGCCATCTGCACCACGAGCTCGTTCCTGCCGCAGGTCATCAAGGCCTGGCGGTCGCGCTCGACCCATGACATCTCGATGGGCATGTTCGTGCTGCAGACCACCGGCAACTCGATGTGGCTGCTCTACGGCGCGCTGATCAGCGACCTGCCGCTGGTCGTCGCCAACGCGATCACGCTCGGCCTGGTGGCCGCGATCCTCGGCCTGAAGCTGCGCTACGGCTAGGATGCAGACGATGGCCTTCGATCCGGTCCGCTTGAGCAAGTTCCTCAGTCTCGTGCTGCGCCACCAGCCAGATACAATCGGCTTGGTGCTGGATGGGCAGGGCTGGGCGATCATCGATGATCTGATCGCGCGCGCGGCGGCGGCGGGGACCGTCCTCAGCCGGGCCGATCTGGAGCAGGTGGTCGCGACCAGCGACAAGAAGCGCTTCACGGTCTCGCAGGACGGGCAGCGCATTCGGGCGGCGCAGGGACATTCGGTGGCGGTGGAACTCGGCTTGACCCCGCGCGAGCCGCCCGCCGTGCTGTATCACGGAACGGCGACGCGCTTCGTCGAAGCGATCATGGCAGAAGGCTTGAGGCCGCAGTCACGCCAGCAGGTGCATCTGTCTTTGGATGAGGCGACGGCCGTCAATGTCGGGCGCCGGCACGGCGAGCCCATCGTGCTGCGCGTCGATGCCGCAGCGATGCATCGGGATCGCTTGAAGTTCTTCGTTGCGGACAACGGCGTCTGGCTGACCGACCACGTGCCTCCGGAGTACCTGAGCGTCGACCCCGCCCCGTAACCCGCGCGCGTCGCAGAACGTCGCGATATCAGCTGCGGCGGGCGAATACGTTCGCGGTGGTGGACGCGACGCTCTGGCCCGGCGGCAGCACGACCACGGTCGATCCGAGCTGGACGTGGTTGTAGAGGTCGGCGACGTCGGTATTGGTCATGCGGATGCAGCCCGACGAGATCGCCTGGCCGATATATTCGGGCTGGTTGGTGCCGTGGATGCGGTACAGGGTGTCCTTGTTGCCCTCGTACAGATAGATGGCGCGGGCGCCGAGCGGATTCGCCGGGCCGCCGGCGACGCGCTTCGGATACGGCCCGAGGCGCGCCTGGATGTCGGCGGTGGGAACCCAGTCCGGCCATTCCGCGAGCTTGCCGACGGTGGCGACGCCGGAGAAGGCCATCGCCTCTTCGCCGACGGCGACGCCGTAGCGGATCGCCTTGCGGTCGGGCAGCACGTAGTACAGGAAGCGCGCATCGGTATCGACGACGATCGTGCCCGGCTGTTCCTGCCGGGTGTAGTCGACCATGTGGCGCTGGAACTGTTGCGGGATCTGCGCCTCGGCATAGGGCGCGTGCGCCAGCAACTGACGGTCGCGGGGCGTCAACGCCGCGTCTGACGTCGGCGACAGCGTCGCTTCCATGCAGCCGGCCAGCATCACGGTTCCGGCCAGCGATAGTGCGACCCCCAGTCTCGACATCTCATTCTCCCCCAGCGCGCATTCAAATCATGTGCCCGGAGGATCGCGCCAATATCAAGGCGTTGCACCCAACACTTGCGTGATCGCCGGGCGAGACGAGGCGTGGCGGCGCGACGCTCGCAGTTCCGCCAAGGCGAGGCCAAGATGACGCAACAGATGCGTCAATATGGTTTCCTCAAGATGCCTTGCCGAAGGCGAGGACATGCAGCCCGAGCCGCTGCTTGACGATCCGGAACAGCAGCACGGTCTCGAAGGCCAGCGACAGCGAGGTCGCCGCCGCGGCGCCGTGGCCGCCGAACTGCGGCACCAGCAGGATGCAGAGCACGAGGTTCATGACGAAGGCCGCCGCATAGGCCATGGCGCAGGCGCGCTGCTGGCCCAGCATGTTGAGCAGCCGCTCCATCGGTCCGATCGCGGCGCGTACGACGAGCCCGATTGCGGCGATGAACATGATGTCGTAGCCGGCGGTGAACTGTGCGCCGAACAGAAACAGCAGCGGCTTGCCGAGCGCGAGCAGCACCAGCGTCGCCGCGAGCGACGGCCAGAACGTCCACTTGATCGCATGCGCGACATAGGCCGACAGCCGCGCCTTGTCGCCGAGCGCGTGGTATTCGGCGAAGCGATGCGCCGTCGTCGCCGACATCGCGTAGTGGATGAACGACACCAGCGCGAGCGTCTTCACCACCGCGAAATAGATGCCGACCTCCTCGGAAGAGCGGAATTGCTGCAGCACCAGCACGTCGGTGTAGGACAGCAGCAGATAGAAGCTCTCGACCAAGAGGATCGGCAGCGAGATCGCGAGCCAGCCGCGGAGATCATATTGTTTGGGACCCGGCTCGACGTGGCGGCGGAGCCGGTTGTTCAGCACCAGCATCTGGCCGAGCATCGCGAGCCACACCGCGGCCGCGCTCGCGGCCATCGCAGCGGTGGCGCCGAGATCGAGCCCGAGCACGAAGGCGCCTGCCGTGAAGCCGATGATCAGCGTCTGGCGGATGATGAATTGCGGCATCAGGCCGAGCGTCATCCAGTCGTGCGAGCGGGCGATGCCGTCCTGGGTGTTGGCGACGACGAAGGCTGGCAAGGTCAGACAGCCGATATAGAGCGGCATGCGCTCGCCGGCGTCGATCCAGGGCGACAGCAGCGCGATCAGGCCGGCGAGCAGCAACGCCGCAGCGGTGGACGTCGCCAGCGTCAGCCAGCGTCCGCCAGAGAGGAAGCCGCGCAGCAGCGCCTGCTGGCCCGAGGTGCGGTAGTCCGGAATGATCTTCTGCGCCGAGGAGGCGATGCCGACATCCAGCATGCTGCCGAGCAGCAGCACCCAGGTCCAGACATAGACATAGGTGCCGTAGTCCGAGCCGCCCATCCAGCGCGCGAGCAGGATCTGGCTGAGATAGGCGAGGCCCGCGCTGAGCACGCGGATCAGGAAGATGGTGCCGGCCAGGCGGCGCGTCAGCGATGCCTCGCCGCTGCCGCCGAGCACAGCCAGGCGCGCCTTCAGGCGGGCCGCGAGGCCGGTCGATGCGAGGGCGTTGCGGGCATCCATCACAGCCACGGCGGGGTCCGGCTCCACGGCCGCGCGGATGGCGGCGATGGTGCTTCCCTATCAACGCAACGTTAAGATTGAGTTGGGCCGGCGCCGCGCCGGTCGCGCGGCGCTACAGCCGTCACGGCAGAGTGAAGTTGAACTCGTAAGACTTGTCGGGGCCGACCAGCGTGAATTTCAGGGCCGCGCCGTCCGGCTTCACGCCCGGCGGAACGCCGTCGAGCTCGAAGGCGAAGCGCTTGATGCCCGGCATGCCGCTGTCGCGCACGGTCGGGATCGGCAGTGCCCAGTCAGGCGTCGGCCCCTCGACATAGAGCTGGACACCGCGCGGATCGGCGACGGCGACGTCGACGACGACGTCCTTCGGGCCGTCGCGCTTGACGTCGCGGATCGTCAAGGGAATGGCGTCGCCGACAGTGGCCGGCTTCGGCACCGTGTCGAGGGCCGCCGAGAGCGCCGTATCCTCGGTGCTGGCGACGCTGGTGAAGGCGAGCTCGGCCTTTGCTTCGACGGGAATGCAGATCTTCTCGCAGACTGCGTAGCTGACGTCGGCGCGCAGGGTCATCGGCTTGTCGGGGTTCTTGGCGACGATGCGCAGCGGCAGCACGACCTGATCATGATAGCCGAGCGAGTGTCCGCCGGCGCCGTCATCGAACTTTGTCGGCGCGGGCCACAGAACCGTCACCGCTTCGACGTTCTCCGACTTGGAAAAGTCGAACCGCGGCGGCACGCCAGAATCGCCGGGCGTTCGCCAATAGGTCTTCCATCCCGGCTGCAGCGCGAAGGCGATGCCGCCCAGCATGACCGGACCGCTGCGCGAGCCCGCGAGCAGGCGCACCGCGGAGTGGCTGTCGCGCTGCCAGGGCGAGGAATCCTGCGCCTGCGCGCCGAACGCAAGGCAGGATGATACGACGGTCGCGACGAGCAGTGTGGCAGAGTGGTGAGGAACCAAGGCGGACATGAGACGTCTTTAGAGTGCGGTTCGGGCGCAAACCATTGAAATGCTTGTGAGCAGATTTCCTCGCGAGGACCTGAACCTTGATTGACAGATGCGCATCCCAATATCAGGATATCGATGATCATGAGAGTCCTTGCGGATGAATCCTGAGGCAAAAAGGCTGGGCGACATTCGCCGCAAAGTGACGGGGATCGGGGATCACACCTCTCACGGTGGTTACCTCGACGGTCAGCTGCTGGTTGCGATGCCCGTGATGGGCGATTCCCGTTTCGAGCGCTCGGTGATCTATCTCTGCGCGCATTCGGCCGAGGGCGCCATGGGTATCATGGTGAACCGGCCGGCGGGCAGCATCGACTTCCCTCAGCTCCTGATGCAACTGAATATCATCGAGAAGAGCGATCAGATCAGCCTGCCCGACAGCGCCGAGACGATGAAGGTGCTGAGCGGCGGCCCGGTCGATACCGGGCGCGGCTTCGTGCTGCATTCGAGCGACTACTTCATCGCCAACGCGACCTTGAAGATCAACGACGGCGTCTGCCTGACGACGACGATCGACATCCTCAAGGCGATCGCCAAGGGCGACGGTCCGAAGCACGCGATCCTCGCCCTCGGCTATGCCGGCTGGCGCGCCGGCCAGTTGGAGGAAGAGATCCAGGACAATGGCTGGCTGCACTGCGACGCCGATCCGGAGCTGATCTTCGGCGACAATGTCGACGCCAAATACGATCTCGCGCTGCGCAAGATCGGCATTGATCCCGGCATGCTGTCCAACGCCGCCGGGCACGCATAGGCCTTATCGTCCGGTTGGAGCTCCCGCGCTCGCTGGGATCAGAGAAGGCTTAATGGGGCGCTCTGCCTCTCCGCCGTCATTGCGAGCGCAGCGACTTGTCCGCCGAAGCTTTGAGAGCGTAGGCGGAAGCCATCCAGAATGTCCCCCGCGGATGCAGTCTGGATTGCTTCGTCGCTTCGCTCCTCGCAATGACGACATGGAGAGGGATGAGGCCGCGCATCTCTGCTGAAGGCAGAACTATTCCGCCGCCTGCTGCGCGACCGTCGGTTCGGTGCCGGCCACCGTGGCGCGGCGCATGTCGCGCGGTTGCGACTGATCGTAGCGGCGCACGCGATGCATGGTCTGCCTGTTGTCCCACATGATCAGGTCGTGCAGCGTCCATTTGTGGACGTAGACGAACTCGGGCTGGGTGGCATGCTCGGTGAGGTCGCGCAGCAGCAGCCGGCCTTCCGGCATGCTCATGCCGATGATGGCGCCGGCATGCGATGACAGATACAGCGACTTGCGGCCATGGGCAGGATGAGTGCGGACCAGCCGCTGCCTGACCGGCTTGAACATCTCCTTCTCCTCCTCGGTGTAGTCGAGGAAGCCGAGCGCGCCGCGCGAATACATCAGCGAATGTTCGCAGACGAGATCCTCGATCTCGGTCTTGGTCTCCTGGTCGAGCGCGTCATAGGCGGCGCGCATGTCGGCGAATTCGGTGTTGCCGCCCTTCGGATTCACGATCCGCGCCGAGAGGATCGAGTATTTCGCCGGGATCGGCCGGAACGAGCTGTCGGAGTGCCACAGGCAGTTGCCGAGATTGAACAGATGCGTGCGATGGTCTGATGGCAGCGGCTTGCCATCCTTGCCGAGATTGGAGACGTCGTTGAGGCCGGTGGTGAGGCGGTAATCCTCCTTCTTGGTGACGGTGCCGCCGCGCGCCTGCTCGCGGTCGCCGAAGCTGAGCGCGAAGGCGAGCTGCTGCTCGTCGGTGACGTCCTGATCGTGAAATACGAGAACGGCGTAGTGATCGATCGCGGCCTGCAACTGCGCGACCTCGTCCCGAGCGAGAGGCTTTCGCAGATCGACACCGGATACTTCGCCGACGAAATGCGGATGCAGCTGCCGGATGGCGATCGCCATGGTGTCCTCCTCGCGTCCTCATCAGGGCGGACTCCTGTCCGCTTCTTCTGATAGAAGAGGCTACGCCGGCGATGCGCGAAGTCAACGCAAGGCGCGGATCGCCGACCGCACGGCTGTCATGCCGACGCGTCAGACGTCATGCATTGCGGGCCATCAGCCCGCCGTCCACCGGGATCACCGCTCCGGTGAGGAACGACGCGGCCGGCAGGCACAGGCTCAAGGTCATGTGCGCGACTTCTTCGGGATCGCCGTAGCGGCCAAGCGCGGTGCGGCGCCGTGCATAGACCGCCTTCTGCTCATCTGGAATGCGCGCGGTCATCGCCGTGGTGATCGGGCCCGGACAGATGCAGTTGACGGTGATGCGATCGCGGCCGAGCTCGACCGCGAGCGAGCGCGTTAATCCGGTCACCCCGGCCTTTGCAGCCGAATAGGCGCTGTGCCGCGCGGTTGCGCCGAGCGCCTCGGTCGAAGCGATGTTGACGATGCGCGGGCTGTTCGAGCGGCGCAGATGCGGCAGCGCGGCACGGATGACGCGCTGCTGCGCCGTCAGCATGATGGCAAGCCCTCTTGCCCAGGCCTCGTCGTAGGCTTCGTCGTCGATCGCGACATGCACCGAGATGCCGGCATTGTTGACGATGACGTCGAGCCCGCCGAAATGCGTCGCAGCATCGCCGACGACGGCCGCGATGGCGTTGCGGTCGACGAGGTCGAGCCGCCAGGCGCGCGCCGTTCCGCCGCTGGCCTCGATGTCTGCCGCCACCGCGCGGGCCGCGTCCTCATCGACATCGGTGACTGCGACCCTGGCGCCTTCATCGGCGAACACGCGCGCGGTCGCGCGCCCCATCCCCGACGCGGCGCCGGTGATCAGGACGGTCAATCCCTTGACCGAGCGGCTGAGTTGCCTGTGCTGGTGCATATTTGCGGCTCACGGAAAAATGCGCATCGCATGCTCGCCGTCGGGATTATCACTGATCGGACGCATTCGGTAGGCACCGATCCGGCATGGCCGAATTCTCGTTGCCGACGACACGGATCAACAAACCGGAGTGATCATGGTGCTCTCCACGACCTTCCTGCGCCTGGCATTGGTGATGGGACTCGTTGCGACCACGGCCGCGCGAGCCGAGAGCATCAATGCCGGCGATCGCAAGGCAAGCGCCGTGCGCCCGTTCGAGGCGCGGAGCGTTGCCGAGTTCGATACGCCCTGGGCCATCGCCTTCCTGCCGGATGGGCGGATGCTGGTCACGGAGAAGCCAGGCCGGATCTTTCTCGTCACGCAAGGTGGGCAGAAGATCCAGATCGGCAACGTGCCTGCCGTCGCGGCGCGCGGACAGAACGGCCTCCTGGACATTGCGGTGTCGCCGAGCTTCGCGACGACGTCGCAGATCTATCTCACCTACACCGAGCCGAGCAGCGAAGGCAGCCGGCTCGTCCTGACCCGTGCCGTGTTGTCGGTTTCGAATGACAACGCCACGCTGACCGACCCCACCGTCATCTGGCGCCAGACGCCCGCCGGCGGCGGCGGGCAGCCCGGCGGCATCATCGCGTTCGATCCGTCGGGAACGCATCTGTTCCTGACGGTCGGCGACCGCATGCAGCCGAACAGCGCCCAGGATCCACGGCAGGCGCGCGGCAAGGTGCTCAGGCTCGATCTCGACGGCGCGACTCCGTCGGACAATCCCATGGCCGAGGACAAGGGCGTGCCGGCCCAGACGTGGACCACCGGCCACCGCAATCCCTACGGGCTCGCCTTCGCATCAGATGGCAAGCTCTGGCTGCACGAGATGGGACCGCGCGGCGGCGACGAACTGAACCTGATCGAGCCGGGCAAGAACTACGGCTGGCCGCTGGTGTCGAACGGCGACAATTACAACGGCACGCCGATCCCGCGGCATGCGACGCGGCCCGACCTCGCGCCGCCGCCGCTCTATTGGGATCCTGTGATCGCGCCGGCCGGTCTGGTCTTCTATGACGGTCCGATGTTTCCGCAATGGAAGGGATCGGCGCTGATCGGAGGCTTGCGGGTGCACGCGCTGGTCCGCGTTGCCTTCCGGACCGATGGTCAGCCTGACGAGGCCGAGCGCTGGGACATGGGCGAGCGCATCCGCGACGTCGCCGTGGCGCCGGACGGCGCCGTCTGGGTCATCGAGGACGACTCGCCCGGCCGCCTGCTGCGGCTGACACCGATGAAGTAGCTGCGCAGCAGCATTGATGCGAAGGCGCCGATGCCGGGGTCGCCACAGCCCGCGATGCCGTTGACAGGGCCTGCGCCGATCCCCACACCATCCGACAAACAACAAGAGAAGGAGTGGGGAGATGAACGCGCTCGATTTCACGGGACGCTCGGTGCTGGTGATCGGCGGATCGAGCGGCATCGGCAACGGCATCGCGCAGGCGTTTCGCGCGCAGGGCGCGCGCGTCGACGTCAGCGGCACGCGGGCGAGCGCCGCCGATTATGCCGAAGGTGAGGGCTCCGATCTCGCAGGGGTGAACTACCATCAGCTCGATGTGAGCGATCCCGGCGCGATCGAGAGCTTCGCGCCGCGGCTCGATCGGCTCGATGTGCTGGTGCTGGCGCAGGGCGCGGTATTGTACCGGCGCGGCGAATTCGCCATGGAGGGCTTTCGCAAGGTGGTCGAGGTCAACCTCATCAGCCTGATGGCCTGTGCGACGAAATTTCACGGCCTGCTGCGCGATGCCAGGGGCGCGCTCATCATCGTCTCGTCGACCGCGGCCTATCATTCGACCATGGGCAATCCGGCCTACAACGCCTCGAAAACCGGCGCGATGGGATTGACGCGAACCCTGGCCGAGGCGTGGGCGGAAGACGGCATCCGCGTCAACGGGATCGCGCCCGGGCTCGTCGACACCAAGATGACCAAGGTGACGACCGCCAATCCGAAGCGCCTCGAGGGCGCGCTGCAGCGCATTCCGCTGCGGCGGCTGGGGACGCCGCAGGACATGGCCGGTGCGGCGCTGTTCCTGGCCTCGCCGCTGTCGTCCTACATCATCGGCCAGACCCTCGTCGTCGACGGCGGCCTGATTTTGTAGTCGTCCGGAACCTGCGCCGTGCTGGCCGGTTAGCAGGCCAGCAATCCCGCACAATGCAGAGAAGGAGAGCGGCAATGGATCAGGATCGGCTGACCGGTACGGCCAAGGATGTCGCAGGCAAGATCGAAGGCGGCGTCGGCGAGATGTTGGGCGACAAGAGCACGCAGGCGTCGGGGCGTGCGCGCGAGGCCTCGGGCGTCGTGCAGAACATGTATGGCCAGGCCAAGGACGCGGCGCGCGAGGCCGGCGATGCGGCGATGGATTTCGCCAAGGATACGTTCGGCAACGGCTCCGAGACGCTGCGTGACGGCACGCAGGCGCTGACCAAGCGGGTTCAGGACAATCCGATGGGCGCGCTGCTGGTCGCCGGCGGCATCGGCTTCCTGCTGGCGATGCTGATGCGCTCGCCGAGCCGGCCGCAGCCGCCGCAGCGCTGGCGCTACTGAGCCTGCAAAGACCCGCTGACGATCAGATGACAATCAGCCCGCATTCGCTCTCGAATGCGGGCCGATTTGTCATTGGCACCTTGGTCCGGAATGATCCGCGTCGATCGCCCTCAGCGCCGAAATGTGGTCACGATCAGCGGCCCTGGGTCTCCAGCGATGCTGCCGAGCGGCCGACCAATCCTGGCGGCCGCGGCGGCGCGTTCGGATTGCGCGCGGCGGGCGGCCGCGCCGGCTGCTGTTGCTGCTGAGGCGCGCCGAAGCCGAAAAACTCACGAACGCCCTGATTCGGCTGCGGCGTTTGGGCTGGCGGCTGCTGGGTGGGCGCCCCCGGCGTGGTCAGCCGCCTTTGCCGCGGCTGCGGCGACACCGGCCCAGGTGCTGCCGGCGTCGCTTCCGCCGGCGAAGTCGCTGCCATCGGCGCTTCGGGCCGGGTCGGCTCCTTCGGCGGCTCCTTGGCCTGCTCACGGCCGACCTCGCGGCGAGGCCAGACGAAATCGTCGGCGCGGCCGGCCGGCGGGCTCAGCGCCTCGCCCTTGACCAGGGTTCGGGCCGCCAGCGCGTCGATCGCCGCAGGTCGGGAGCCGGGGCCGCCCAGCAACTGATCGGTGCCGACGGATGACGCCACCAGCGGCAGGATCGGGCCGGCGACTGGCCGCGGCGCCGGCTGGCCCGGTACGGCATTGGCGTCCGGCGTGGCCGGCTCGTTCGGCAGCTCGAGCGGCGCGGAACGGGCCGCGAGCAGCCGGTTGATCTCACGCTCGGCATAATGGGCGAGCTTGCGCGCGCCCGGCTTGGTGAAATAGACGCCGTCATAGGAGCGCAGCTGGCGGATCTGGCCCTCGAAGTCCGGGCCTTTCTGCAGGAAGCGGCCGGCCTCGTCGACGAAGCCGTCCCAGACATCGACATAGGTGATGCCGGCCTTGCCGGCGGCATCGCGATACAGCGAGTCGAGGAACAGCGTGTCCGCCGTCCCCTTGGGACCGCGAACCGCGGGCAGGCCGACCCAGAGCACGGGCACGCCCTTGCTCTTGGCGATCGCGATCATCTCCTCGATCTTCTTCGTATACAGCTCGACCCAGCGCTCGTCCCGGAACTCGTAGAGGCCGCCCGGCGAGCGGGCGGCCTTCTCCGGTGCCGCGACCGCAGGCGTGTCGTTGTCGGCCTCGTCCTGCGGCAGATCGGTATCGGCAGCCTTGTCGTCGGGCTTGGCCGCCGTGTCGGCCTTGCCATCCGGCTTGGCTTCGCCCGGCTTGGCCTCACCGGGCTTTGTCTCACCAGGCTTTGTCTCACCAGGCTTGGCCTTGGCATCCTTCTTGGCCTTGTCGCCCTTCTTGTCGTCGGTCTTCTCGATCGCGGGCTCGCGCAGCGAGATGCGGTCGTTGAGGCCGAGCATGATGACGATGGCGTCGGCGCGTTCGGTCGCCAGGATACCCTTGGCGGCGGCGGCCCAGTCGGCCGGCTCGCCCCTGGGCTGATACTTGATGAGGCCCGACGTGGTCCGGATCCTGCGGGTCACGCCCATGTCGGGCTGCTCGGCATAGGCCTCTTCCAGGCCATAGGCGAGCCAGTCGGCCATGGCGTCGCCGAGCACCAGCACGTAGCGGTCCGGCGCGCCATCACGCTTCTCCGGCGGCGGCGCCTTGGAATAGTCTTGGATCACCCTCTTCGGCTGTTGCTGCGGGAACGGAGCGAAGAATTCGCCGCCGAACCAACCTCCGCCACCTCCACCGCCGCGCGGTGCCGGGCGGGGCGAAGCGAACGGGTTGAAGTTGAAGAACTGGGCCGAGGCGGGACCGGCGATGCCGACGAGCATGGCGATGACGACCGCCAGCACGACCAGCGGGCCGGGCTCGTTCAACAGCTTGAGGATGGACTTCAGCTTTGACATGCGCACCCGTCGCGCGGCGTGATCGTGACGATTCATATAATAGGACGCGAATCAGGCCGCAAACGGGCATTCACCGGATGGTGTTGACGGCGCCGGTAATCGCCCCAGAAGGTTACCGGCAGGGCAGATTGGGGCTGCGATCAGCGCGTCCGCAGCCGTTCGAGCACATCCGAGGTGGCAAATCCGTCCGCCGGCGCCCCGATCGAGGCCTGGAAGTTCCGCAGCGCCTCGCGCGTCTGGCCGCCGAACTGGCCGTCCGGCGTTCCGCGGTAAAATCCGCGCTCGGCGAGCAATTGCTGCAGCTCGAGCCGCTCGCCGCGCGACAGCGTTCGCTCCTCGCGCGGCCAGGCCTGAACGAACGGCGGTGCGCCGCGGAGGCGGTCGGCGAAGTGTCCGATCGCCAGCGCATAGGCTTCCGCAGGGTTGTATTTCATGATGACGCGGAAGTTCTGCAGCATCAGGAAGCCGGGGCCCTGGGCGCCGGCCGGCGCCAGCAGATAGGCCTTTTCGGCGCCAGTCGGGAACGGCTGACCGTTGGCCCGCCGCAGGCCGAGCTGTTCCCACTGGGCGAAGCTCATGCTCTTGGCGCGGTCGGCGAGCATGTAGTTGAAGCCCTGGGGCACCACGACCTCGTAGCCCCAGCTCTGGCCGCTCTGCCAGCCGTCCTTCTTCAGATTGTTGGCGGTGGAGGCGATCAGGTCGGCCGGATTGTCGACGACGTCGCGGCGGCCGTCACCATCGGCATCGACGGCGAAGCGCTTGAACGCGGTCGGCATGAACTGGGTCGGGCCGAAGGCGCCTGCCCAGGAGCCGCGCAACTGCTCGGGGCGCAAATCGCCGCGATTGAGGATTTCCAGGGCGGAGAGGAACTCATCCTTGAAATAGGCCTGGCGGCGGCCGATGCAGGCGAGCGTCGCGGTCGACTGCAGCACGCTACGGTCGCCGATCTGGGTCGAGTAGTTGGACTCGATGCCCCAGATCGAAGCGACGATGTAGCGGTCGACGCCATAGGTACGCTCGGCTGCATCGAACTGCGGCTTGTACTTCGCCAGCACCTCGCGGCCCTTCGCCAGCCGGTTGTCGTTCACCAGGATGTCGAGATAGTCCCAGATCGATTTGGTGAATTCGGGCTGCGCGTCGAGCAGGTCCATGATGCGCAGGTCCGGCGACAGGCCGGCGGTAAAGCGCTGGAAATTGTCCTGCGTGATGTTGCGTCGTGCGGCATCTGGCCACATGCCGGCGACGCAATTGTCGAAATTGCCGGCGGCTTCGCGGATCGCCGCCGCCGTCATCAGCGGATGGCCGGAGGCGCCGTCCTGGCCGCTCCACGGCTGCGGCCCGCCGGCGGCAGGGGGCTGGTTGGGGGCGGGGTCGCCCTTCGTCAGGGTGCCCGTGAACAGGCCGTCGAGAAAGTTCAGCGGCCCGCCTGAGGATTGCGCGACAGCGGAACCAGACACCACCGTCAACGCCGTGACCAGAACCGCCGCGCCAGCACCGGCCTTCAGAGCTGTCAGCATCACGTTCCGTCGCATCATGTCTCGATCCAGATCGCATGGAAGATCGGCCTCCACGAGGCCCGGTCCTGCTTAACGGGAGATTAACAAGGTTAACGATTTCCGCAGCGAAATTTAGCCGTTCGGTCCGTGTCGAGCGGAACACTGGACCAACATCCGCCTTTGTTCTCGGCTGCAAACGAGCTACCTAAAATGCGATCGATTTCGCATTCATATCGCCACAAGGTCTAGTCATCCCCATGAAGATCCGCAAAGCCGTTTTTCCGGTCGCCGGTCTCGGCACCCGCGTCCTGCCCGCCACCAAGGCGATGCCGAAGGAAATGCTGACGATCGTCGACAAGCCGCTCATCCAATACGTCTTCGACGAAGCCAAGGAGGCGGGCATCGAGCATTTCGTGTTCGTGACCGGGCGAAACAAGACCGCGATCGAGGATCATTTCGACCGCATGTACGAGCTCGACGCGACGCTCGCGGCGCGCGGCAAGAAGACCGAGATGGAAATCCTCGCGCGCGACCAGCCGGAGGCCGGCGCGGTCAGCTTCACCCGCCAGCAGGCGCCGCTCGGGCTCGGCCATGCCGTGTGGTGCGCGCGCGACATCGTCGGTGACGAGCCGTTCGCGGTGGTGCTGCCCGACGAGCTGGTGCTGAACGCGCCGGGGTGCCTGGCGCAGATGATTGCTGCCGCCAGCAAGCTGCCGGAAAAGAGCAACGTGCTCGCCGTGCAGGAGGTGCCGGCCGATCAGACCCATCAATACGGCATCTGCGGCGTCGGCAAGCGCGACGGCAAGATGTTCGAGGTCGACGGCATGGTCGAGAAGCCGGCCAAGGGCACCGCGCCGTCGAACTTCTCGATCACCGGGCGCTACATCCTGCAGCCGGAGATCTTCCAGATCCTCGCGACGCAGGAGCGCGGCGCCGGCGGCGAGATCCAGCTCACCGACGCGATGATCGGTCTGTCGAAGACGCAGAAATTCTACGGCGTGGACTTCGACGGCGAGCGGCATGATTGCGGCTCGAAGTCCGGCTTCCTGAGGGCCAACATCGCCTTCGCCATGGCGCGAGCCGACCTGCGCGATGGCCTGCGCGCGGACATGAAGCGCTATCTCGAAGGCAAGGGCTGAGGCCAAGCCGGCGCGAAATGCCGCGCCTTCGAGGCGGTTGGCGGCATCACGCCGCCAGCGAAGCCGCGGGTGACGGATGACGCACCGCTGCGCTGGCGCAGCGGTTACGGCCCGCGGCCTTGGCCATGTACAGGGCGCGGTCGGCGGCATTGAGCAGGCCGGTCCAGTCCGTGTCGCGCGACGGCGTGACGCTGGCGGCGCCGATGCTGATCGAGGTGGTGCACGCTTCTCCCGCCCACAGCTTGACCTTGCTGCGGATCGTCTCCGCGACGCGCAGCGCATCCGCTTCCGAGGTCCCCGGCAGCAGCACCGCGAACTCCTCGCCGCCATAACGCGCGGCGCAGTCGCCGGCGCGCCGCACCGAATCGGAGATGCACACGGCGATGCCGACCAGCACCTGATCGCCGGCCTGGTGCCCATGGGTGTCGTTGTAGCTCTTGAAGTGATCGGCATCGATCATCAGCAGCCCCAGCGGCGCGCCGGCGCGCTGCGCCCGCCGCCATTCGAGTTCGATGGTCTCGTCGAACTTGCGCCGATTCTTCAGGCCCGTCAGCGGATCCGTGGTCGCGAGCTGCTCCAGTCTGGATTCGACCTTCGCCCGGAGCTGGATCTCGCGCGCGGCGACCTGCGTCGCGGCCAGGACGAACACGATCAGCGCCAGCATCATCGCCCCGATCTCTGCAGCCTCATGGCGCCAGTATGCATAGACGCTGTCCCACGACTTGCTGGCGATCACGACCAGCGGCTCATTGGCATTGCGCCAGACCAGCAGCCGCGGCAGATCGTCCAGCGCGCCATAGCTGCTCGACCAGCCGGCCGGCTCGGTGAGCGCGCGGGTCACGGCCGGCGCCCGCGCCAGGTTGCGCCCGATCGCGCCGGTATCGAACGGCGCGCTGACGATGACGGTGCCGTCGCGCCGGAGCACGGTGATGTTGTCGCCCGCCCCGAGCGTGAGCCTTGCGAACAGGTCGCGGAAATAGCCGATGCGGATCGAGCCGGCGACGACGCCGGCGAAGCGTCCGTCCGGCGTCGAGATGCGGCGGCTGAGAACGATGGAATATTGGCCATGATGCTGAGCGGGCCGCCCGACATAGAGCCCGGTGTCGGGCCGGTCGCGATGCACCTGGAAGAAATCGGCGTCGCTGCGGTCCTCCGGCAGCGGGTCGAGCGTCGACGACTCGAGCGACAGCCGCCCGCGGGCATCAAAGACTTGGATGGTGCCGAAATTCTTCGCGGTGGACGAACGGTCGAACAGGATCAATTGGCGGACGTGCTTGCTGACCTCGTTGATTTCGGGCAGCAACATGTTGCTGGCCACCGCCCGCAGCGAGAGATCGTAGAGCTCGACGGTGCGGCTGATGTCGGCGCCGATGCTGGCGGCCATGTTCTCCAGCGCCTGCCGGGCGCGGACTTCCTCGCTCCGGCGCAGGTCGATCATGACGCTGGCGCAGATGGCGGAGAAACCGATGATGGTCGAGATGGAGCAGGTGATCAGCGTGCGCGCCGAAAGCCGCCAAGGCTGCGTCGCCCGGCCCGTTCGGCGTGTCCAGCGCATCGGATCGTCCCGTCCCCCGTGGAGTCCCGTCCGTAGACTGACGGATAAAGCCGAAGTAACGCATGTTAGGTTAACGAGTCGTTGCGTTCGCCGCGCCTGTCGTCAAGGCGGCCGCACACGCGCTGGTACGATGGAGTCGAGACTTGCCGGACTATGATGCGCTTCGAGACTATCTCAAGCGGCAGACCCGCCCCGAGCTGGTGCTCAGCCTCGACGAGATCGAGGAGCTGATCGGCGACGGCCTGCCGCGCGCCGCGCAGCGCGCCTCGTGGTGGGACAGCCTGCGAAGTCCGCAGGAGAAGATGCCGCAGCGCGAGGCCTGCCTGGCGGCGGGCTATGTCGCGACCCGGCTGCCCGATGGCAAGGGCGTCCGCTTCCGCAAGCTGAAGCCGGAGCGCTGAGCTGTATCCGTGTCCGCGGCACTGGAGCTGTGTCCTGATTTTCCGGCGGTGCGGCAGTGTGGTTGAGCTTTCAGGGCGCGATCGAGCCCGCATTGTGACTGAGGATATGGGAGGCGGACATGAACGAGCAGGACCTGCGCCACGAGATCGCCGCGGTCAAGGACGGGCGGCTGTCGCGCCGCGACTTCGTGCAGCGGATGCTGGCGGCCGGACTGACGGCGCCGCTGGTCGGCATGATGCTGGCGCATTCGGGAGTGGCAATGGCTGCGCAGGAATTCCCCTACAAGCCGACCAAGGCGGGCGGCGGCGGCGCGCTGAAGCTCCTGTTCTGGCAGGCGCCAACCCTGCTCAATCCGCATTTCGCCATCGGCTCCAAGGACCAGGAATCCGCGCGCGCCTTCTACGAGCCGCTGGCCGGCTGGGACGCCGACGGCAATCTCGTCCCGGTGCTGGCGAGCGAGATTCCCAGCGTGGCCAACGGCACCGTCGCGGCCGACGGCACCTGGGTCATCTGGAAGCTCAAGCAGGGCGTGAAGTGGCACGACGGCCAGCCGTTCACTGCCGACGATGTGATCTTCAACTGGCAATATGCCACCAATACCGAGACGTCCGCAGTCACCATCGGCGACTACAAGGACATCAAGACGATCGAGAAGATCGACGACCACACCGTTCGCCTCGTGTTCAGCCAGCCGACGCCGCAATGGTTCACGCCGTTCGTCGGCGGCCGCGGTGCCATCATTCCGAAGCATCTGTTCGGCGACTACATCGGCGCCAAGTCGCGCGAGGCGCCGAACAATCTCAAGCCGGTCGGAACCGGCGCCTATCTGTTCGTCGACTTCAAGCCGGGCGACATACTGACCGGCAAGCTCAATCCCGACTACCACGTTCCGAACCGGCCGTATTTCGACACGCTCGAGATCAAGGGCGGCGGCGACGCGGTATCGGCGGCACGCGCGGTGCTGCAGACCGGCGAATATGACTACGCCTGGAATCTGCAGGTCGAGGACGAGATCCTGGTCAAGCTGGAGACCGGCGGGACCGGGGTCGCCGAGATCGTGCCGACCGGTAATCTCGAATTCATCCTGCTCAATGCCACCGATCCCAATGTCGAGGTCGACGGCGAGCGCTCGAGCCTCAAGACCAAGCACCCGCTGTTCTCGGACCCGGCGGTGCGCGAGGCCATCAACCTCCTGATCGATCGCACCTCGATCCAGAAATTCGTCTATGGCCGCGGCGGCATCGCCACGGCGAACTGCGTCAACAATCCCGCGCGCTATCGCTCGCCCAACACGCGCTTCGAGTTCAACATCGACAAGGCGAACGAGATCCTGGAGAACGCCGGCTGGAAGAAGGGGGCGAGCGGAATTCGGGAGAAGGACGGCAAGCCGCTGAAGCTCGTCTTCCAGACCTCCACCAACGGGCCGCGGCAGAAGAACCAGGCGATCGTCAAACAGGCCTGCCAGAAGGCCGGCATCGAGCTCGAGCTGAAGTCGGTGGTGGGTTCGGTGTTCTTCTCCAGCGACGTCGCCAATCCCGACACCTACACGCACTTCTATTGCGACATGGAAATGCTGATGATCACGATGGCGTCGCCGGAGCCGCAGGCCTTCATGACCCAGTACGTGTCGTGGGAAGCGGCCAGCAAGGCCAATAAATGGCAGGGCCGCAACGTCTCGCGCTGGCAGAGCAAGGAATATGACGATCTCTACAACGAACTCACGCGCGAGCTCGATCCGGTGAAGCGCGCAGCGCTCTATATCAAGCTCAACGACACGGTCTGCGCCGGCCGCCATGTGCTGCCGGAGCTCAACCGTCCGCGCGTCAGCGGCATCCGCAAGGGTTTGCAGACCCATTCCTCGGGATGGGACAACGATCTCTGGCAGTTGCCGAACTGGTATCGAGAGAGCTGAGCGCTGATCGCGGCGTTCGCGCCGAGGCAGTACCTCCCGGCGCGAGCGACCGTCGCGAGCGACGTAGTTCCATTTTCCGGGATGTGACTCGCAGTCAATCTTTCCGCATCTGCGAAGTGCGACAATCGATCCGTTCTTTATTGCGGAATTGGCCCGGATTCTGCTTTGACAGTCGCTTCGAAGGCTGATCCAATTTTATGCAGTTCCCGATCGATCCAGGACGGGGACGCGTTTTTGGCATTCAGCACCACCTTTGGAGTCGATGGATGAACGAGCGTGACCTCCGTAGCCAGATCGCTGATGTCAAAGCAGGACGCCTGTCACGGCGCGAATTTGTGCAGCGGATGATTGCCGTGGGGCTGACCGCGCCGATGGCTGGCGCGATGCTCTCCTACTCAGGCGCCGCGGTCGCTGCTGATGCCATCCCCTACAAGCCGACCAAGGCCGGTGGCGGCGGTCCGCTCAAGCTGCTGCTCTGGCAGGCGCCGACGCTGCTCAATCCGCATTTCGCCATCGGCACCAAGGACCAGGAGGCCAGCCGCCTGTTCTACGAACCGCTGGCCGGATGGGACAAGGACGGCAATCTGGTGCCGATTCTCGCGGCCGAGATTCCGAGCAAGGAGAATGGCGGTCTTGCCGCCGACGGCATGTCGGTGACCTGGAAGCTGAAGAAGGGCGTCAAATGGCACGACGGCAAGCCGTTCACCGCCGACGACGTCATCTTCAACTGGGAATACGCCAACAACCCCGAGACCTCGGCGGTCTCGATCGGCAGCTACAAGAACGTCAAGTCGATCGAGAAGATCGACGATCTGACCGTGAAGCTGGTCTTTCCGCAGCCGACGCCGTTCTGGGCCGATGCCTTCGTCGCCTCGTTCGGCTGCATCATCCCCAAGCATCACTTTGCGGATTATATCGGGGCGAAGTCGCGCGAGGCGCCGGCGAACCTGAAGCCGGTCGGTACCGGTCCCTACATGTTCGTGGACTTCAAGCCGGGCGACACCGTCGCCGGCAAGCGCTTTCCGGACTATCACGTGCCGACGCAGCCCTATTTCGACACGGTCGAGATCAAGGGCGGCGGCGACGCGGTCTCCGCTGCGCGCGCAGTGCTGCAGACCGGTGAATACGATTACGCCTACAATCTGCAGGTCGAGGACGAGATCCTGACCAAGCTCGAGGCGGGCGGCCAGGGCAAGACCGAGCTGACGCTGACCGGCAACATCGAGTATATCGGCCTCAACGTCACCGATCCCAATGTCGAGGTCGACGGCGAGCGCGCCAGCCTGAAGACCAAGCACCCGCTGTTCTCCGATCCCGAGGTGCGCAAGGCGATCAATCTCCTGATCGACCGTGCGTCGGTGCAGAAGTTCATCTATGGACGCGCCGGCGTCGCGACGCCCAACTTTCTCAACAACCCCGAGCGCTTCCGCTCCAAGAACAATACTTTCGAGTTCTCGATCGAGAAGGCCAACCAGATCCTCGACGCCGCCGGCTGGAAGAAGGGCGCCTCCGGCATCCGCGAGAAGGACGGCAAGCCGCTCAAATTCGTGTTCCAGACCTCGATCAACGGCCCGCGCCAGAAGAATCAGGCGATCATCAAGCAGGCGTTCCAGAAGGCCGGCATCGAGGTCGAGCTGAAGTCGGTGGTCGCGTCGGTGTTCTTCTCCTCGGACGTCGCGAACCCCGACACCTACTCGCATTTCTACTGCGATATGCAGATGTATCAGACCACGATGCCGCAGGCGGATCCGCAGTTCTTCATGAACCAGTTCGTGTCCACCGAGGCCGCGACCAAGGAGAACAAGTGGCAGGGCCGCAACATCTGCCGCTGGCAGAACAAGGAGTATGACGAGACCTACATGCTGGCCCAGAGCGAGCTCGATCCGGTCAAGCGCGCCGCGCTGTTCATCAAGCTCAACGATCTCGTCGTGCGTGACAACTACGTCCTGCCGGAGATCAACCGGCTCAATGCGATCGGCGTGAAGAACGGCATGGTGCTGTACAAGAGCGGCTGGGACAACGATCTGGCGTTCATCGCCACCTGGTATCGGGCGAGCTGACGCGCGGCCAGCATGACCAGCCAGACATCGTAGGGGTGGAGCGATGGGAAACTATCTTCTCAGGCGCCTCATCGTCGCTGTGCCGAGCCTGCTCGGCATCAGTCTCATTCTGTTCGTGCTGCTCGCGCTGGCACCGGGCGATCCGTTCGGCGAGCTCGCGAGCAACCCGAACGTGCCGCCCGAGGTGCGCGAGGCGCTGCGCATCAAGTTCGGGATGAACGATCCCGTGCTGTTGCGCTATGTCCACTGGCTGGTCGCCATGTTCCAGGGCGACTGGGGCTTCTCCTTCGCCAGCCGCGTCAACGTCGACACGCTGATCCTGCAGCGGATACCGACCACGCTCTACGTGGTCGGCACCGCGCAGATCCTGGCGCTGGCGGTGGCGCTGCCGGTGGGCGTGCTCGCGGCGCGGCGGCCGTATTCGATCTTCGACCAGATCGCCAACACCTTCGCCTTCATCGGCTTCTCGCTGCCGACCTTCTTCACCGGCCTGTTGCTGATCCTGATCTTCAGCGTCAATCTCGGCTGGCTGCCGTTCGTCTATCGCGCCGACCTGCAGGCGACCGGCTGGCAATGGTGGTGGGAGAGCATCAAGCAGGCGATCATGCCGGTCATGGTGCTCGGCCTCTACCAGGCGGCGTCCTATACGCGCTATGTTCGCTCCGCCGTGCTCGACGTCATCAAGCTCGACTACGTCACGACCGCGCGTTCCAAGGGCCTCGACGAGCGCAAGGTGATCGTCAAGCACGTCGTGCGCAATGCGCTGATCCCGGTGGTGACGCTGGTCGCGCTGCAGATGCCGACGGTGTTCGGCGGCGCCATCGTCACCGAGCAGATCTTCCGCATTCCCGGCATCGGCTCGCTCCTGATCAGCGCGATCCTCGCCAACGATACGCCGGTCATCATGGCGGTGACCTTCGTGTTCGCCTGCCTCGTCGTCCTCTTCAACCTCATCGCAGACATTCTGTATGGCTGGCTTGACCCACGCATCTCCTTCCGTTGAGACGGTGCCGGTCGTCGCATCGCCCAAACGGCGTTTCTCGCCGGGCCGCGACGCGCTCCGCCGCTTCCTCCGTCACCGCCTTGCGGCGGCCAGCATCGTCGTGCTGCTGCTGCTCGCGCTCTCGATCCTGCTCGGCCCGTGGCTGTGGCGGATTCCGATCAACGAGATCGACTTCACGGCACGCCTCGCGCCGCCGTCCTGGGAGCACCCGTTCGGCACGGACGATCTCGGCCAGGATCTGCTGGCGCGCATGATCTATGGCGGCCGCATCTCGCTTGCGGTCGGCTTTGCCGCGATGGGCGTGGCGCTGTTCGCCGGCATTCTCGTCGGTGCGATCGCCGGCTCGGCCAAGGGACCGGTGGATGCCGCGCTGATGTGGCTGACCGATCTGTTTCTGTCGCTGCCGCAACTGCCGCTGCTGCTCCTGATCATCTATTTGTTCCGCGATTTCCTCAAGGGCTGGCTCGGCCCGGAGGGCGGCGTGTTCGTTCTCATCGTGCTCGTGATCGGCGGCTTTCGCTGGATGCATGTGGCGCGTCTGGTCCGCGCCCAGTTCCTGTCGCTGCGCGAGAAGGAATTCGTCGAGGCGGCGCGCGCGCTCGGCGCCTCCAACACCCGTCTCGTCGTCCGCCACATCCTGCCGAACGCGCTGGGGCCGGTGATCGTCGCCGGCACCATCGACGTCGCGGCCGCGATCATCGCGGAATCGACGTTGTCGTTCCTCGGTCTCGGCTTCCCTCCGGACATTCCGACCTGGGGCCGGCTGCTGTTCGACGCCAAGGACTATCTCGACATCGCGCCGCATTGGGCGCTGTTCGCCGGCGGCGCGATCTTCCTCACGGTCATCGCGATCAACTTCATCGGCGATGGCCTGCGCGATGCGCTCGATCCGCGGAAGGTGATGTGATGGACGCGCGCGTAGCTCCGCTGCTCGAGATCAAGGGGCTGAAGACCTATTTCAACACCGACGAGGGCGAGGTCCAGGCCGTCGACGGCGTCGACATCTCGATCGGCAGCGGCGAGACCCTGTGCGTGGTCGGCGAGTCCGGCTCCGGCAAGACCGTCACCGCGATGTCGGTGCTGAAGCTGATCGCGATGCCGCCCGGCCGCATCGCCGGGGGCCAGATCCTGTGGCAGGGCCGTGACCTGGTGCCGCTCGGCTCGTCCGAGATGAACAAGATCCGCGCCAGCGAGATCGCGATCGTGTTCCAGGAGCCGATGACCTCGCTCAACCCGGTCTACACCGTCGGCGATCAGATCGCCGAGGTGATCCGGCTGCATCAGGGCCTGTCCAACAAGGCGGCGATGGATCGGGCGGCCGAGATGCTGGCGCTGGTGCAGATCCCCAATCCGAAAGCCCGCGTGCACGACTATCCGCACCATTTCTCCGGCGGCATGCGCCAGCGCGTGATGATCGCGATGGCGCTGTCATGCAATCCCAAGCTCCTGATCGCCGACGAGCCGACGACGGCGCTCGACGTCACGATCCAGGCGCAGATCCTCGATCTGCTGCTCGACATGAAGGAGCGGCTCGGCATGTCGATCATGCTGATCACCCACGCGATGGGCGTCGTGGCCGAGGTCGCGCAGCGTGTCGTGGTGATGTATGCCGGCCGGGTCGCGGAGGAGGCGCCGGTCGAGCGGCTGTTTGCCAATCCGCGCCATCCCTATACGCAGGGCCTGATCCGCTCGATCCCGCGGATCGATCTCGACGCGGTCAGGAAGAGCCGGCTGGAAAGCATCCCCGGCAGCGTGCCGAAGCTGGTCAATCCGCCGGAGGGCTGCCGCTTCGCCTCTCGCTGCCGCTTCGCCATTCCCGATTGCAGGACCGCGCAGCCTCTGCTGCGCGAGATCGAGCCCGGCCACAAGGTGGCGTGCATCCGCGCCGAAGAGGCGTTGCTGTGATGACCGAAGCTGCCATTGCCACCCCCGTCGTACCCGCGCCGCTGCTCAGCGTACGCAACCTGACCAAGGCGTTCCCGATCCGGGGCGGGCTCTTGAAGCGCCAGATCGGCAGCGTGCGGGCCGTGGACGGCGTCAACTTCGACATCGAGCCGAGCGAGACCTTCGGCCTCGTCGGCGAGTCCGGCTGCGGCAAGTCGACCACCGGGCGCTGCGTCCTCCGGCTGATCGAGCCGAGCTCGGGCGAACTGAATTTCGAGGGCAAGGACGTCATCGCGCTGTCCGGCGAAAGCCTGCGCGCGCTTCGCCGCGACATCCAGATCATCTTCCAGGACCCCTATGCCTCGCTCAACCCGCGCATGACCATCGGCGCCATCATCGGCGAGGCGCTGACCATCCATGGGCTGGCGACCTCACGCCAGCAATACGAGGCGCGCATCGTTCATCTCCTGGAGACCGTCGGCCTGCAGGCCGACCACATGACGCGCTATCCGCACGAGTTCTCGGGCGGCCAGCGCCAGCGCATCGGCATCGCGCGGGCGATCGCGGTCGAGCCCAAGCTGATCATCTGCGACGAGCCGGTGTCGGCGCTCGATGTGTCGATCCAGGCCCAGGTCATCAACCTGCTCGAGGATCTGCAGCAGAAGTTCGGCATCGCCTATCTGTTCGTCGCCCACGACCTCTCGGTCGTCGAGCACATCAGCCGCCGCGTCGCGGTGATGTATCTTGGCCGCATCGTCGAGACCGCGCCGTCACGCCAGCTCTATTCGACGCCGAAACATCCCTACACCGAGGCGCTGCTGTCGGCGGTGCCGATCCCGGATCCGAGTGTCAAGCGCAAGCGCGTGCGGCTCAAGGGCGAGGTGCCGAGCCCGATCAATCCACCATCGGGCTGTCACTTTCATACCCGCTGCCCGATCGCCAAGGACGTCTGCAGCAAGGAAGTGCCGCCATTGAAGGCAAGCGCCGAGGGGCATCTCGTCGCCTGCCATTTCCGTTGAGGCGGAGATCGGCGCGTTACGCCGCCTGACGGTCCGAGACCAGCGCCGTCAGCCGCGCCGATTGCTCCGGGGTCAGTGCGAACTGGACCAACGCGGTGCGGTCGCCGACGCGGGTCACGGTCCCCGGCAGATCGGACACCATGCCGGTGATGGCAAGCGTCACCGACGTGTTCATCGTCAGACGAACCGGAACGGCTTCGAGCAGGGCGCCGCCGAGCGAGAGGTTGCGCACGGTGACAGGGATCGCTTCGCCGTTCACCTGCAGCGTGCCCGGGCGGTTGATGTTGAGCCGCGTCGACAGCCGGCGATCGACGTCGGCAGTCGACGTCCGGATCACCCGCACCAGTTCGGTGCGCAGCCGCTGCACCTTGTCGGCGACAACAGTCGAGCCGTCGCGGATGTCGGTCGAGCGCCGGCCGGCCTCGCTGGCTTCGCGAGAGACCTCGGCGATCTGGCTGGCGACCTCGCGCGCGGCGGCGGACGTCTCCTCGACCGTGCGCGAAATCTCGATGGTCACGCTGTTCTGCGCCTGGATCGCATCGGCAATGCCGGAGGATACGGCTTCGACGTTGCGGATGACTTCGCCGATCGCCCCGATCGAGGTGACCGAGGCGCGGGTCGAGTCCTGAATCTCGGCAATCTGCTGCGCGATCTCGCTGGTCGCCTTGGCGGTCTGCTCGGCGAGCGATTTCACCTCGGAGGCGACGACCGCAAAGCCGCGGCCTGCATCGCCGGCCCGGGCGGCCTCGATGGTGGCGTTCAGCGCCAGCAGGTTGGTCTGGCCGGCAATCTCGCTGATCAGGCTGGTCACGGCGCCGACCTTGTCGGCGGCTTCCGACAGCTTCGCGATGGTGGCCTGGGCGTCGGACGAGGCGGCGACGGCCTTGCGCGTGAGCTCGCGCGACGAGCTGACCTGGCTGGAGATCTGCGAGATCGAGGCGGCGAGCTGGGCCGACGCCTTGGCGACCGTCTGGGTGGTGGCGAGGGCCTGCTCGGCCGCCGCCGCAACGCTGCTCGAGTTGCGCTCCAGCGTCAGCGCACTGTCGGTCATCGACTTGGCATTGTCGGCCATGTGGCCGGTTCCCTGCGCGACCTCGCCGACCGCGCTGCTGGCGGCCTGCTCGACGGCTTCGGCCATCTCCTGCAGCGCCTTGGTCTTGATGCGCTCTGCGACCTGGCGCTGCTCGTCTTCGAGCATCGCGGTCTGCCGCGCCTTCTCCTCGGTCTTCTGCCTGAACTGCTCGATCGAGCGCGCCATGTCGCCGAGCTCGTCGCTGCGGTTCTGGCCCGGCAGCTTGATGTCGAAGTTTCCATTGCCGAGCTCGGTCAGCGCGCCGCTCATCGCGGCCAGCGCCGACGACATCCGCCGTGCGATGATCAGCGTGATCGACCCGATGATCAGCATCACCAGCATGGCGGCAATGAACACGCTGCGCTTGCTCTCCCACATCTGGGCTTCGAGATCATCGACATAGACACCGGTGCCGATGATCCAGCCCCAGGGCTCGAAGCCGGCGACATAGGACATCTTCGGCTGTGGCGCATCCTTGCCGGGCTTCGGCCACATGTAGTCGACGACGCCGGCGCCCTGGCGCTTGACGACATCGACCATTTCGACGAACAGCCGCTTTCCGGTCGGGTCCTTGTTGTCAGCGAGGTTCTGACCATTCAGCTCCGGCTTGATCGGATGCATGACCATCTTCGGACCCATGTCGTTGATCCAGAAGTAGTCGCCGCTGCCGTAGCGCAGCTTGCCGATCCGCTCGGCCGCCTTCTTCTGCGCGACCTCGGGCGCCACCTTGTCGCGCGCGATCGCGTCATATTCCTCGCGGGCGATGCTGACTGCCGTCTGCGCCAGATGGCTCAGCTCGCTCTGCCGCTGATCCTTGAGAGCGGTCTCGAGGTTTTGGCTCTGCGTTGCGGCGAGCCCGACCAGTCCACAGAACGACAGGCCGATGATCGCGTAGATGCGGAAAGCGAGAGAGAAACGCGGCTGAGCCATGGGGCGGTCCGGGCAAATGAGGGAGCTAGATGCGAGTGATTTTAAGGATTCGCAGTTGATGCCCGGTTAAGTGTGGATGGTAACTAATTGCCGCACTCGTGAGGCGTTCCCGTAGTAGTACGGACGCCATCTTGTGAGTGAGTTGAGTAGTTGCGTAGTTCTGGGTCAGGACATATCGGGCCTGATCAGCTCGGTCGCGTTTTCATCCTTCAGTCGTGCGACCAGATCGGCGCGGCGGGTGAGCACCGCGCGCTGGTTGATATAGCCCTTGTCAGTGATCTCGCCGGCATCGAGCAAGGGCGGCTCCGCCATCAACAGCGCACGGGTCGCATAGCGGGAAGAGCCGACCGCCTCGGTGCGAAGCCTGGCCAATCCTCGCGCGATGGCGGTGCGCACCGATGGATGCGCCAGAACGTCGCCGGCCGGGACGGTCTCGGTCATCCCGGCAGCGCCGCGGCACGCTGCGATGTTGGGCACGATGAGAAAGTGCACCTCGTCGGTGCCGTGGCCGGCGATCACGATATCCTGCGCCAACGGCGCCAGCGCCGCGATGCCGGCGACGCGCAGCGCGCCCACGTTCACCCATGTCCCGGAGCTGAGCTTGAAATCCTCGGTGATGCGGCCGTCGAAGAACAGGCCGCGCTCCGGATGCTCGGGATCTGCAAGCTTCACGGCGTCGCCGATCTTGTAGAAGCCCTCCTCGTCGAAAGCCGCGGCCGTGAGTTCGGGCGCCTTCCAATAGCCCGGCATCACGTTCGGCCCGCGCACGCGGACCTCGAGCTTCTCGCCGGTCGGCACCAGCTTGAGCTCTGTGCCGGGGATGGGCACGCCGATGTTGCCGGCGCGCTCGGCGAAGAAGTGGCAGTCGGTCGCGAGCGGCGATGTCTCGGTGGCGCCCCACGCCGACACCAGCGGTGCAGGGCGGCCGATCGTGGCCCGGCTCATCTCGTTGAGCGCATCCCACAGATTTTGCGGCAAGGCCGCGGCCGCATAGAGGATGCACCTGACGCCGGAGAAAAATCTGCGGCGCAGATCGTCGTCGGACCTGAGTGCCGCGACCAGCATGTCGAAGCCGCGCGGCACGTTGAAATAGATCGTCGGCACCAGGCTGCGCAGATTGGCGAGCGACGTCTCGAACAGGCCCGGCGCAGGCTTGCCGCCGTCGATGTAGATCGACCCGCCGTGGCTCAGCACCAGGTTGAAATTGTGGTTGGCGCCGAAGGTGTGGCTCCATGGCAGCCAGTCGACGATGACGGGGCCGCCCTCGACCTCGCGCAGGAACGTCCACAACTGCGCCTTGGCCTGCTGGCTCATGGTCAGCATCCGGTGCGTGTTGATCACCGCTTTCGGCTGCCCGGTCGAGCCGGAGGTGAACAGCAGCTTGGCCACCGTGTCCGGCGTGACCGCGGCGAAGGCGCGGTCGACCTCCGGCCCGGGCTTTGTCGCGAGCAGGGCCTGCAGCGACAGCGCGCTCGTTGCATCGCCGTCGCCGGCGATGACCGTCGCCCGATGCAGGCCGTCGACAGCGGCGAGCGCGCGCGCGAACGGCTCGCGCTGCGCGACGAAGATGGCGCCCGGATCGAGCAGACGGATCATCGCGCGCAGCTTCTCGTGATCCGTCGACATCAGCGAATAGGCCGGCGAGATCGCGCAGACGGGGATGCCGACATGCTGCGCTGCGAGCGCCAGCACGGCATGGGCGATGCTGTTGTCGGAGAGGATCGCCAGCGGACGCTCGGGACCGAGGCCCTGCGCGAGCATCCAGGCCGCGGCGGCGCGGACCTGCATCAATGTTTCGCCGTAGGTGAGCCAGGTCCAGTTGTCGCCACGACGTTCGGCCAGGAACGTGCGATCCGGGAAATGGCGGCCCCAATGCTCCAGCCATTCGCCGGTGCAGCGCGCGGCCGGCTGCAGCGGCATGCGCGAGCGCAGGATGATCGCGCCGTCGTCGCGCCTGACAGCCTCGATCGACGGCTTGGCGAACATCGCAGGCTCGGAGGCGCGGCGTTCTGCATCAGCCATGGCGTGTCTCCGGGCTGCGGGAGGTGATCGCTGAAGCTGCAGTGCGGGAGGAACACGCAGCGCGGCGGGCGCCGCGATCGGGTGCAATGCGCTGCCGCATTGCGGTTGCAGTGCAGGCAACCGTCGCCATCGATGACGGCATGCGTTTCCCTCCCATGTTGTATTCGTTGACCGCGAGACTAACAGAATGGTTGTACTTTGCAATTATTGTGGATGTGACCGATTGGAGCGGCTTGCCCCTGCGACGGCATCGGTCTAGGCAGGGATGCCTCATGTCAGCGAGCCAGCATGCCGAAGAGCGCGAGCACCGGAGCGCAGCGAGACGCAACCAGCCAGGATTCCGGGATCGGTCTCGGTGAGCTCGAGAACCATCTCGGCTATTTCGTCCGCCGCCTCCAGCACTGGATTTTCCGCGACGTCAACGCCGCGCTCGCGACGATCGACCTCGACGTCATCCTCTATTCGATCCTGGAGACGATCGCGGCCAATCCCGGCGCCGCGCAGATCGCGATCGCCGGCGCGCTGGGCATCGAGCGCGCGCGCATGGTCGCGCTGCTCGACGACCTGCAGCAGGCCGGCCTGATCGTGCGCGAGCGCTCCGAGCACGACCGCAGGGCCCATGCGCTCGGCCTGACGCCGCGTGGCCGCCTGATGCTCAAGAAGGCCAATGCACTGGTCGCCGCGCACGAGAAGCGGGTGGCACGCCGGCTCGGGGGCGACAATTATCGCCGCGCGCTCACGGCGCTGTCGCAGTTCGAGACGGACTAGGCTCGTCGCGAACGGGCCATGTCGCGAGCCTTCTGCCCCGCAAGCACGCATCGGTCATCACTCACACGGCACCCTTTACGCGGTACCGCAGTAAATCTACCTCAAACGAAGCAAAATGAAAGATGCATCCTGAGGCTGTTGCCGTCCTGGATGCATTGCAGCCTCAGCTCGCCGCTTCCAGCCGCTCTTCCGTGAGAAGCCGCATCGCGGCGTCGGCGTCCATCGGCTCGCCGAAGGCGTAGCCCTGGGCGTATTCGCAGCCGAGCTGATAGAGCTCGACGGCATCGGAGTCGGTCTCCGCGCCTTCCGCCACCACGTCCATGCCGAGGTCGTGCGCCAGCGCGATGATCGATTTGAGGATGACGGGACGGGTGCCGCGCGCGGTGGTGCGCACGAACGACTGGTCGATCTTCAAGGTGTCGAACGGGAAGCGCTGCAGATAGGCCAGCGAGGAATGGCCGGTGCCGAAATCGTCGATCGACAGGCCGACGCCGAGCTCGCGGATGCGCGCCAGCATCTGCGCGGCGTGCTCGGGGTTTTCCATCACTAGCGATTCCGTCAGCTCGATCTTGAGCGAGCCGCGCGCCACCGAAGAGCGCGCCAGCACCGAGCGGATGTCGTGGATCAGGTCGTGGCGCAGGAGCTGGCGGGAGGAGACGTTGACGCTGGCGAAGATCGGCTCGCGCAGCCGTGTCGCGCGCTGCCACACCGAGAGCTGCCGCGCCGTCTGGTCGAGCACGAAGGTGCCGAGATCGACGATCAGGCCGATCTCTTCCGCGATGGTGATGAACTCGATCGGCGACATCCGGCCGAGCTTCGGATGGTCCCAGCGTGCCAACGCCTCGAAGCCGGCGATCGAGCGATCCTCCAGCCGCACGATCGGCTGGTAAAGGATGGTGATCTCCTGGCGCTCGATCGAGCGGCGCAGCTCGCTCTCCAGGGTCAGGCGGTCGTTCTTGCGCGCGCGCATCGCCGGCTTGTAGACGTCGATGCGGTCGCCGCCGATGCGCTTGGAATGATACATCGCAAGCTCGGCATCCTTGATGATGTCCTCCGACAGTTGCGTCTGCGGATCGGACAAAGCGAGCCCGATCGAGGCGGTCAGGAAGATCTCGCGCTCGTTGAAGGCGATCGGCGCGCGGATGGTCTTGCGGATGGTCTCGGCGAAAGCGGTGATGCGGGCGGGGTCCTGCTCGGACAGCAGGATCAGGCCGAACTGATCGCCGGCCAGCCGCGCCAGCGTGTCCTGGGGTTTGAGGATGCGCGACAGCCGCCGCGCCAGGGTCAGCAGGATGGAATCGCCGACCGCGATGCCGACGGAGTCGTTGACCTGCTTGAAGCGGTCGAGATCGATCACCATCAGGGTCGGCCGCATGGCCGGCATCGACTTGGCGAAATTGGCGACGGCGGCAAGACGGTCGATGAACAGCTTGCGGTTGGGCAGGCCGGTCAGATTGTCGTGCACGCTGTCGTGGAGCAGGCGCTCCTCGGCATTCTTGAACTCGGTCACGTCCGTCAAGGTGCCGACCACGCGCGAGACCTCGCCGTCGGAGCCGACCACGGGGCGCGCCTTCAGCGCGAACCACATGAAATGGCCGTCGGGCGTGCGCAGCCGGAAGTCCTGCACCAGGCGGCCGCGGCGCTGGTCGAGGACACTGTCGAGCGCGGCGCGGAAGCGGTCCTGATCGAGCGGATGCAGCACCTCGAGCCATTTCGCGGCCGGGCCTTCGAGCGTGCCGCGCTTGAGGCCGAGCAGGCTCTCGGTCTCCGGGCTGGTGAACACCTTGTCGGCGGAGACGTCCCAGTCCCAGATCAGGTCGCCGGAGCCGGCGAGCGCCAGCGCGCGGCGCTCGACGTCGGAGACGATGCCGGTGGTGGCGCCGCCGCCGGCGAAGGCGTGCTGCATCACGGTGAAGCCGATCAGCATCACGATCAGCACGAGGCCGCCGAGCAGCGCCGGGCCGACGATGTCGTTGGTGACCTGGCCCGCAACCGTCATGCCGGCGGCGGCGACCCACACCGTGAGCAGGAACCAGGTCGGGATCAGCAGCACCGCGCGGTCGAAGCCGTGGCTGGAGAGATAGACGATCAGCGCAAAGCCCAGCACGGCGATCAAGAGCAACGACATGCGCGCGATGCCCGAGGCCACCGCCGGGTCGAACAGCGCCACCGCGACCAGCGAGCCCAGGAAGAACAGCCAGCCCAGCGTGATGTGCGAGTAGCGAACGTGCCAGCGCGACAAATTGAGATAGGCGAACAGGAACACCAGCAGGGTCGCGGCGAGGATCGCCTCGCCCGCCGCGCGCCAGACGCGCTCGGCATTGTTCGACATGTCCAGGACCTTGCCCCAGAAGCCGAAATCGACGCCGATATAGACCAGCACCGCCCAGGCCAGCGCCGCGGCCGCCGGAAACATGATACTGCCCTTGACCACGAACAGGATCGTGAGAACGAGGGCGAGAAGACCGGAGATGCCGATCACGATGCCCTGGTACAGCGTGAACGAGTTGACCTTGTCCTTGTAGGCCTCGGGCTCCCACAGATAGAGCTGCGGCAGCTTGTCCGTGCGCAGCTCGGCCACGAAGGTAACGACCGAGCCCGGATCGAGGGTGACGCGGAAGACGTCGGCGGTCGGGCTCTCCTGCCGCTCCGGCAGGTCGCCGACCGAGGGCGTGATGGTGGCGATGCGCGACAGGCCGAGATCGGGCCACAACACGCCGGAGCCGACCACGCGGTAGTGCGGTGCCACGATCAGGCGGTCGAGCTGGTCGTCGGTGTTGTTGGCCAGTGCGAACACGATCCAGTTCTGGCCGCCCTCGCGGGCCCGCACCTCGATGCGGCGGACGATGCCGTCGGTGCCGGGCGCGGTCGAGACCTGGATGCGGTCGTTCTCGCTGCGCTGATGATCGAGGATGCCCGTGAGGTCGATCGCAGGCGCATCGCTGCGAACGCTGACCGCGTCAACGGCCTGAGCGGGGGCAGCGGCACCACACATCACGAGGCCCAGCGCCGCCAACGACGCGAGGCACCTGATCAGACGCAATGTCAAATCTCCGCGTTCGACACCAATCCAAAGCGAAACAAGCCAAATCGAAAGAGGTCGTCGCCGGGCTAATTGGAGCCGTTCCAGGCACGGTTCAGCTGTGCGCGATCATTGGCACGAAAGCGAGGAGAATCAAAGAGTTTCCAAACACGCTGTGTTTAGACTGCGCCTAGATTTCCAACACAATTTTGCCAATATGTTGGCTCGTCTCCATGCGTGCATGCGCTTTGGCTGCATCTGCGAGGGGAAAGGTCGAGTCCATCAATGGCTTGATGCGGCCCTCGCGCAGGAACGGCATCACCTTGGCCTCGATCGCCGCCACCATCGCCGCCTTGTCGGCGTTGCTGCGCGGGCGCAGCGTGGATCCGGTATGGGTCAGGCGCTTCACCATCAGCTTGACGAAATTGACTGACGCCTTGGGGCTGGCGAGGAAGGCGATCTGGACGATGCGGCCATCGGTGGCCGCGGCGTCGTAGTTGCGCTCGATGTAGTCGCCGCCGACCATGTCGAGGATGACGTTGGCGCCCTTGCCGCTGGTCGCTTCCTTGACCACGGCGACGAAGTCCTCCGTCTTGTAGTTGATGGCGCGGTCGGCGCCGAGCTTCACGCAGGCGTCGGCCTTGTCCTGCGAGCCGACGGTGACCAGCACCTTGGCGCCGAATGCCTTGCCGAGCTGGATCGCCATGGTGCCGATGCCGGAGGAGCCGCCATGCACCAGCAGGGTCTCGCCCGCCTTCAGGCCGCCGCGCTCGAACACGTTGTGCCAGACCGTCATCAGGGTCTCGGGCAGGGCGCCGGCTTCCAGGAGGGACAGCGCCGGCGGCACCGCCATCGCCTGCGCGTCTTGTGCGATGCAATATTGCGCATAGCCGCCGCCGGCGACCAGGGACATCACGGTGTCGCCGAGCTTGTGCCGGACGGCGCCCTCGCCGAGCGCCACGACCTCCCCGGCCACTTCCAGCCCCGGCAGGTCGCTGGCGCCGGGCGGCGGCGGATAGCTGCCGGAGCGCTGGGCGACATCGGGACGGTTAACGCCGGCGGCCTTCACCTTGATCAGGATCTCGCCGGGGCCGGGCTTGGGCACGGGCCGGGTTTCCGGCTTGAGCACCTCGGGTCCGCCCGGCTGGCTGATGGCGACCACGGTCATTTGCGCGGGCAGCTGTTCCATGAGAAATCCTTCGGCGAGGGCTGAAAGCGGGTGCTGCCGCGTGCTTAAGCCAGCCGGGGCATGGCTGGCAACCGGGAGGAGGGTGAGATGGCGAACGAGGACGACGATCGGCCGCGCAAGGCCGTTTCGCACGAGATCGGGCAGGATCTGTCGATGCTGTCGGTCGAGGAGCTGACCAGCCGGGTGGCGCTGCTCCGGGCCGAGATCGAGCGCATCGAGCAGGCGGTGGCGAAAAAGCGCGCCTCGCGTGATGCCGCCGCCAGCATCTTCAAGTCGTGAACCTCGCGGCCGTAGAAACGCGGTCGGCCAGTGGCCGACATGGCTAACGAAGATTGAAAAATTTTCGCCATTTACGGTTGATTAAGCTTTCGCGTTTACAACCGGAACCGTCCTCGTTTGGACACCGAGTGGCTCCTGTCCACTCTGTTTGACGCCTCCCTGTTATCAACTTCAAAGCCGCCGGAAACGGCGGCTCTTTTTTTGCGCCCGCGCCGAGCCGGGCGAACCGGGCGGTCGCCCGTGGCGCGCTCCCCCATGCGCAGGCGGCGATCGTGGAACGAACGTCGTGCCGGCTCATTGCGCCCGTGCCGGTCTTCGGTCGCCAGCAGGTCAGGCGCGAAAATCCTGTGCGCCGCGGCAGGCGTGACGATCCTCGTTCGACGACTGCAAACTATTGCCGTGATCATGGTTGCTAGTTGAGCTGATCGTGCGACTCGGCCGCGATCGGCCGTGTTGCAGTCGCAAATGGTACGAGGGCACGGCATGGCCCACGCCGTGGAAACCATAAAAGGCGTTGCTGCTGGACTCTCGAAACCGGCCGCGCAATGATTTGTTCATCATACCGGCGACGTTGCCGGGTTGCGTAAACAGTCGCGTTTAAGAGGCGTTAACCATGTCGGACCGTTTGCTGGGCGATGGCGCTCTGGTTCAGTTCAACGAGCGGCTCACCAATTCTGCTGCATTCGGCGCGCTGTTCCGGGAAGGCATGGATCTGGTCGAGGAGACCGCCGCCTATCTCGATGGCGACGGCCGCAACGAGGCCAAGGCGCTCGACCGCGCCGTCAGCCTGACCTACGCGACCGAGAGCATGCGTCTCACCACCCGCCTGATGCAACTGGCGTCCTGGCTGCTCCTGCACCGCGCGGTGAAGGAGGGCGAGATGACCCTGAGCCAGGCCAACCGCGAGAAGACCAAGGTCAAGCTCACCGCCGCAGATCCCGGGCCGGATGATCTGCTGGAGAAGCTGCCGCAGCAGCTGCAGAGCCTGATCTCGCGCTCGATGAGCCTGCAGGTGCGGGTCCGCCGGCTCGACTCGACCATTCATTCCCCGCCGCCGGACCAGAGCGCGATCGGCAATCCGCTGGTGCCGCATCTCAACCGGCTGAAGGCCGCGTTCGAGCAGTAGGCGCCGGCATCGGGCGGCCCCGCCGGGCCGCTCCCCAGCCGAAGGTCTCGTTGCGACCAGCTCAGAAACAAAAACGCCCCCGTTTCCGGGGGCGTTTTGCTGTGAGCTCTCGATCAGGCGCAGGCCAGGAAGGCCGGTGCCGAGGGCAAGAAGGCATCAATCCTTCTTGAGGAAGCCCTGGAACTTCTTCTGGAAGCGCGAGACACGGCCGCCGCGATCCATGATCTGCTGGGTGCCACCGGTCCAGGCCGGGTGCGACTTGGGGTCGATGTCGAGGTTGAGCTTGTCGCCCTCTTTGCCCCAGGTCGAGCGGGTCTGGTACTCGGTGCCATCGGTCATCACGACCGTAATCGTATGATAATTCGGGTGAATGTCGGCTTTCATGGCTGATCCTACGGCACGATGCGAAGACATGATGCGACGCGGCCGCGCCTGATCCTGTCGTCACTGAAGGGGGACAATTGGCGCGCTCTATAGCCCAAGGTTCTGCCCAAAACAAGCCAAGGTCGCGGATGAACACCTTGGTACGTTTCCGGATTTGCCAAGCCCGGCCCGGCGGGCCTATCAGGACGGCAGATCGGTATTTGGAAGAATTCTCAGGTGGCCCATGAGCGCAGTGGAACGGCTTGACGAGCGGCAGGGCGCTGCCCCAGGGCAGGATCCGGTTGGAGATGCCGTTGCGGCCGTCGAGGCATTGGCCGAGCCGGCAAGCCCTGTGCGGCGCTCGAAGCTGCGCCCGCTGTTGGCGCTGTCTCCCTATGTCCTGCGCTATCGCGGCCGCGCCCTGCTGGCGCTGATCGCGCTCACGGTCGCGGCCCTGACCACGCTTCTGGTGCCGATCGCGGTCCGCCGCATGATCGATTTCGGCTTCACGCCGAAAGGCATCGAGCTGATCAACAGCTATTTCAGCGTCATGATCGCCGTCGTGGCGGTGCTCGCGCTGGCAAGCGCGGCCCGCTACTACCTCGTCATGACGATCGGCGAGCGCATCGTCGCCGATCTCCGGCGCGACGTGTTCGCGCATCTGATGTCGCTGTCGCCGTCCTTCTTCGATTCCGCGCGCTCCGGCGAGCTGGTGTCGCGGCTCACCGCCGACACCACCCAGATCAAATCGGCGGCGGGCGCCTCCGTGTCCATCGCGCTGCGCAATCTGCTGCTGTTCATCGGCGCCACCGCGATGATGGTGATCACGAGCCCGAAGCTGTCCGGCTTCGTGCTGCTGGCGATCCCGCTGATCGTGCTGCCGCTGGTGGCGTTCGGGCGCTGGGTCCGGCGGCTGTCGCGCAACGCCCAGGACACGCTCGCCGACGCCTCGGCCTATGCGTCCGAGCTGATCGGCTCGATCCGGACGGTGCAGGCCTATACCAGCGAGAGGCTCGCGGCGGCGCGTTTCGGCGGCGAGGTCGAGCAGGCCTACGAGGCGGCGCGGATCTCGACCCAGGCGCGCGGCGTGCTCACCGCGATCATCATCTTCATCGTGTTCTCCAGCGTCGTCGCGATCCTCTGGGTCGGCTCCCACGACGTGCTGACCGGTGCGATCAGCGCCGGACGGCTCGGTCAGTTCGTGCTCTACGCGGCCTTCGCGGCCGCCGGGCTCGGCCAGCTCTCGGAGGTCTGGGGCGAAGTGTCGGCGGCGTCCGGCGCCGCCGAGCGGCTGTTCGAGCTGTTGCACGTGCAGCCGGAAATCACGGCGCCGGCGCAGCCGCGCCCGATGCCGGAGCCGGCGCGTGGCGACCTCGGCTTCGAGCGGGTCAGCTTCGCCTATCCGGGTCGCCCCGATGTCCGCGTCCTCGATGACGTCTCGTTTGCGATCCGCGCCGGTGAGAAGGTCGCGATCGTCGGCCCCTCCGGCGCCGGCAAGAGCACGCTGTTCCATCTTCTGCTGCGCTTTTACGATCCCGCCTCCGGCTCGATCTCGTTCGACGGTGTGCCGGTGCGCGCGGCCGACCCGCGCAGGATGCGCGAGCGCATCGCGCTGGTGCCGCAGGAATCCGTGGTGTTCGCCGCCAGTGCGCGCGAGAACATCCGCTTCGGCCGGCCGGAGGCGACCGACGCCGAGGTCGAGCGCGCCGCCGATCTCGCTCATGCCAGCGAATTCATCCGCCGCTTGCCGGACGGCTTCGACACCTCGCTCGGCGAGCGCGGCGTCACGCTCTCGGGCGGCCAGCGCCAGCGCATCGCCATCGCGCGCGCCATCCTGCGCGATGCGCCGCTGCTGCTGCTCGACGAGGCGACCTCGGCGCTCGACGCCGAGAGCGAGACGCTGGTGCAGACCGCGCTCGAGGGGCTGATGAAGGACCGTACCACCCTGGTGATCGCGCATCGCCTCGCGACGGTGCTGTCCTGCGACCGCATCCTGGTCATGGATCGCGGCCGCATCGTCGAGCAGGGCACCCACACGTCGCTGGTTGCGGCCAACGGTCTCTATGCGCGGCTGGCCCGGCTGCAGTTCGAGGGCGTGTAGTTCCTGCAACACCGTGGACGGCCGGCAACACCCTCGGAATTCTCGTTCCCGACCCTGCAACCTTTCTCCCGCCTTGTACGTTCCCTGCCGGAACAGATGGCGCGCCGCTCGTAGCAGGCGTGCCGGGTCCCAACAGGAGCAACGGACATGCCTTATCGTCGTGGCAGTTTTGCCCTCACGCCGCCCTCGTTCGTCATCTTCGCAATTGCGCTGGTGCTCGCCCTCGTCGCGATGCTCGCGCACTACATGCACGCCTCGGTGCCGCTGCTGTCGGCCGCCCACGCCTTCGACGCGCTGGCGATCGCGTTCGTGGTGCTGACGATCGGTGTGCTGTTTCGCGGCGTTTGAGGACAATACGAAACGGGTCGAGCAGAGAAGTCGTTAGCTCCCTGCGCCAGCAATTGTGTGAATAGAAATCGCGGCGCGCTCGGTGCACCTCGCCCCGCGTGCGGGGAGAGGTCGGATTGCATCGTCAGATGCAATCCGGGTGAGGGGGGCTCTCCGCACGGTCGGTGCGCGTGGCTGCCCCTCACCCCAACACTCTCCCCGTAAGAACGGGGAGAGGGAGCGCAGCGTCATTGCGGCACCATCTCGGATTCAACAGATTGTGTTGGCATCCACACCATCCGCAGCACGGGACGGCCCGAGGTCGGGTTGACGTCCTCGCCGGCTTCAATGAAGCCGTTGCGCTTGTAGAAGCGGATCGCGCGCGCGTTGTCTTTGTTCACAAGCAGCGTGATGCCGTGAGGTGATCGCTCCTTCGCTGCATCGACCAACTGAGTAGCGAGCGGCGAGCCCCAATGCTCGGGCGAGACGACCAGCTGATCGAGATAGCCCGTCGCATCGATCGTGACGAACCCGGCGAGCACGCCCTCCGCCTCGGCCACGATCACATCGGCCTTCGGCACCAGCTCGCTGCGCCAGCGTTCGCGCCACCACGGAACGCGCGCGGCGAAGTCGATGGCGGGATAGGCGAGCTGCCACGTCTCCTGCCACAGCGCGATTGCCGCGTCCTCGTCGTCGGCGCGATAGGGGCGCAGGGTGGAGCTCGACGTCACCGCTCCGTCAGCTTCAGCTCGATACGCCGGTTGCGGCGGAAGGCGTCCTCGGTGTTCGCGGGGTCGAGCGGCTGGAATTCGGCGAAGCCCGCCGCGACCAGGCGCTGCGCCGGGACGCCGAGCGAGATCAGATACTGCACCACCGAGATGGCGCGCGCCGAGGACAATTCCCAGTTCGACTTGAACACCGGGCTGTTGATCGGACGAACGTCGGTGTGGCCGTCGACCCGCAGCACCCAGGAGATCTCAGCGGGGATTTGCTTGTCGAGATCGACCAGCGCCGTCGCCACCGAGTTCAGCTCCTGCTGGCCCTCGGGCAGCAGGGTGGCCTGCCCCGTGTCGAAGAACACCTCGGACTGGAACACGAAGCGGTCGCCGACGACGCGAATGTCGGGACGGTTGCCGAGGATGGCGCGCAGCCGGCCGAAGAACTCCGAGCGGTACCGGGTCAGCTCCTGGACCCGCTGTGCCAGCGCGACGTTGAGGCGCGAGCCGAGATCGGCGATGCGGCTCTGCGATTCCTTGTCGCGCTTCTCCGAGGCGTCGAGCGCATCCTCGAGCGCGGCGAGCTGGCGGCGCAGTGCGCTGATCTGCTGGTTGAGCACCTCGATCTGGGCCAGCGCCCGCGCCGAGACCTGCTTCTCGGAGTCGAGCGCCCGGTTGAGCTCGTTGGCGCGGCCGGCGGCATTGCTGCCGGCATTGGCGAGCCCGTCATAGAGGCCCTTGACGCGGTCGCGCTCGGCTTCGGCGCTTGCGAGCCCGGCGCGCAGTTGCGCAACCTGGTCGTCCAGCGAGAGCTTGCCGAGCTTCTCCAGGGACAGCATCTCGTTGAGCTGCGCGATCTTGGCGTTGAGCTGCTCCAGCGCCTTGTCCTTGCCGGTGACCTCCTGCGACAGGAAGAACTGCACCACCAGGAACACGGTCAGCAGGAACACGATCGACAGCACCAGCGTCGACAGCGCATCGACGAAGCCCGGCCAGTAGTTGAGGCCGGAATCTCCACGGCGGGTACGGGCAAGCGCCATTCAGCGTCTCCTAGTTCGTCTTCGGCCGGCCGGCGGAGCAGCTCAACTCTTCTCGGTCTGCCGCGCCAGCCGCTCCAGCAGCCGCTTGATCTCGCGGTTCTGCTCGCCCTGGCCGTCGGCCCATTCGCGGATCATCTGCTGCTCGGTGCGCATGTGCCCGACCAGGCCCTGGATCGCCTCGGCGAGGTTGGCCATCGCCGCGGTGGCGCCGCGGTTGGAGCCGTCCTCCAAGGCGGTGCGCAGCCGCTCGATGGCAACCGAGAGGTCGGCACCGGTGTCGCCGCTGCCGCCATATTCCCGCACGGTGCCGGCGAGCCAGTCCTCCAGATCGGTATAGAAGCGATTCTGCGCCTGGCTCGATTGCAGGTCGAGGAAGCCGAGGATCAGCGAGCCAGCGAGGCCGAACAGCGAGGACGAGAACGAGATGCCCATGCCGCCCAGCGGCGCGGCAAGGCCGCCCTTCAGCGTATCGAACAGCGCGCCGGCGTCGCCACCAACCTTGAGCCCCTCGATCACCTTGCCGACCGAGCCGACCGTTTCGATCAGGCCCCAGAACGTGCCGAGCAGGCCCAGGAACACCAGGAGGCCGGTCATGTAGCGCGAGATGTCGCGGGCCTCGTCGAGCCGGGTGGCGATCGAGTCGAGCAGGTGCCGCATGGTCTGCTGCGAGATCGACATTCGCCCCGAGCGCTCGCGGCCGAGGATCGCGGCCATCGGCGCCAGCAGGACCGGGTGGCGAGGCACCGCCAGGCCGGGATCGGCGATGCGGAAATTGTTGACCCAGGACACTTCCGGATAGAGCCGGACCACCTGGCGGAACGCCAGGATGACGCCGATCAACAGTACCGCCCCGATCAGCGCGTTCAGGCCGGGATTGGCGAAGAACGCCAGGATGATCTGCTTGTACAGCACGACACCGACCAGGGCGCACAGCACCAGGAAGACCAGCATCCGCACCAGGAAGATCCGGGGCGTGGACAGCTTGGTCGGTTCGAGATCCATCGCGGAGCGGGAAGGGGAGCCTTGAGGCATTGTCGATGACATCCGTTGCGGGGACCGGTCCCTGAAATCCACTATGGCACAGCAGCGGCGGGAAAAAAGCCGCGATCAGCGCAATCCCGTCCCTGCGCGGAACTATGGCTGAAACCGGCGGGCATCCGCGGCGTAGTTAGTCCCGTGGCTCATATCTAACGGGAACGCCCTGGCTTTGTCATGACCGTCGTTGAATATCTGCAGGCGCTGCTGGCGATGGCCGTGGCGATGTCGGTGCTGATGGGGCTCGCCTGGGTCGTGCAGCAGCGCACCGGCAACTCCGGCTGGGTCGACACGATCTGGACATTTTCCGTCGGGCTGGTCGGCGCCGCCGGCGCGATCTGGCCCGCCGGCGGCGTCGCCCCCAACGCGCGGCAGTGGCTGGTCGCGGTGCTGGTGGCGGTCTGGTCGCTGCGGCTCGGCGGCCATGTCGCAGCGCGCAGCCGCGGCATCTCCGACGACCCGCGCTACGCGGAGTTTGCCCGGCAATGGGGCGCGGCCGCACCGCGAAAGATGTTCCTGTTCCTGCAGCAGCAGGCCTGGGGCTCGATCCCGCTGGTGTTCGCGATGTTCGTCGCCGCCCATGCGCCGGCCGCCGAGCTTCGGCTGCAGGACTATCTCGGCATCCTCGTGCTGTTCGCAGGCATCGCCGGCGAGGGCGTCGCCGACGCTCAGCTCAAGGCGTTCCGCGCCGATCCCGCCAACAAGGGCAAGGTGTGCGACGTCGGCCTGTGGCGCCGGTCGCGCCATCCCAACTATTTCTTCGAGTGGGTGTGCTGGCTGTCCTATCCGGTCATCGCGCTGTCGTTCGACCATCCGTGGGGCCTCGCCAGCCTGCTCGCGCCATTGTTCATGTACTGGATCCTGGTCCACGTCACCGGCATCCCGCCGCTGGAACAGCAAATGCTGCGCTCGCGCGGCGATCGCTACCGGGCCTATCAGGCGCGCACCAGCGCGTTCTTTCCCCTGCCGCCAAATCCTTTTACGAAGTAACGGAGCCACCGCATGAGCTTCATCTCGACCATCATCGGCGCCGCCGAGCGTGTGCCGCTGCCCGATGCCGTCATCCGCTCGGCGATCTCCGAATTGTGCGCGCGCACGGCGGCGCGGCTCGGCGGGGCCGATGCGATGGGTGACGCGGAGTTCGCCCGCCTGCTGACGACGCGGCCGATCGCCGAGCATACCGACGCGGCGAACAGCCAGCACTATGAGGTGCCGGCGGCGTTCTTCGCCCGCGTGCTCGGGCCGAACCGCAAATACTCCTGCTGCTTCTACAAGGAGCCGGTCTCGACCCTGCGGGAGGCGGAGGAGGAGGCGCTGCGCCAGACCGTCGCCAATGCCGATCTCCAGGATGGCCAGACCATTCTGGAGCTCGGCTGCGGCTGGGGCTCGCTGTCGCTGTTCATGGCCCGGCAGTTCCCGCGTGCGAAGATCACGGCGGTCTCCAACTCGCACTCGCAGCGCCGCGCGATCGAGGAGATGGCGGCCGCGCGCGGCCTGCTCAACCTGCGGGTCGTCACCGCCGACATGAACGGGTTCGCTCCCGACGCGCGCTTTGATCGCATCGTCTCGGTTGAGATGTTCGAGCACATGATGAACTGGCGCGAGCTGCTGTCGCGGGTCCGGTCATGGCTCGCGCCGGACGGCCGCCTGTTCATGCACATCTTCACCCACCGCACCGGATCCTACCTGTTCGACCGCAACGATCGCGAGGACTGGATCGCGCAGCACTTCTTCACCGGCGGCATCATGCCGAGCCACGGGCTGATCCGGCAGTACGCGGATCTGTTCGCGGTCGAGAAGGAATGGCGCTGGAGCGGCACGCATTATCAGCGCACGGCACGGGACTGGCTCGCCAATTTCGATGCCGACTACAACCGCATCCTGCAGGTGCTGCAGCCGGTCTATGGCGACGACACGGCACTGTGGATGCGCCGCTGGCGCTGGTTCTTCCTCGCCACCGCGGGTCTGTTTGGGCACGACGAAGGCCGTGAATGGGGCGTCAGTCACTACCGCCTGCGGCCGGCGAACTAATTTGTTCGCTGCGGCGGGATGCCGCAGTGCCGAAGGGGGATTCGCGTTTCGCTGTGCGAAACCTGCTGGGAACCTGCTGCCACAAAGCGCTCACAATTAGGTGAGTCCAGAAAAAGCTTGTCCTATCAGTTACGTAGTTCGTGTGACATCAAGCCGCCCGGGTTTCGCGTTGCGTCGCAGCAGCTCTTTTCTATGTTGCAGCAAGGCGAGCGCCAGAATGGCGCCATGACTGGGCCATCCGGTCGACCGGCTTTCATCATCATCGAGGGGGCTCCTCCACGCATGTCACGTTTTCGCGCGTCGCTGGTCAGCAGTGCATTGATGCTCGCGGCCGCCGCGCCGCTGCTGGCCGGCTGTAACGACCCCATCCAGGCTCAAGCCTCCGCCAATGAGCAGATCGTCATTCCGGACGTCGGCATCGTGACCGTCGAGCAGAAGGCGCGAGCGATCGTGCGCGAGCTGCCCGGCCGCATCGCGCCGACCCGCGTCTCCGACGTTCGTCCGCGCGTCTCGGGCATCATCGTCGAGCGGCTGTTCCGCCAGGGCAGCGAGGTCAAGGCGGGCGATCCGCTCTATCGCATCGATCCGAAGCCGTTCGAGGTGGAGATCCTGTCGAGCCGGGCGGCGCTGGCCAAGGCCGAGGCGGTGCATGAGCGCGCGGTGCAGCAGGCCCACCGCATCAGCCTGCTGTTCAAGGAGCGCGCAGCCCCGGCGGTCGAGAACGAAAAGGCGATCTCGACCGAGCGCGAGGCAGCGGCCGACATCGAGGCCCGCAAGGCCGATCTTGCGCGTGCCCAGCTCAATCTCGACTATGCGACCGTGCGCGCGCCGATCGACGGCATCGTCGGCGCGGCCCAGGTCAGCGAGGGCGCCATCGCGGTCCAGAACGAGACCTCGCTGGTCACGATCCAGCAGCTCGATCCGATCTATGCCGACTTCACCCAGTCGGTGAGCGAGCTCAACCGCCTGCGCCGGGCGTTCGAGTCCGGCGACCTCGACCAGATCGCGCCCGACGCGATCAAGGTCCGGCTCGTGCTCGACGACGGCACGCCGTATTCGATTCCGGGCAAGCTGCTGTTCTCCGACGCCAAGGTCGATGCCGCCACCGGTCAGGTCACCTTGCGCGGCGAGTTCGCCAATCCGAAGCGCGAGCTGCTGCCGGGCATGTATGTCCGCGTCCGCATCGAGCAGGGCATCGACAGCGACTCCGTCGGCGTGCCGCAGCAGGCGGTGCAGCGGAACGCCGCCGGCGGGTCCGAGGTCTACGTCATCCGCGACGACAACCGCGCGATCGCCAGGCCGGTCCGTACCGGCCCGACCCAGGATGGCCTGGTGCTGATCACCGACGGTCTGCGCGCTGGCGACAAGGTCGTGGTGGATGGCTTCCAGAAGTTCGCCGCCGGCGACAGGGTCGCGCCCCAGGTCTGGACCGAGGTCAGCGCCGCGACGCAGCTCGAATCGAAGTCGGCGACGCGGTAAGTCGCCATGCCGAGCTTCTTCATCGACAGGCCGATCTTCGCCTGGGTGGTCGCGCTGTTCATCTGCCTGATCGGCGCGATCGCGATTCCGCTGCTGGCGGTGGCGCAATATCCGATCATCGCGCCGCCCTCGATCTCGATCTCGACCAGCTACCCCGGCGCGTCGCCGGAGAATCTCTACAACAGCGTGACGCGGCTGATCGAGGAGGAGCTCAACGGCGCCTCCGGCATTCTCAACTTCGAATCCACCAGCGATTCGCTCGGCCAGGTCGAGATCACGGCGAACTTCGTGCCGGGCACGTCGACCAATGACGCCTCGGTCGAGGTGCAGAACCGCCTGAAGCGTGTCGAGGCGCGGCTGCCGCGCGCCGTCATCCAGCAGGGCATCCTGGTCGAGGAAGCCTCCGCCGCCGTGCTGCAGATCATCACGCTGCAGTCGACCGACGGCAGCCTCGACGAGGTCGGGCTCGGCGACTTCATGATCCGCAACGTGCTCGGCGAAATCCGGCGCATTCCCGGCGTCGGCCGCGCCACGCTGTATTCGACCGAGCGCTCGCTGCGGGTCTGGCTCGATCCCGCCAAGCTGATCGGCTACGGCCTCACCGCCGACGACGTCACCAAGGCGATCGGCGCGCAGAACGCGCAGGTCGCCTCGGGCAGCCTCGGCGCCGAGCCCGCGACGACCTCGCAGCGCACCTCGGCGCTGGTGCTGGTCAAGGGCCAGCTCGATTCGCCCGACGAGTTCGGATCGATCATCCTGCGCGCCAATCCCGATGGCTCGACGGTGCGGCTGCGCGATGTCGCGCGCGTCGAAATCGGCGGCCTCAGCTATCAGTTCAACACCCGCCTCAACGGCAGGCCGACTGCGGGTCTCTCGGTGCTGCTGTCGCCGACCGGCAATGCGCTGGCGACCGCGAGCGCGGTCGAGGCCAAGATGAAGGAGCTGTCGCGCTTCTTCCCCTCCAACATCAGCTATGAGATCCCCTACGACATCACGCCGGTGGTGAAGGCGTCGATCAAGCGGGTGCTGATGACTCTGGTCGAAGCCGTGGTGCTGGTGTTCGTGGTGATGTTCCTGTTCCTGCAGAACATCCGCTACACCATCATTCCGACCATCGTGGTGCCCGTGGCGCTGCTCGGCACCTGCGCAACGCTGATGCTGGTCGGCTACTCCATCAACATGCTGACGATGTTCGGCATGGTGCTCGCGGTCGGCATCCTCGTCGACGACGCCATCGTCGTGGTCGAGAACGTCGAGCGCATCATGACCGAGGAGGGGCTGTCGCCGAAGGAGGCGACGCGCAAGGCGATGGGCCAGATCACCGGCGCCATCATCGGCATCACGCTGGTGCTGATGGCGGTGTTCGTGCCGATGGCGTTCTTCCCCGGCTCGGTCGGCATCATCTATCGGCAGTTCTCGGTCACCATGGTGGCGGCGATCGGCTTCTCGGCGCTGCTGGCGCTGTCGCTGACCCCGGCGTTGTGCGCGACGCTGCTGAAGCCGGTCACGGCCGGCCACGGCCACGCAAAGAAGGGCGTGTTCGGCTGGTTCAACCGATTCATGGACAGCAGCCGCAACCGCTACACCGGCGTGGTCGGCGGCGCGCTGAAGCGTACCGGACGGCTGATGCTGATCTATGCGATCTTCCTGGTCGGGCTGACCTTCGCCTTCATCCAGTTGCCCGGCGGCTTCCTGCCGGTCGACGACCAGGGCTTCATCACCACCGACGTCCAGACGCCGGCGGACTCGTCCTACGCGCGGACGCAGGCCGCGGTGGAGGCGGTCGAGAAGTATCTCGCCAAGCGCGAAGGCATCGAGGACGTCACCTTCCTGACCGGCTTCAGCTATGCCGGCCAGGGCGTCAACACCGCGCAGGCCTTCATCTCGCTGAAGGACTGGTCGGAGCGCGGCAAAGGCGACAGCGCTGCGGCGCTGGTCGCCGACATCAACCGCGATCTGGCCTCGCTGCGCGACGCCAAGATCACCGCCTTGCAGCCGCCGCCGATCGACAATCTCGGCAACTCCTCGGGCTTCAGCTTCCGCCTGCAGGACCGCGGCCAGAAGGGCTATGCTGCGCTGACCGCGGCCGCCGACCAGCTGATCGCCGAGGCCAATGCCAGCCCCGTGCTGCAGAAGGTCTATGTCGAGGGCCTGCCGCAGGGACCCCAGGTCAACCTGATGATCGACCGCGAGAAGGCGGGCGCGTTCGGCGTCACCTTCGAGGACATCAACACCACGATCTCGACCAATCTCGGCTCGACCTACGTCAACGACTTCCCGAACCGCGGCCGCATGCAGCGCGTCGTCGTCCAGGCCGATCGCATCAGCCGCATGAACGCGGACGAGATCCTCAACTACAGCGTCAAGAACACCAAGGGCCAGCTGGTGCCGTTCTCGTCCTTTGCCACCATCCAGTGGGCGAAGGGGCCGACCCAGATCGCCGGCTTCAACTACTATCCGGCCATCCGCATCTCCGGCGAGGCCAAGCCGGGCTACACCTCGGGCGACGCGCTCAAGGAGATGGAGCGGCTCGCCGGCAAGCTGCCGCGTGGCTTCGGCTATGAATGGACCGGACAGTCGTTGCAGGAGAAGCTGTCGGGTTCGCAGGCGCCGCTGCTGCTCGGTCTCTCGGCGCTGGTCGTGTTCCTGTGTCTCGCTGCGCTCTACGAGAGCTGGACGATCCCGCTCGCGGTGCTCCTGACCGTGCCGCTCGGCATCCTCGGCGCCGTCGTCGCCGCCAATCTGCGCGGCCTGTCCAACGACGTGTACTTCACGGTGGCGCTGATCACCATCATCGGTCTCGCCGCCAAGGACGCGATCCTGATCATCGAGTTTGCCAAGGATCTGCGCGCCCACGGCAAGCCGCTGGTCGCGGCGACGATCGAGGCCTGCTCCTTGCGCTTCCGCCCGATCATCATGACCGGTCTCGCCTTCGTCTGCGGCGTGCTGCCGATGTCGATGGCGACCGGCGCCGGCGGTGCCAGCCAGCAGGCGCTCGGCACCAACGTGATGGGCGGCATGATCGCGGTGGTGATCCTGGCGCTGTTGATGGTCCCCGTGTTCTTCGTCTCGGTCCAGCGCGTGCTCGCGGGGGATCGGGAGAAGACGGAGCCGGTGGCGGAGCTTGAGGCTTATGGGCCGCCGGCGCCGGTGAAGCCGTGAGTGAGGTTGAATAGGCCTTTTCGGAGGATTGTGCCGCGGTCTTGCCTCGCAGGCGGTCCGCTCCCCTCTCCGCAAGGGGGAGGGGAGCACACCGCTCGTGCCGGGAGAACGGAACTCCACCGACACCGGCTGGAGTTCGCCGCTCTCCGCGTGTATGCTCCCACAGCATGTAAACGGTCACGGCATGTCGATGGTCTCTCGCAAATCTGTCTTCGCAATCGCGCTTGCTGGTCTCTCCTTCGTCAGCCACGCGGCTCACGCCCAATCAGGTCCCGTCAAATACTGGCTGCCGGGCTGGCCGGTCGGCTTCAGCGATGCCGGCAGCCTCGACTCCTACGGCAACTTTCCGAGCTTCACGACGAACGGCACCGACAGCGGCTTCTTCGCGCGGCGCTACAGCGTGACGAACAATTGGGCGGCGCTTTCGGGAGTCGGCCTGAGCTCGAACATCGTCAATCGCTATGGGGCGCTCGGCTCGTACACCACCGAGGGCGCGCAGTACGGCTACACGTTCAAGAGCGGGGTCAGCCTCTACGGTGGCTTCGACACGCTGAAATACAATCCCGGCCTGGGCGGCCCGTTCGCAACATTCGACGGACGCTCGACGTCTACGCCGGCCTACGCGATCAATGGCGGCGTCGAGTTCAAGCCGACGTCCAATGTCAGCCTGTCGCTCGGCTTCAGCTATGCCGGCCAGTCGTCCGACCGCATCGACAGCGACATCAATTCCCCGGCATTGCCCGGCGCGACGCCGCAGGCGTTCACCAGCGGGCGCAGATAGCGTTCAGGCTGTAGATAGCTTTCCGGCGGTAGAGCTCGGCCGCCAACTCCATCCTCGGCGTCGTCCCGGACAAGCGCGCGTATGCGCGCGCAGATCCGGGACCCATACCCCCAGGGAGATGTTTGAGGCGCGCAGGTCGCCCCATCTCGCTCCATCAGAACAGCCGGTGGTTATGGGTCCCGGCTCAAGGCCGGGACGACACCGTATGTGACGCGAGCGGTGTGGCATTCTATAAGAAGGCGAACGGCGTGGCCGCGCAGAATCAAAACTACGCCGCCGCCTTCAGCACCTTCACGAGCTCGCGGTGAATGACCTCGTTGCCGCACACGACGTGCCCAGTCGCCAGCGCGTCCTCCTTGCCGTCGATGCCCGATACGGTGCCGCCGGCCTCGCGCACCATGATCAGGCCGGCCGCGATGTCCCAGGGCTGCAGGTCGCGTTCCCAATAGGCGTCGAAGCGACCGGCGGCGACGAAGGCGAGGTCGAGCGAGGCGGCGCCGAAGCGGCGGAGCCCTGCGACCTTGACCTGCAGCGAGGTCATCTCGCGCAGGAACAGCTGGTGGTCGCCGCGGCCGATATGCGGCAGGCCGCAGGCGATGACGCATTCATGGAGCTGGCGCCGTGCGGCGACGCGCAGCCGCTGGTCGTTGAGGAACGCGCCCTTGCCGCGCTCGGCGATGTAGAGCTCGTCATTGGCGGGGTTGTAGATCACGCCGGCGATCACGGTGTCCTCGCGCTGGAGCGCGATCGAGATCGCGAATTGCGGGATGCCGTGCAGGAAGTTGGTGGTGCCGTCGAGCGGATCGACGATCCAGGTGTGCGACTTGTCGCTGCCTTCCCGCTTGCCGCCTTCCTCGCCGAGAAAGCCGTAGCCGGGCCGGGCCTTGGAGAGATCCTCGTACAGCATCTCCTCGGCCTTCTTGTCGGCGCGCGAGACGAAGTTCGCCGGTCCCTTCAGCGACACCTGCAGATGCTCGATCTCGCCGAGATCGCGCTTGAGGTTGCGGCCGGCGCGGCGCGCGGCCTTGACCATGACATTGATGAGGGCGGAATGGATCATGAGCTCGATGCGCTGGGCTGACCGCACCTCGCGGTGCGCGCCTTCCCCGGAAGCGGACGAAGGCGGGTGAAATGGCTGGCTGTGGGTGCCCTGCCGGGGCCGCCGCGTCAAGGCCGGATCAGCGGCCGATCACTTGATGGTGCCCAGCCAGCGCTTGGCGGCCTGTTCGCCCTTGGCGCGGTCTTCGGGGGGGATGTCGGCGAATTTCTCGTCGAGCTTGGGGTCGCCCTTGCCGGCGGTCTTGGCCACCAGGTGCCATTTGTAGGCCTCGACCTTGTCCATCTGGGTGGCGATTCCATACAGCAGCACCCATGCCAGTCGGTTCTGGGCGACCGGGCTGTTCTGCCGCGCGGCCCTGCGCAGCAGCGCGATCGCCGCGGGCTGGTCCTTCGGCACGCCGGTGCCGTTGAATAGCGCGATCGCGTATTCGACCTCGGCGTCGACATTGTCGGCGATCGCCGCGGCCTGCAGCAGGCGAGCGGCCTTCTCGAGGTCTTTCGGCACGCCGGTTCCTTCCTTGTAGAAGGTCGCCAGCGCGTATTGCGCCTCGGCGTTGCCGGCATCCGCAGCAAGGCGCAGCAGCTCGGCCGAGCGTCTGAGGTCCTGCGGAAAGGTCTGGCCGTCGAGATAGAGCAGCGCGAGATTGTAGGCCGCCTTGGGCTCGCCGAGCTTGGCGGCGGAGGCCAGCAGCTTGACCGCCTCGAGCTTGTCGACAGGGCCGCCGCGCCCGGCCAGCCGCATCATCGCCAGCGCGAACATCGCTTCGCGGTCGCCGGCCTCGGCGGCGCGTTTGTACCAGATCGCCGCCTTGTCGTAGTCGCGGCGGATGCCCATGGCGTTTTCGTAGAGCTGGCCGAGCATCGCCATGGCCTTGGGATCGCCGGCCTGCGCCCGCGGCGTGGCGAGATCGAAGGCGGTCTTGTACTGGCCGCGCTGATAGGCGCCGTAGACCAGGTCGACATTGGGATCATTGGCGGCGGGCTGTGGCGTCGCGGCCGGCGCCGGGGCGGCCGGCTTGGCCGACGGGGCAGGGGCTGGCTTCTTCGCAGCAGACGGTGCCGGCGGCTTGGGCCTCTCCGCCGGCCTTTCGACCGGCTTGGGCTTTTCCGTCGGCGGCTGCTGAGCAGGCGGCGTCAACGAGATCTGCGCGGCCGCGCCCGTCGTCGCCATGGCGAGCGCAGCAACAACACATGTCAGGCGCAGGATCGTCATCGGCGGCGGTTCAGCTCTGTCCCGGCGCGTCGGCCGGCACGGCCGCATGGGCGCTGCGGATCGCGGCGCTGATCTCGTCAAGAGCGGCGGCCGGACCGCGGGCGTCGTTCCAGACGAGGTCGTCGACCAGCACGAAATCGGCTCCCGCGGCGACGAAGTCCGCGGCCTCCTTGAGCGAGATCGCATAGCCGACGCAGGGCGGCTCGAACAGCTCGGCCCACCAGGCCAGGCGCTCATTGACGGCATCCGGCGAGGGCCGCCGTCCCTGCGCGTCGCGCTCGCCGAACAGCACATAGTCGGCGCCGAGCTCGCCGGCGCGCATCGAATCATGGCGTGTCGACAGGCCGCCGCAGCCGGCGATGCGGTCCGGCTTCAGGCCGGGCAGCGCCTCCTCCAGCGCGGCGACGCCGGTCAGATGCGCGCCATCGGCGCCGGCGCGGGCCACGATGTCGGGATGGCCGTCGATCAGCAGCGCCGCACCGGCGCCCTGGATCGCCGGCGCCAGCGTCTTGACCGTCGTGATCATGCTGCGCGGATCGCTCTCCTTCAGCCGCACCAGCACCGCCGCCACATCGGCGCTGGCGAGGATCGCCGGCAGGCCGGCGGCCAGCGCCGCCGCGTCGGTTACGACCGGCGTTGCCAGATACAGGCGCGGCGCGGGCCGCGCGGATGTCGTCTTGCCGGACACTAGGCGGCCTCTTTCTCGAGCGCGGCGGTCCACTGGCCGCGGCTGGCAAGCGCGTTCATGCGAGCGCGGTGGGTGAAGGCCCGCTGGCCGACGGGGATGTTCGCCGCCTTGCCGGCCCATGCCTGTTGCGGCGCGGCCTGCAAGGCACGGCCATAGGAGAAGGTCAGCCTCCAGGGCAGCGGACCGAGCCGGTTCATCGCGTCGAGATGCGCGGTCGCGCTCTCGTCGGATTGTCCGCCGGACAGGAAGGCGATGCCGGGCACCGCCGCAGGCACGCATTCCTTCAGCAGTTGGACGGTCCTTTCGGCGACCTCCTGCACCCCGGCCTGGTCCGGCGATTGCTTGCCCGGGACCGCCATATTGGGCTTCAGGATCATGCCTTCCAACGCGACGCGCTGGATGCGCAATTCACGAAACACCTCGTTCAGGACGCGGCGCGTGACGTCGAAGCAGCGAGCGATGTCATGATCGCCGTCCATCAGCACCTCCGGTTCGACGATCGGCACGATGTTCGCGGCCTGGCACAGGGCGGCATAGCGGCCGAGCGCATGCGCGTTGACATGGATCGCTGTCATCGAAGGGATGTTGTCCTTGTCGATATCGATCACGGCCCGCCATTTGGCGAAGCGCGCACCCAGCGCGTAGTACGTCGCCAGCCGATCCGCAAGCCTGTCGAGCCCGGCCGTGACCCGCTCGCCGGGGCAGCCGGGCAGCGGTTGCGTACCCTCGTCGACCTTGATGCCGGGAATGGCGCCGGCCGCTTCGATCAGCTTCACCAGCGGGGTGCCGTCGGCGGCGTTCTGCCGGATGGTTTCGTCATAGAGAATGACGCCGGAGATGAACGACATGCCTGCGCTGCGGAACAGCATCTCGCGATAGTCGCGGCGGTTCTGTTCGGTCGATTCGACCTTGATGGCATCGAAGCGCTTCTTGATCGTCCCGGTGGATTCATCGGCGGCGAGAATGCCCTTGCCCGGCGCGACCATGGCAAGGGCCGTGGTGTTCAGTGCGGAGAGGTTCATGCTTGGCTCCAGACGCACCTGCCCTGCCCATCAAAATAGACGGTTCTCGGGCGGTTGCCGAGCAAACATTGGCCGCAGGTGAGGCGGACTCTCGGAGAGGTGAAGGGGAGGTTGCTGATGGTGCAACCTTGTCAACTCAGCGGCAGTCGGCTCCCCTCCCCGTACGGGCAGGGCGATCGCATTTGACGAAATTCGGCAATCGCGGCACGAACTGCTGCCAACGAGTTACTCCGTCATGCCCGGGACAAGCCCGGCCATGACGAAGTGGAAAAAGGCGGGCGCAAGACGTAAAGCGCCAGATGCGATAGCCCTACCCGCAAGGGGGAGGGGAGCACACCGAGTTCAGGGCGAAGGTCGAACTACACGACGAACGCTCACGCGATCTTCGGGGCGAGCTCGCCGTTGGCGTAGCGCTTGGCCATCTCGGCCGTCGTCAGCACGCGCTTGATCTTCGAGGCCTGGCCGGCGGTGTTGAACTCCTGCAGGCGCTGCTTGCACAGCTTGGCCATCGCCTCCATCGCCGGCTTCAGGTACTTGCGCGGATCGAATTCCTCCGGGTGCTCCGACAGCACCTTGCGGATCTGGCCGGTCATCGCCATGCGGTTGTCGGTGTCGATGTTGATCTTGCGGACGCCGTTCTTGATGCCGCGCTGGATCTCGCTGACCGGCACGCCCCAGGTCGGCTTCATCTTGCCGCCATAGGTGTTGATGATCTCCTGCAGATCCTGCGGCACCGAGGACGAGCCGTGCATCACCAGATGCGTGTTCGGCAGCTTGCGGTGGATCTCCTCGATCACGTTCATGGCGAGGATGTCGCCGTCCGGCTTGCGCGTGAATTTGTAAGCACCGTGCGACGTTCCCATCGCGATCGCGAGCGCGTCGACCTGCGTCTCACGCACGAACTTCACGGCCTCGTCCGGATTGGTCAGCAGCTGGTCGTGGGACAGCTTGCCCTCGGCGCCGTGGCCGTCCTCCTTGTCGCCCATGCCGGTCTCGAGCGAGCCGAGCACGCCGAGCTCGCCCTCGACCGAGATGCCGCCGAGATGCGCCATGGTGGCGACCGTCTTGGTGACCCCGACATTGTAGTCCCAGTCAGCCGGGGTCTTGCCGTCGGCCTTCAGCGAGCCGTCCATCATCACCGAGGTGAAGCCGGACTGGATCGCGGTCATGCAGGTGTCGGGACCGTTGCCATGATCGAGATGCACGCACACCGGAATGTGCGGATAGATCTCGGTGACCGCGTCCATCATGTGCTTGAGCATGACGTCGTTGGCATAGGAGCGGGCGCCGCGCGAGGCCTGGATGATGACCGGCGCGTCGACCGCATTGGCCGCCTCCATGATGGCCAGCGCCTGCTCCATGTTGTTGATGTTGAACGCCGGGACGCCGTAGTCATTTTCCGCCGCGTGGTCGAGCAATTGACGCAACGTGATACGAGCCATGGCTGGAACTCCCTGAGATTAAGGATTGGACCGTGCGGCAGGATGCGAACGCGCCGAAACTGCTGCACCGTGCATAACGCGGTGGTGGGCGGATTCCAAGGGCAGTGGCGACGCAGCCTGGAGGAGGAGGCGGTCAGGATACGTCTAGGGTTAGCGCGTAGGGCTGGCGCGTTGCCGGTAGCTCAACGATGGGAGATCAGGTCTTCCTGGCTTCAAGAGCGGTGATGCGTTCCTCGACCTCGGTGACACGCACGTCTAAGTCACCGGCGGCCGCGCGCATCATCACCAGCATGCCGGCAGAGTCCCGACGCTGCCTGCGGATCAAGGCTTCCATGCGCTCGTGCTCGGCTCGATTATCCAGCCTGAACTGTCCGACCTCTGTCCGGAGCGCAGCAATGCTCTCCTGGATCTTGATCAGGATCGAATGGTCTGTCGGAGTCTCGACCATGGATGGAACATAACAGAAACATCCATGGCCGACAACGTTCGAGAAATCAGATCTTCAGCACCTCGACGCCCGGCAGCGGCTTGCCTTCCATCCACTCCAGGAAAGCGCCGCCGGCGGTCGAGACATAGGTGAAGTCCGAGGCAACTCCGGCCTGGTTGAGCGCGGCGACGGTATCGCCGCCGCCGGCCACCGAAACCAGCTTCTTGGCCTTGGTACGCTCGGCCGCGTGCTTGGCGGCGACCATCGTGCCGCGGTCGAACGGCGTCAGCTCGAAGGCGCCGAGCGGACCGTTCCACACCAGCGTCGCGGCGTCGTCGATCGCGGCATGGATGCGGGCGGTCGATTGCGGGCCGACGTCGAGGATCATGCTGTCCGGCGGGATGGCGTCGAGGCCATAGGCGAAGGACGGCGAGTTGGCCGCGAAGTGATACGAAACGGTGGCATCCACCGGCAGGATGATGGCGCAGTTCGAGGCCTCGGCCTTCTCCATGATCCTGAGCGCGGTGGCGGCGAGATCCTTCTCAGCCAGCGACTTGCCGATCTGCACGCCCTGTGCATGCAGTAAGGTGTTGGCCATGCCGCCGCCGATCACCAGCGCATCGACCTTGGTGACGAGGTTTTCCAGCAGGTCGATCTTGGTGGAGACCTTGGCGCCGCCGACGATCGCGATGACCGGCTTGGCCGGCCGGCCCAGCGCCTTGTCGAGCGCGTCGAGCTCGGCCTGCATGGTGCGGCCGGCATAGGCCGGCAGCTTGTGGCCGAGGCCTTCGGTCGAGGCGTGGGCGCGGTGCGCGGCGGAGAAGGCGTCGTTGACCCAGATGTCACCGAGCTTGGCGAGCTCGGCGACGAACGCCGGATCGTTCTTCTCTTCCTCCTTGTGGAAGCGCGTGTTCTCCAGGCACAGCACGTCGCCGTCCTTCATCGCGGCGATGGCGGTCGCCGCCGGCTCGCCGATGCAATCGTCGGCAAAGGCGACAGGACGCTTGATCACCTGCGAGAGCGCAGTGGCGACCGGCTTCAGCGAGTCCTTGGCATCGCGCCCCTTCGGCCGGCCGAAATGCGCGAGCAGGATGACCTTGCCGCCCTTGGTCGCGATCTCATTGATGGTCGGCGCGACGCGCTCCAGGCGCGTCGCATCGCTGACGTGGCCATTCTCCATGGGCACGTTCAGGTCGACGCGCAGCAGCACGCGTTTGCCTTTGACGTCGACGTCGTCGAGGGTGCGGAATTGTTTCATTGAAGCCACCGTTGAACGAGGGACTATCAGGGCTGATTGTAGCCGTTGGTGTTTTCCGGCGGATCGCCTTCCTGCTTCGTCGTCACCCGCATGCCTTGGCGGAAACCATAGGCAATCAGGCCGATCAGCAGCAGCGCGCCGGGGATTCCAAGCCAGTTGGGAAGGGTCATCGCGCTTCCTCAGCCGTCGTTCCGGGGCGGTCCGCAGGACCGCACCCGGATCTCGAGATTCCGGGGGCCTCTCTGCAAGGCGCCCCGGAATGACTGGGCGAGAGTTAGAGCAGCTTGCCCATCGCGACGGCGGTGTCGGCCATGCGGTTGGAGAAGCCCCACTCGTTGTCGTACCAGGACATCACGCGCACGAGGTTGCCGTTCATGACCTTGGTCTGGTCCATGTGGAACGTCGAGGAGTGCGGATCGTGGTTGAAGTCGATCGAGACGTTCGGCGACGTGGTGTAGCCGAGCACGCCCTTGAGCTCCTGCTCGGCGGCGCGCTTCATCGCCTCGTTGATCTCCTTCGGGTCGGTGTTGCGCTTGGCGACGATCTTGAGATCCACCACCGAGACGTTCGGCGTCGGCACGCGGATCGCGACGCCGTCGAGCTTGCCCTTCAGCTCGGGCAGCACCAGGCCGATCGCCTTGGCCGCGCCGGTCGAGGTCGGGATCATCGACATCGCCGCCGCGCGGCCGCGATAGAGATCCTTGTGCATGGTGTCGAGTGTCGGCTGGTCGCCGGTGTAGGCGTGGATCGTGGTCATGAAGCCGGTCTCGATGCCGACGGTGTCGTTCAGCACCTTGGCGATCGGCGCCAGACAGTTGGTGGTGCAGGAGCCGTTGGAGACGACGAGGTGATCCTTGGTCAGCGTCGTGTGATTGACGCCGTAGACGATGGTCGCGTCGGCGCCGTCGGCCGGGGCCGAGACCAGCACGCGCTTGGCGCCGGCGGTCAGATGCGCGGAGGCCTTGTCCTTGGAGGTGAAGATGCCGGTGCATTCCAGCGCGATGTCGACGCCGAGGTCCTTCCAGGGCAGCTTCGACGGATCACGCTCGGCGGTGACCTTGATCTTGCCGTTGCCGATATCGATCGTGTCACCGTCGACGGTCACGGTATGGGGGAAGCGGCCGTGCACGCTGTCGAAGCGCAGCAGGTGGGCGTTGGTCTCGACCGGGCCGAGATCGTTGATGCCGACCACCACGATGTCCTTGCGACCCGATTCCGCGATGGCGCGCAGAACGTTGCGGCCGATGCGGCCAAACCCGTTGATCCCGACCCGGACTGCCATTTTCGTCTCCTTCAATGACGTTTCTCGTCCCTCGCAGCCGGCCCCTGGCAAGGGCTCTACGAGGGTTTGGACCTGTTGACGCCCGGTTCTGCCGGGCGCGAGCGGACGATATGGCCCTTTCGTAGTCCTTTTTTTGCGCTCGCTCAACCGTCGCGAATCATGTTCGCGCGGCGCTCCTGATTTGGTGAACCGCCGCGCAGGATCGAGCGGGCTTTACGCCAGCCGCTGTACGGCCGCCGCGACAGCCGCCTCGGCGGTGATGCCGAAATGCTTGTAGAGCTCCTTGGCCGGGCCGCTCTCGCCGAACGAATGCATGCCGATGAAGATGCCGTCCTGGCCGATCACCGCGTCCCAGCCCCAGCGCACCGCGGCCTCGATGGCGATCTTGACCGGAGCGTTGCCGATGATCTTGGCCCTGGCCTCGGCCGGCTGCTCGAGCAGCAGCTCCAGCGACGGTACCGAGACGACGCGGGCTGGGATGCCACGCTCGGCGAGCTGCTTCTGCGCGGCCACGGCGATCTCGACCTCGGAGCCGGTCGCGAACAGCGACACCTTGGCCTCGCCCTGCGCGGCGACGAGCTCGTAGCCGCCCCGGCTGCACGGATTGTCCGCCGGCGCGGAGGTGCGCAGCTGCGGCAGGTTCTGCCGCGTCAGCGCCAGCACGGTCGGGCCGTTGGTGCGGTTCAGCGCCAGCTCCCAGCATTCGGCGGTCTCGACCGCGTCGCACGGCCGGAACACGCGCATGTTCGGGATCGCGCGCAGCGCCGCCAGATGCTCGACCGGCTGGTGCGTCGGGCCGTCCTCGCCGAGGCCGATCGAATCATGCGTCAGCACATAGACGACGCCCGCGCCCATCAGCGCCGACAGCCTGATAGCACCGCGCGCGTAGTCCGAGAACACTAGGAAGGTGGCGCCGTTCGGCGCGAAGCCGCCATGCAGGAAGATGCCGTTCATGCAGGCGGCCATGCCGTGCTCACGGATGCCGTAGTGGATGAAGCGGCCCTTCGGCGTCTTGGCCGAGAACGAGACGGCCGACTTCGCCTTGTTGTTGTTGGAGCCGGTGAGGTCGGCGGAGCCGGCCACGAACTCGAACGGCATGGCGGCTGCGATCACCTCGATCGCGGCCTCCGACGATTTGCGGGTGGCGACGTTGAGCGGGGTCTCCAGCAGCGCCTTCTTGTGGTCCTTCAGCGCCTTCGCCAGCGCGGCGGGCCGCTCGTGGCGCAGCCGCCGTTCGAACTCGGCGCGCTTGCGCGGGCCCATCTCGCCGAGCCGGGTCTCCCACTCCGCCCGTGCGGTTGCGCCGCGGCGGCCGGCCTCGCGCCAGGCGGCGAGCACGTCGTCGGGCACGGAGAACGGCTCCTGCGAAATGCCGAGCTTCTCCTTGGCGCCCTTCAATTCCTCCGCGCCGAGCGCCTCGCCATGCACCTTGGAGGTGCCGGCCTTGGTCGGCGCGCCGTAGCCGATGGTGGTCTTGCAGGCGATCAGCGACGGCTTCGACGACTTCTGCGCCCGCGCGATCGCGGCCGCAATCGCCTCGGGATCATGGCCGTCGATCAGCTCGGCGGCCCAGCCGCACGCCTTGAAGCGCTTCACCTGGTCCACCGAGTCGGCGATCGACAGCGGGCCGTCGATCGAGATCCCGTTGTCGTCCCACAGCACGATCAGCTTGTTGAGCTTCCAGTGCCCGGCCATCGCGATCGCTTCCTGGGAGATGCCCTCCATCAGGTCGCCGTCCGAGGCCAGCACATAGGTGTGGTGGTCGACGATCTTCTTGCCGTATTCCGCCTGCAGCATCTTCTCGGCCAGCGCCATGCCGACCGCGGTGGAGATGCCCTGGCCGAGCGGGCCGGTGGTGGTCTCGATGCCCTTGGTGCGGAAATTCTCCGGATGGCCGGGGGTGAGCGAACCGACCTGGCGGAAGCGCTTGATCTGGTCGAGCGTCATCTCCTCGTTGCCGGTCAGATACAGCAGCGCATAGAGCAGCATCGAGCCGTGGCCGGCCGACAGCACGAAGCGGTCGCGGTCCGGCCAGGCGGGCGCTGCGGCATCGTATTTCAGCACGCGGGTGAACAGCACTGTGGCGACGTCCGCCGCGCCCATCGGCAGGCCGGGATGGCCCGATTTGGCCTTCTCGACGGCGTCCATTGCGAGCCCGCGGATGGCGTTGGCCATGCGGGAATGATCGACCTGCGTCATGCTGGAATCCGTCCAAACGTGAAATGCTGATGACAGGAGCGCCGCCGGTATTGCTGGCGGGCCGGGATTTTGCGGGCTGATTAGCACCTCGGTTCCGGGAATCAAAGGTTCTGCAACGCCGGGAACCTCCCAAAAGTTGCTTAGTAGTGCATAGTTTCGGCCGAGCGTTGCGCTTGGCTCGCCCACCACGTAAGATTTTGCCCGTAACCGCTTGCCGGACAGCGCTTTTGTCGCATCCCGCTTGCTCCGAGGGCCTCGCATCCGTGCCATGAACGATCACCCTGCCAATCTTACCGGCCAGGTGGAACCCGGCGCCGCCGATCTCGAGGCGGCGACGCGGCGACTGATGACGGCCCTCGACGCGCTGGAGAGCGCGGTCGAGCGGCGGCGCGAGGCGGATCGTGACGAGGACGAGCTGGCGACGCGCATCCAGGCGCTCGGCGCCGACCGCTCGCGTCTCGCCGACGAGCTCGACGGCTCCCTGATGAAGACGCGCCGGCTCGAGCGCACCAACCGCGAGATCGCCGAACGCCTGGACACCGCGATCGGCACGATCCGCGCGGTGCTCGCTGGTGGCGACGGGCAGGACGCCGCGCATGATGATGAGGACGAGGAATGAGCCACATCAACGTCACCATCAACGGCCGTCAATATCGCATGGCCTGCGAGGAGGGCCAGGAGCTGCGGCTGCTGAAGCTCGCGGAGAGTCTCGAGACGCGCATCACCAATCTGCGCGGCAAGTTCGGCGAGATCGGCGACGCCCGACTCACCGTGATGGCGGCGCTCACCGTGTGCGATGAGCTGATCGATGCCAATCAGCGCGTCCAGGTGCTGGAGCAGGAGCTCGAAGGCCTGCGCAACGTCCGCAACCAGGCCAGCGACCGCGCCCGTGCCACGCAGGTCGCGGTGGCGAAGGCGCTGAACGCCGCCGCCGAGCGCATCGAGCGCACCACACAGGTGCTGAACCGCACCATCGGCGGTGGTGTGGCGATCGGGTGAGACGATTCAAGCCCTCGCGACAACGTATCATCGTGTTGTGGGTCTCTCCATCAGCGATTGTCTGACCTGCCGCCTCATCCAAGGTGTCGTCCCGGCCTTGAGCCCATTGGGGCGGCTGGTGCCGCCACGCGTTCGCATTCACAGCTGCGCCTCGATTGCGGCCTTGTCGATGACCGACCACACCTCCACGATCTTGCGCTCGCGGAATTCGTAGAACACGTTCTCGGTGAAGGCGACGCGCTGGCCGTCGATGGCGAGCCCGAGAAATTCGCCGGATGGCGTGCAGTCGAAGTACAGCCGGCTCGCGACGCGGGGCGGGTCTGATAGCAGCAGGCCGATGTTGAAACGGAGATCGGGAATGTCGGCGAAGTTTCCGATCAGCATGTCGCGATAGCCGGAGAGTCCGAGCTGCCGGCCGTTGTGAACGACGTGCTCGTGCACGAAATCGCCGAGCTGCGGCCAAGCCTGCGCATTCAGGCACACGATATAGCCGCGATAGTGATTGGCGAGCTCGGGTCCGGTCATGGCGCGGCTGTTTGGACGAACGCGTTGCATCGAACAACACGGGGCCGGCATGGCGGTTCCCAGCCCGTAGCCTCAATGAAGGTCAGCGATATCCGAGACCATCTCGGTGCCCGCGCTTTCCCGGGCGTCGCTTCGCTCATGCGGGCTACATGGCCCTCGCGTCAAAGACCCTCCAACAGCGTCGCGATCGTCTCCAGCGGGTAGGCCGCCGCCAGGCTACCGACGCCCAGGCCGATGACGCCGAGGACAATGGCGCCGATCCAGCCATGATAGTGAAAGCCGACGGCTGCGCCGACGAAGGCTCCGGTCGCAAGCGTACAAATGGCCCAGAGCGTGTGAAGGATGAGTCCGATCGTCCTCAGCATGCGTGATCTCGCGTGTCAGCGGTCTCGCCCGTCTCCCTCCGATTGGTCGCGCGGATACGCCGTTGTGCGGCAGCGAGGCCGATCACGTCATCGCGATGCGATCGTGTTGCGACCGCTTGTCGTTCCTCCCTGTGTCCTCTACTCATTGTCCAGGCGGAGCCATTGAATCCCGTGGCGACAAACGGGATCGTCCGCGCATCAGGGAGTGCCCATGAAGACGCTGCTCAAGGCGGCCGTAGCCACAGCCTTCACCATGATCATCACGCAGCTCGCGGCCGCGCCGCTGCCCGAAGCCAAGCCCGACGAGGTCGGCTTCTCGCCGGCGGGTCTCGCGCGCATGGATGATTTCTTCGCCCGCGAGATCGCCGCCAAGCGCGTGCCCGGCGCGGTCGTGGCGATCGCGCGCGACGGCAAGCTCGTGCATTACAAGGCCTACGGCCAGCTCGATCCGGTCAAGGGCACGCCGATGCCGCTCGACGCGATCTTCGCCCTGGCCTCGATGACCAAGCCGTTGACTGCGGTCGGCGGGCTGATGCTGATGGAGCAGGGGCGGCTGCCGCTGCAGGCCAGGCTCGCCGACTACTATCCGGCATTCGCCGACATGAAGGTCGGCGTCACCCAGGAAAACGGAGCGCTGCTGCTGGTGCCGCAGGCCCGCCCCATCCTGATCCATGATCTCTACCGCCACACCTCGGGCCTGATGTATGGCGGCCGGCCGGACAGCTCGAGCGCGGTGGCGCGGCTCTATCCCGACGGCACCGCGCCTGCGATCGAAGGCGACACCCAGGCGTTCATCGAGCGCATCACCAAGCTGCCGCTGGCGCATCAGCCCGGCACGCAGTTCGAATACGGCTTCTCCATCGACGTGCTCGGCGCCGTGATCGAGAAGGTCAGCGAGCAGCGGCTCGGCGAATATCTGTCGGCCAATCTCTGGAAGCCGCTCGGCATGGCCGATGCGACGTTCGCGCCGACCGACGCACAGCGCCCGCGGCTGGCGCATCCGTTTCCGAACAATCCGCTGACCGGCAAGCCGCAGGCGATCAAGCTGCTGGACACGCCGACCAAGTCGGACTGCGGCGGCGTCTGCTCGTTCGCCACCATCGGCGACTACGTCCGCTTCGGCCAGATGCTGCTCAATGGCGGCGAGCTCGACGGCGCGCGCATCCTGAGTCCGAAGACGGTGCACCACATGACCTCCAACCATCTCGGGCCCGAGATCAAGAACACCGTCGCCAATGTGGAGCCGCATCGCGCCGGCTTCAGCTTCGGGCTCGGCGTCGCCGTGCGCGTCAGCGAGGGCCTGTCGGCGGTGCCCGGCAATCCCGGTGAGTTCAGCTGGAACGGCGCCTATGGCACGCAGTTCTTCTGCGATCCCAGGGAGCGTCTCGTCGTCGTGGTCGGCACGGCGGCGCCCGGGGACTTGCGCAAATATTATCGCGAGCAGGTGCAGGACATCGTCTATGGCGCGATGGTGAAATAGCGCATGCTCACGGTTCATCACCTCGGCAAGTCGCAGTCCGAACGTATCGTCTGGCTCTGCGAGGAGCTGGAAATTCCGTACGAACTGAAATGCTACACGCGCGACGCCCGGACGATGCTGGCGCCGCCCGAGTACAAGGCGCTGCATCCGATCGGCGCGGCGCCCGTGATCACCGATGGCGATCTCGTGCTCGCCGAATCCGGCGCGATCGTCGACTACGTCACCGCGACCTACGGCCAAGACCGCTTGCGGCCTGGGCCTGATGATCCCAGCTTCGCGCCGTTCCTCTACTGGCTTCATTTCGCCAACGGTACGTTGCAGGCGGCGATGGGCCGACTGATGATCCTCAACCGGCTGCATCTGCCCGACGACAATCCGGTTCTCGGCGCCATCAGGGCGAGGCTCGACCGTGCCTTCGCGCTGGTCGAGGCGCGTTGCGGCGAGGCGGATTATCTCGCGGGAAACGCGCTCACCACCGCCGACATCATGACCGTCTTCTCGCTCACCACCATGCGCTACTTCCTGCCCTACGATCTCGGACCCTTCCCCAACATCCGCGCCTATCTCGCCCGCATCGCTGCGCGCCCGGCCTATCAGCGCGCGATGGCCAAGGGGGATCCGGGGATGGCGTTGTTGTTGAGCTGATCGTCGCGGGTCGGAAGATCGCTTTGGCGGCTTGCTCGGTGTACCTCGCCCCGCTTGCGGGGAGAGCTCGGATTGCATCGTGAGATGCAATCCGGGTGAGGGGGGACAGGTCTCACCACGTGCACTCCCCGTGCGTCGGCCCCTTATCCCAACCCTCTCCCCGTGAGAACGGGGAGAGGGAGCAGACTGTCCGAGCCGCCATGTCTCGTCCCACTATTTTTCAGCTTCTCGCAACACGCCAGCGTTAGGGCGAGAATGCAAATGAACTTATGGTCGACAGCCCACCACCTCGCCCGCTGTCATCAGCCCATCGCCTGCTCACTTCTGCCGCTTGCGGCTCCAGTCCAGGAAGGAGCGATACAGCTCCTCCTTCTCCGCCTTCGAGGTCGGCGCCTTGGCCTGCGATTCGAGAAAGGCATCGAAGCGCTCCTGCTGCGAGAGACTGCCGGCCGCGGCGGGCGGCAGGCCGACATTGGCCTCCTTCTTCATCCGCTCCAGCACGGCGTCGACATACGGATAGCGCTGCCAGCCCGGCACCTGGGCCTCGAGATTGAGATCCTTCCAGCCCGGATGGAACGGCGGCTGCTGCAGCCGCGCGAGGTTGGTGAACAGCGTGTCGACGAAGCGGTTGACGCGGTCGGCGCGGTCGCTGCCCGGCTTCCAGTTGTAGACGGCCAGCACCGACGGCACGGCGATGGTTTCCACGGCGGTGTCGGGTGCGACCAGCCCTGGATAGGTGTCGGCCTTGATGCTGGTCGGATAATAGAAGTCCGAGAATTGCTGCGTGTACGGCACCGGCACGAAGTGGAATCCAGGATCCGCCTTCTTGCCGCTGAACAGTTCGCCGGGCTTGGAGGCGACATACACCATCGCGGCGATCTCGCCCTTGTGCAGCTTCTCCAGTGCGACGGGGCCACCGACCGCGACCGGCTCGATGTCGATGCCGAGGCGCCGGAAGATCAGTGGGCCGGTGTGGGCGGCGGCCACGCCCGCCGTGCCCACCGCGACCTTCTGGCCCTTCAGGTCCTGCAGCGACTTGAACTCCTCGCGCGCATAGATGTGCACGTCGGAGATGAAGAAGCGCAGCACGTAGCGGATGCGGTCGTTGATATTGGAAAGGCCGGCCTGCCTGGCATAGAAGTCGAATGCATCGGCATAGGTGATCGCGACGTCGACACCGCGCAGATAGAGCAGGTCGGCGATGTTCGAGGTGGTGCCGCGCGTCACCATCGGGATCAGGCGCATGTTGTCGCCGTCGTCCATGGTCCGCGCCATCTCGCTGGCGAAGCGCACGAAGCCGCCGTCGGGCAGGCCCGCGGCCAGGCCGACGGTCCATTGGTTCATGCGCGTCTTGATGGCGGCTTCGTCCGAGGCGCTCCGTGGCTCGGGGGCGCGGGTCTCGGAGACCCGAGGCTCGACGGCCCGCCGTTCCGACGCGCGCGCAGGCTTGATCGAGAGCGGAGCGGCGGACTGCCCTTGCGCAAGCACCGCGCCGACGGGGGTGAGCAAGGCAGCCGAAAGCGTTGCCAGCGCCAGCAGCGCCGGCCGGGCGAGTACTCTGTGCATGTGACTAGTCCCCGATCGCGTCTGCTCGCCATCCCCCGAGCAGACTGATGACACAGCTCAATCCAAGGTCGTATCTCAATGAGCCCTAAAGCTGGCAGTTTTGGGGCAGAAACTACCTAAGGTTTCAGATAGCTCCAGCCGCTCTCCTGCAGTTCCATCAGCCTCACCGCGCCCGATGGCACCAGGCTCGCTTCGGCGACGATCGCAATCGGATGTCCTTCGCGTTTCTCCATGCCGCGCTTGGTGATGTTGCAGGCGGAGAACTTGATCTTGGCGGGAAAGCTGAGCTCGGCGATCTGCTTGAGCCGGTCCTTCACCGGCGAGGTATCCTCGCGCAGCATGTTCAGCCCGGGTCCATAGGTGACGAGTTCGATCTCGACCTCCTCGCCCTTCTCCTTGAACGTCTCCATGATGTTGGTGGCGTTGTTCAGCGCCAGATTCATGATTGCCGGATCGTTCTGATCGACCTGGATCGAGACGCGATGAATCTTGACGTCGGCGGCGAGGCTCGCAGCAGCCGACGCGATCAGTAGCGCGCAGGCGGCCGTGACGGTTTTGAGATCGAAGCGCATGCCAGGACTCCAATGTACGATACAGGGCATTGGGATGTAGGCATGATCTGCCACAACCTCAGCTCCAAGTCGATGAGCCTGAATCGTGGCAAGACTATGCGCTGCCGACGCGGCGCTGCCGCGGGAGCGCCGTCATCACCACGGCGTCATTGCGAGCGCAGTGGCGAGGCGAAGCAATCCAGGCTGCATCTGCGGAGAGATCCTGAATTGCCTCGGCGCAAGGGCGCGCGAGGCCGGGACGACGGCGGAATGTTGAGCTGGCGGCACGGGAGCAGATGCACGTCGTAAACTGCACGACGGGCAAACCGCGCATGTCGATCATGCGCAGACTGCCCGTCGCGTTACGATGTCGCAGGCCGCATGGCTTGCCGTGTCGGGCAAATCAGGCGGATGCTTCCGCTCGTCCTGCTGCCGCATGAGGGGCGTGTCGCGACCGTCACGAGGCGTTGGCAGTGGGATGCGATGGGCGTGGATTGCCGCAGCGTGAGTTGATCGCGCGGACGAACGGCGATGCACGTACGGTCAAGTCGCGTGGTCCTGACACCCCGATGCTGGTGTCCCGCGCAACGCGCGCAAGCGCGTTGTCGCGCATGGTGGCCAACAAGCCCGGCGCACCAGGGAGATCGCGAAGCAGCCGTTCAAACCGTCGCGCAGGGAAGGCCGGGTGTTTCCGGCTGCACCTGTGGTACCTGCCGCCTGCATTTTTTACGCAGGCGGGCCACGGGCGTCAGCCGACGCCCGGCCTTCCCTGTGCCCTCTGTGTCGAGAGGGCGAGCCAAATGAACAACTCGGACGCCGAGCGCCACGAGGACGCGATGCCATGCCTATTCTGATCTGCTCTGCCGTGTTCGGCCCGGCTCCTACCACCCGACAACTGTCATCGCCCGCGAAAAGCGGGCGATCCGGTACGCCGCGGCCTGTCGGCTCAACCACTGCTGCCTCGGCGTACGGGGGCGCCCGGTCAAGCCGGGCGACGACGCCGAGGTTGGACAACGGCAGCGCGCGTCAATCCGCTTCCACCGCTGGCAAAATCACCCCGCCATGGTTACATTGCGTCAGCGAGGCTGCGACGCGCGTCCGGAACCAACATATCCCCGGGGCCTTATCGATCCTTTAGGGAACTGTCCCTGGCCAGGTCCGTGGACCTGGACATATGGTGCCCACCTACTTTCGTAGGGAACTCCGGGATCGAGCGTTTCAACGGCGATTGCGGCTTCGCGCTTGTCTCTCTCCCTCTGTTCTGTCCCCTTGATTGCCGACCTGCTGCGTTTCTGAGAACGTTGGAGTGCCCGCGTCCGCGAGCTCTTGACGGAGATCCCGCCGCATGCCGATGAAGGCCGTCCAGCACACCAAGCAGCAGCTGCGAGCTGCAGCCCTCGCCGCGCGCGACGCGCTGAGCGACGAGGCGCGCAGCGCCGCCGCGCAGGCCATCGCGGCGCGCGGGCTCCCCTTCGCGCTGGAGCCGGGCCAGGTGGTCTCGGGCTATGCGCCGATTCGCAACGAGCTCGATCCGGTGCCGCTGATGCGCGTGCTGGCGGCGAAGGGTGCGCGGCTGGCACTGCCGGTCATCCTGGCGCGCGGCCATTCGCTCTCCTTCCGGGCGTGGTCGCCGGGTGATCGGCTGACATTGGGCTCGCTCGGTATCCCCGAGCCGTCGCCTGTTGCGGCCGAACTGGTGCCGGACGTGATGCTGGTCCCGCTCGCCGCCTTCGACCGCACCGGCCATCGCATCGGTTACGGTGGCGGCTACTACGACTACACCTTCTCGCACTTGCGTAAATCGCATCACCTCATCGGCGTCGGCCTCGGCTTTGCCGTGCAGGAAACCGAGGCGATCCCGGCCTTGGCCCACGACGCGGCGCTGGATTATGTGCTAACCGAGCGCGAGACCTTGGATTTCCGGAGCAATTGAGTTGCGAATTCTCTTCGTCGGCGACGTCGTCGGCCGGGCCGGCCGCAGCGCCGTCTCGGACCACCTGCCAGGCCTGATCCGCGATTGGGCGCTCGATCTCGTCATCGTCAATGGTGAGAACGCGGCCGGCGGATTCGGCATCACCGAGGCGATCTATCAGGAGCTGGTCGACGCCGGCGCCGACGCGGTCACGCTCGGCAACCACTCCTGGGACCAGCGCGAGGCGCTGGTGTTCATCGAGCGCGCACCGCGCCTGGTGCGCCCTGCGAATTATCCGGCGGGCACGCCCGGCCGTGGCGCGGCGCTGGTCGACGCCAAGAACGGCGCCCGCGCGCTGGTGGTCAACGTGCTCGGGCGCGTGTTCATGACGCCGTTCGACGACCCGTTCGCGGCTGTCGGCCGCGAGCTCGGCGCCTGCCCGCTGCGCGAGGCGGCGGATGCGATCGTGGTCGACGTGCATTGCGAGGCCTCCAGCGAGAAGCAGGGCCTGGGCTATTTCTGCGACGGCCGCGCCAGCCTCGTCGTCGGCACCCATACGCATGTGCCAACGGCCGATCACCAGATCCTGCCCGGCGGCACCGCCTACATGACCGATGCCGGCATGACCGGCGATTACGACTCCATCATCGGCATGCAGAAGGACGAGCCGCTGCGCCGCTTCCAGTCGGGCATCCCGTCGGCGCGCTTCGAGCCGGCCTCCGGCGAGGCGACGTTGAGCGGCGTGGCGGTCGAGACCGACAACGGCACCGGGCTTGCGATCAAGATCGCGCCGGTGCGCATCGGCGGCCGGCTGTCGCCGGCGAAGCCTTCGTTCTGGGGAGGATGAGAGCCTGGATCAGGCCTTGAGCCGAAAACCCATCCGGAACGCGCCCCAATGCCGGCCCTTGATGAAGATCGGCGCCGAGAGGTCCTTCATCAGCACGAACTGCCCGCCGCCCATGTCGCGGCGGTAGGTCTGCAGCAGAAACGGCTTGTTGCTGGCGGCGGCGACCTTCTTCACCGCGCGGTCCTCGAACAGCCGGCGGTTGCGGCAGTTGGCGTTGTTCCAGACCGGATCGGGCCCCTGCGGCTTGCGGTAGTTCGGATTGTGCGTCGGCAGGTAGCCGCCGCGCGCCCAGGCGACGCAGAACACGATGCGCGGATCGCTGCCCTGGATCGGGTCCTGGATCGCCGGCAGGACGCGGTCGGTGAATTCGACGTAGCGCGTCATGTACTGCTTGGGATTGGTGCCGGGGATCTCGCGATAGCTCTCGTCCATCAGGTCGGCGAGCGTGATCTCGCCGCGGTCGATCGCCGTTTCGAAGGTCGCTGAGATCTGCCGGGCGGTGTCGACGACGGTCTTGATCAGCGGCGCGTCCGCGGTCTGTACGCCGCTCTCGGCGATCAGCCCGATCAGCGCCTCGGAATGATCGAGCAGCTTGGCGATCCGGCTGTCGGCCTGTTTGAGCTCGACCGAGGACTGGTCGACGCCCTTGGCGAGCTCGTTGAGCTCGCTGATCACGGCGTCGCAATGCGCGAGGTTGGAGGTCGCGGCCTTCGCCACGCCGTCGATCTCCTGGCCGACGCTGGTGAAGCCGTCCTGGACGCGGACGATGATGCCGCCGATCTGCTGGGCGCCTTCACCCGCGGTCTTGGCGCGGGAGGAGGCCTGGCCGCTCTCGCCGAGCAGGCTCTTCACCTGCGAGTCGAGCCCGCGCAGGGTATCGCCGATCTCCTGGGTGGCCTGCCGCGTCGCCTCGGCGAGCGACTTCACCTCGCTTGCGACGACAGCGAAGCCCCGGCCGGCGCTGCCGGCACGGGCCGCCTCGATGGTTGCGTTCAGCGCCAGCAGGTTGGTCTGCTTGGCGATCGCCTCGATCGCGACCGAGACCTTGGCGACCTGCGACAGCGCATCGCCGACCGAGCCGAGCCGCTGCTCGATGCGCTCGACGGACTCGACCAATTCGGCGATGTGCCGCACCGCGGTGTCGACCACGTTGCGCGACTGGGCGATGTCGCCGACCGCGGCGGTCGTGGCCGATTGCACCGCCTGCGAGGCGGTGGCGATGTCGTGATTGGCCGCGACCATGGTCTTGGCGGTGGCCTGGAGATGCCCGAACCGCTGCGACTGGTAGCTGACGCGGTTGGCGACCTCCTGGACGTTGCCGGCGACATCGGCGAGCTCGACGCCGAGACCGCCGATGCGGTCGGCGATCTCGTCCATCAGCCGTTCGGCGCCGGTGCGCGCGTCGTGACTTTCCAGAATGGCGCGTTGCGCGACCGACATGTCCAGACTCCCGGGCTTGAAAGGATCAGAAAATCACGGCTTGGCTCACAATTTGTAGGCGGTGCGGAAGCCGCCCCAGTGCCGGCCGCGAACCCGGATCGGCACGTCGATTTCGCGCATCATGATGGTGTTGCCGTTGCCCATGTCGCGCGCGTAGCTCTGGATCAGATAGGGCCGCTGGTTGCGGCCTGCCGCGAGCCCGGCCGGATCGTTGAAGATGCGGCGGTTGCGGCTGTTGGCGGTGTTGAAGGCCGTATCGCCCGGCCGCTGCGGATGCGAATAGATCCGGTTGTGCACCGGCAGATAGCCGTTGCGGTCGATCGCGACGCAGAACGCCATGCGCTGGTCCTTGGCGAGGAAGGCCTCCTGGAACGACGGCAGCACGCGCTCGGCCCAGTCGAGGATCCGGCTGCGGTGCTGCTGCGGATTGGTGCCGGGGATCTCGACATAGTTGGTATCGAACATGTCCTCGAGCGTGATCTCGCCGCGCGCAACGGCGCTCTCGAACATCCGGTTCAGCTCGGTGCCGGCTTCCATGGCGCGGGTGACGAACTCGTTGTTCTCCTCATGCAGCGCCCAGAGCTTGTCCTCGATCTTCTCGCGCAGCTCGGCGCTTGGCGCATCGAACCGCGCCTGGGCGCCGGCCTTGACCTGCTCGGTGACGCGCAGGCGGCACGGACCGACGTCCTCCAGCACGGCGTCGAGACGCTCGTTCACGGGCAGGCGGCTCGCATCCGGGCCGGTGATCAGAAGGCCGTCGTTGGAAATCTCATAGACCGGCGCACCGATCGTGCGTGCGCCCGACTTGATCTCGAGCTTGAGGTGACAGGGCAGACGCTCGCTGCCGCTGCGCACGGGCCGATCGCCCTGCCGCAGCAGCACGGCGCAGCGCGCCTTCAGCTTCTGGGCGTACATGGTCACGGCGCGGCCGGCGTTCGTGACGCGCTCGCCATAGCTCTCGGCCTGCTGGGTGGCGTTGCTGATGTCTGCGGCGCTGTCGACCACCGAGGATATGAACTGCGAGGCCTGGGCCGCATTGTTCGACATCTCGCCGGTGGTCTGGTTCTGCTCGGCGACGGCGCCGTTGACGTTGGTGAAGACGGGGCGGATCGCCTCGATCGCCTGGGAGATGCGGTGGACGGCCTCGGCCGAGCCGGCGGCGTCCTTCTGCAGTGCCTCGATCTTGCGGGTGATCTCCTCGGTCGCGTTCTGGGTCTGGACGGCAAGCGCCTTGACCTCGGTGGCCACCACCGCGAAGCCGCGGCCGGCCTCGCCGGCGCGGGCGGCCTCGATGGTCGAGTTGAGCGCGAGCAAGGTGGTCTGGCGCGCGATCTGGGAGATCAGGTTGACGACGTTGCCGATCGCCGCCGAGGATTCGCGCAGGCGGTCGACGTTGGCCCGGGCTTCCGAGGCGGCGGCGCTGGCCTGGTCGGCGAGCTGGCCGGCGTCCTGGACCTGGGCACGGATACCGTGGGCGGACTGGGTCACCTTCTCTGCGGCGTGGGCGAACGTCGCCGCCGTTCCTTGCGCGGTGCTGCTGCGTCCGCTCAGCGCATCGGCGCGCTGGCGAATGTCCGTCAGCGTCCCCGCCGTCGCCTCGGCGCCGCTGGCGACCGCATCGGCGGCGCGCTCCAGCTGGCGAATCATGCCGCCGAGTTCCAGCTCCAGCAGGTCGAGGATGGCCTTGGCCGAATCGGCATCCGACGACGCCAGCGGCTCCGGCGCGGCCACCGGCTTCGGTTCGGCCACCGGCTCGGGCGCAGAGGCTCGCCTTGCAAAGAAACCAAACGCCATGGGGTAGGCCCCGGTGCGGGTGAAAAGGTGCAGAGGGGCGGCATCGTTGCACTTGACTGTGAAGCCATGGTTAACATTTGGCTTATGGTGCGGGGCAGCCAACTGGCTCTCCGAGGAGGGGGCAGCCACCCTGAAACTACCTCAAATCTTTGATTTTGACGATTCCCGGCCTATAAGGCCGCGCTTCCCCACCTGATCCCCTACGATTGCAAGAGACCTCGCATGGCCGGCCATTCCCAATTCAAGAACATCATGCATCGCAAGGGCCGGCAGGATGCGATGAAGTCCAAGCTGTTCGGCAAGCTGGCGCGCGAAATTACCGTCGCCGCCAAGCTCGGCACGCCCGATCCGGCGATGAACCCGCGGCTGCGCGCCGCCGTGGTCGCCGCCCGGGCCGAGAACATGCCCAAGGACAACATCGAGCGGGCCATCAAGAAGGCGCTCGGCGGCGAGGGCGACAACTATGCCGAGATCCGCTACGAGGGCTACGGCCCGGGCGGCGTCGCCGTCATCGTCGAGGCGCTGACCGACAACCGCAACCGCGCCGCGTCCGACATCCGCTCCTTCTTCACCAAATCAGGCGGCAACCTCGGCGAGACCGGCTCGGTCTCGTTCATGTTCGACCGCGTCGGCATCATCGAATTCGACCGCAGCGTCGCCTCCGACGATGCCGTGCTGGACGCCGCGATCGAGGCCGGCGCCGACGATGTGATCTCGGGCGAGGGCGGCCACGAGGTCTATGCCTCGCCGGACAGTTTCCATGAAGTCGCCAAGAACCTCGAAGCCAAGTTCGGCGAGCCGCGCAAGGCGGCGCTGACCTGGAAGCCGCAGAACACGGTGGCCGTCGACGACGAGACCGGCGAGAAGCTGCTGAAGCTGATGGACCTCCTGAACGAACACGACGACGTCCAGAACGTCTACGCCAATTTCGAAATCTCGGACGCCCTGATGGCGAAGATGAGCGGTTGACGGACGCTCAACCACGTCGTTCGTGCGTTCCGTTTATGTTTCCATCGGTGCGGCGCGAGGCTATCTCTAATCCATGAAAGCCCAGCCGATTCGCGCAGCAATCCGCATCATCGGGATCGATCCCGGCCTCCGCCGCACCGGCTGGGGCGTGATCGAGAGCGAGGGCAACCGGCTGATCTATGTCGGTTGCGGCTCGGTCGAGCCGCCCGATGATCTGCCGCTGGCGAGCCGGCTGCTGGCGATCCATGAGGGGCTATCGGCGGTGCTCGGCCGGTTCGCGCCGATGGAAGCCGCGGTCGAGCAGACCTTCGTCAACAAGGACGGCGTCGCCACCCTGAAGCTCGGCCAGGCCCGCGGCATCGCCATGCTGGCGCCGGCGATGTTCGGAATTTCGGTCGCCGAATACGCCCCCAACCAGGTCAAGAAGACCGTGGTCGGCGCCGGTCATGCCGACAAGGGCCAGATCGCGGTGATGCTGAAGATCCTGCTGCCGAAGGCCGAGCCGCCGTCGGCCGACGCGGCGGACGCGCTCGCCATCGCCATCACCCACGCCCATCACCGCCAGGGCCAGGCGCTGCGCATGAAGGTGGCCGGGCTATGATCGGCAAGCTGAAGGGGCTGATCGATTCCTACGCGGAGGATTTCGTCATCCTCGACGTCGGCGGCGTCGGCTACCAGGTGCACTGCTCGGCGCGGACGCTGCAGGCCTTGCCGTCGCCCGGTGAAGCCGCCACATTGTCGATCGAGACCTATGTGCGCGAGGACCAGATCAAGCTGTTCGGTTTTCGCTCGGATGTCGAACGGGAATGGTTTCGCCTTTTGCAGACGGTGCAGGGCGTCGGCGCCAAGGTCGCCCTCGCGGTCCTAGGCACTCTGCCGCCGGCGGACCTCGCCAATGCGATCGCGCTGCGCGACAAGGCCGCGGTGGCGCGCACGCCGGGCGTCGGCCCCAAGGTCGCCGAGCGCATCGTCACCGAGCTGAAGGACAAGGCGCCGGCGTTCGCCGATGTCGATCCCGGTGTCGTCAGGCTGTCCGGCGCCATCGAAGAATCCCGCGCGCCGCAGCCGATCGCGGACGCGATCTCCGCGCTCATCAATCTCGGCTATGGCCAGCCGCAGGCGGCTGCCGCCATTGCCGCCGCGTCACGCGCGGCCGGCGACAAGGCCGAGACCGCGCAACTCATTCGCCTCGGCCTCAAGGAGCTGGCGAAATAGGCTATCGTCGCCCGGCCGGGCGAGCAGAAGGACATCCGTTTCCCCCATGGTGAGCAAGAAGGACAAGGAGCTGATCGAGGCGGCCGCATCAGCGGTCAAGAGCCGCTATCGCAACGATTGGCAGGAGGTCGGCGCCGCCATGCGCACGCGCGACGGCCGCATCATCACTGGCGTCAACATCGATGCCTATCTCGGCCGCAACGCTGTCTGCGCCGAGGCCATCGCGATCGGCCGCGCCATCACCGAGTTTGGCGACCACGGCATCGAGACCATCGTTGCCGTGCGCCATCCCAAGCCCGGCGAGCCCGGCGAGGTCGCCGTGGTCTCGCCCTGCGGCACCTGCCGCGAGCTGATCCACGACTATGATGCCAAGGCGCGCGTCATCGTGCCGTCGAACGGCAAGGGGCCTGCGGCGGTGACCATCGGCGAATTGCTGCCGAACAAATACAGGCGCGGCAACGAATGAAGCCGCCGGCGCGCATGGTCAGTCCGGAGCGGCGCTCCGACGATGTCGGCGACACTGCGCTGCGTCCGCAGCAGCTGTCGGAGTTCGTCGGCCAGCAGCAGGCGCGCGCCAACCTCTCGATCTTCATCGAGGCGGCGCGCAAGCGCGGCGAGGCGCTCGACCATGTGCTGTTCGTCGGTCCGCCCGGACTTGGCAAGACGACGCTGGCGCAGATCGTGGCGCGTGAGCTCGGCGTCGGCTTCCGCGCCACCTCGGGCCCGGTCATCGCCAAGGCCGGCGATCTCGCCGCGCTGCTGACCAATCTCGAAGAGCGCGACGTGCTGTTCATCGACGAGATCCATCGTCTCAGCCCGGCGGTCGAGGAGGTCCTTTATCCGGCGATGGAGGATTTCCAGCTCGATCTCATCATCGGCGAAGGCCCCGCGGCCCGCTCGGTCAAGATCGACCTGTCGAAGTTCACGCTGGTCGGCGCGACGACGCGCGCAGGCCTGCTGACCAATCCGTTGCGTGACCGGTTCGGCATTCCGATCCGACTGAACTTCTACACGGTGGAGGAGCTCGAAGGCATCGTCACGCGCGGTGCCCGCGTGCTCGGGGTCGGCATGACCGCCGACGGCGCCAACGAGATCGCGCGGCGCGCCCGTGGCACGCCACGGATCGCCGGCCGGCTGCTGCGCCGCGTGCGCGACTTCGCGTCGGCCGCCAACGCCAGTGCGATCGATCGCGCCATCGCCGATCACGCGCTGAGCGCGCTCGAAGTGGATGCCGCCGGGCTGGACGCGATGGACCGGCGCTATCTCTCGACCATCGCGCTGAACTACGGCGGCGGGCCGGTCGGCGTCGAGACCATGGCGGCAGCGTTGTCGGAGCCGCGCGATGCCATCGAGGACATCATCGAGCCGTATCTGATCCAATGCGGCTATCTGCAGCGTACGCCGCGCGGCCGGCTGCTGACGTCGCACGCGTTCAGGCATCTCGGCCTGGCCGAGCCCTCGAACCGCGATCCCGGCCAGTTCGGTCTGTTCGGCAGCGAGGACGATGATTAACGAAACTGCTGACAATCTGCACAGACGCACCCGAAATCGGTTGCAATGATCAGGGAGAAGGGAGCCGCTGCGAGGAGTTTATCGATGCTGTCACGCCGTCGCTTTCTGTCATTCTCAGGCGGTCTTGCCGCCACCGGTTTTTCGACCGCGACCTACGGCGTCGGCGTCGAGCCGCTCCGCCTGGGCGTCACCGACTATCACATCCATCCACGCAACTGGCCGGCTGGGCTAAGACTGAAGATCGCGGCCATCGCCGACATCCATGCCTGCGATCCCTGGATGTCGCTCGCTCATATCGACGGGATCGTCCAGCGAACCAACGCGCTGCAGCCGGATCTGATCGTTCTGCTCGGCGACTACGTCGCCGGTCATCGTCATCACATCGGACGCATCGACGCCGATGCCTGGGCGCCGGTGCTCGGCGGCCTGAAGGCGCCGTTGGGCGTGCACGCCATCCTGGGCAATCATGATTATTGGGATGATCGAACCGTGCAGCGCGACGGCCGCGGCGCGCCGTATGCCCAGAAGGCGCTCGAGGCCGCCGGTATTCCCGTCTACGAGAACGACGTCGTGCGTCTCACCAAGAATGGCCATGCCTTCTGGCTTGCCGGCCTCGGCGATCAGTTGGCCTACATGCCAGCGCGGCGCTTCCGGCCGATGCCGCGGATCGGCATCGATGATCTCGCAGCGACGCTGCGCAAGGTGACGGACAGCGCCCCGGTAATTCTGCTGGCGCACGAGCCCGACGTCGCGCTCCGGGTGCCGCCGCGCGTGGCGCTGCAGTTGTCGGGGCATACGCATGGCGGCCAGATCCGCGTGCTCGGCTGGTCGCCGGCCGTTCCCGCGCGTAATGGCGTCAATCTGGCCTACGGCCACATCCGCACCCAATGCGACGTGATCGTCTCCGGCGGCCTCGGCTGCAGCATCATGCCAGTCCGGATCGGCATGCCGCCGGAGATCGTGCTGGTCAACGTCGGCAGGGAACCCGTCGAGGTGACGTCCTAGCCGGCTCGCGCTGGCCTGCTCTTGCGTTGGCCGTTGAACTGGGCGAAACGATCGCCATTTCCGGCTATCGAGGGCTTCCCTTGACCCAACGACATCTCGACGGCGCGATCCGCGACGGCCGCCACCACATGCAGGTGCGGGTCTACTACGAGGACACGGATTTCTCCGGAATCGTCTATCACGCCAACTACCTCCGCTTCATGGAGCGCGGCCGCACCAATCATCTGCGGCTGATGGGCGCCGAGCAGCACGCGCTGTTCGCGGAGGCGGCAAGCGAGGCCCCGGGCTTCGCCTTCGTGGTGCGCTCGATGACGCTCGACTTCCTGCGGCCGGCCCGTATGGACGACGTGCTCGACGTCGTCACCTGGCCCGTGGCGGTGAAGGGCGCGTCGATCACGCTGGCGCAGGAGGTCAGGCGCGGCGAGGAGGTGCTCGTCAAGGCCGACGTCAGAGTTGCGTTCATCAGCGGCGGCAGGGCGCAGCCCATACCGAAAGCGCTGCGCGACCTGATGAAGGCGGACCTCGCCTAAAGACGTGGTAACGGCGGGCGGAGGGATGAGGATGCGCCCGCCGGCGATCGCGACCTCGCCGCGGTCCAGTCGGCCGCGCCATCTGCGCAGCGAATGCGACGGCAGCTGTATCGCCGCGGCGTAGGCACGGAAGCCATTCCGCTACGGTTCAGCGCAAGCCAGCTGGCGAGCACCGCCGCACTACGGTAGAGCGTAGACGGCGACCTGATCGCCGACCTGGTCCTTGAGGATCGTGTTGCCGCCCGCGATGAAGGCGACGTATTCGCGGCCCTTGTACTCATAGACGGCGGGATTGGCGACCGCGGGGGCCTGGACGATGTCGGACCAGAGCTCCTTGCCGTCGGCCAGCGCGTAGGCCCGCACCTTGGCGTCCATCGAGGCTCCGATGAAGATCACGCCTCCGGCCGTAACCGCCGGGCCGCCGATCGTCACCGATCCCATCGACTCCGGCATGTAGAAGCCCCACTTCTGGGAGGCGCCGATGGGACGGCGCCATTTGATGTCACCGGTGGTCATGTCGATGGCGGCGATCTCGCCGAATGGCGGCTTCCAGCAGGGCATGCCGAGCCAGTTCAGCGCGTTGTCGAGTGACATGCCGTATGGCGCACCCTCTTGAGGATAGAAGCCTTGCTCGTTGCCCGAGCCGGCTGCGCGCTGCTCATATTCTTTCCGGGGGTAGAGCTTGATGGATTGCACCACGTGCGAGAAGTTGACGATCGCGGTCTTGCCGCGCGGATCGAAGGCTACGCCGCCCCATTGCACGCCGCCGGCCGAGTCGGGATAGGCGAGCACGCCGCTGTCCTTGTGGGTCGGCGGTGAGTACATGCCGGCGTAATTGAGGCTCTTCCAGAGCCTCGAGCATTGGCCGAGCCCGAGGGCGTCGGCGACCCACCAGATGGGAGGCTTCTTCGACTGGTCGAGCAGCGGCGCCGGCCTGATCGGAAACGGCTGCGTCGGCGCGTAGATTTCGCCCTGGATCGAGCCGTCGCCACCAGGCACCTTGCGCTCCTCGATCGGCCAGACGTCCTTGCCAGTGCGTCGGTCGACGACGAAGAGGAACCCCATCTTGGTTGCCTGCATCAGCGCTGGGATCTGCTTCCCATCGACGGTGATGTCCATCAACGTCGGCGCGGAGTTGATGTCGTAGTCCCAGATGTCATGGTGCACCCACTGGCGAGACCAAACGACCTCGCCGGTTTCGAGGTTGAGGGCCGTTGTCGATGTGGCCAACGGGATCGGCTCGGTGCGGTTGCCGCCCCAGTAGTTCGGGGAGGGGCTGGAGACCGGGAGATAGACCAATCCAAGTCCCTCGTCGACCGACATGCCCGTCCACACATTGGCGGTGCCGGTGCGGGACGCGATCTTCGGCGGCAGCGTAGCGAAGGACCATTGTCGCTTGCCCGTTTGCGGATCGAGCGAGAATACGGTGCCGGGCGGTGCTTCAGCATAGGCCCAGTCCTTGCCGGCCCAGCCCAGGATCACGTGATTGCCCGCGACCGTCGGCGGCTGAAGCAACGAAAGCGGATATTTGTTGTTCACGTCGTTCCACTGATCGACGTTGAGGACGCCGCCGTTCGCGAAATCACGACAGAGCTTGCCAGTATCCGCGTCCATGGCAAAGAGCTGCGCGTCCATGGTGCCGAGATAGACGATCTTCTGGCACGGCTGGCCCGCGACGGGATTCGCTGCCTCCCAATAGGCGACCCCGCGGTTCTTCAGCGCCGGCTGGGTCAAGGCCTTGAGCGTCGATTTGGAGTCGAAGGTCCATTTGACCTTTCCGGTCGCGGGCTCCAGCGCAACAACGCGATAGAACGGCGTGCCGATGTAGAGCGTGTCATTGGCAAAGATCGGCGTGGCGGACCAGACGCTGGTCGGCAGCTTGCCCGACCCATCCGAAACGTCGCCGGTGTGATACTCCCACACCTTTACCAGCGATCGGACATTGTCGGCTGTGATCTGGGTCAGGGGAGAGTACTTCTGGGCATTGAGCTGACCGTGAAACGTATTCCAGACGGCATGGGTCGGGACGAGCGGGATCGGCTTCGGCGTGGGCAAGCTGCCGGACGGCAGCTGAGCGCCTGCGTCGGCAGCTCCCGATTGCTCGTTGCCCGGTGCTGACGATGCGCGACCGGCATTGCTGTGGGGCTGCTCCGAGCCAGTGCTCGAAGGCCCATGCTGCTCTGGGCCTGGAATGCTTCCGGGGGTGGCAGCCGGATGAGCAGTGTCGTTCTGTGCAATCGCCGGCGGCAGCGCGACCATGACCGCCAGCGTAAGCGCCGCAAATGGGGCGCTACGGCAGAATGAACGGATTCTCATGCCACGGCTCTTCTTGGCTGGGGTGGGGCGACAAGCGTCACAATCAATCCGACGAGTGCGACGACCGTGGCCGCCGCCAGCCACCACGCATGCAGAAAGCAGGCGGCGGTTATTGTGCCGAGCGCGCCGAGCAGCCCGAGGGACCAGAACACCCAGAAGAGCCACCCGCTTCGACCAAACCACAGGACGAAGGCGTCGAAGACGAGTGCCAGACTGGATCCGATGACGAGCAACGCGCCCGGGGCGCCAGTGACCCCGGTCAAAGGAGCTAGGTAGTCGTAGAGGCCGAGCAGCGTGCCGGCGGCGGCTGCCACGAGGATGATGATCGGGCCGAGCGGCCTCTGCTCAAATGAGGTCAAGTCAACGCTCCAAGATTCATGGCCGACGAGCGCGGGGCAGCGGCGGTGATTCAACGGACGAGAAAAGAATGTCTCGTCGAAGCAGGGGTTCCACGCGCCGCATCCGTACCCGTTCGGGGCCGAGAAGGGCCCCCATCCGGTTTGCCAACCCAATTCCTCGGCGCATGGCGGACTATCTCTGGCACTGTCGGTATAGCGGGGGGCGTGAGACAATCCGCAGCTCAATACCAAACGGGCCTCGATCGGCCGCGGAGGTCGCTACTTCTTCTCCTTCGAGCCCCGAGTCAGAAGCCACCAGTTCGCCGGGTGGGAAGTGAGGAACCCAGGAGCACGGAACTCCGGGCTGCTGACCTTCACGAGCCGTAGACCTCCAGTCGCGTGCCGAGCACGTGTCGGAGGCCGTGGAAATGGCAAGTGTGAAGCCGTGCATTCCGACCGGCCAAGACGCGATCGAAATCGTATCGGCCTTGGCGGCCGCGATAAGCCCCTGGCCGAGCGACAGACCTCGCATCGGCGCAATCGTGAAATACCGGAAACGGCGTCCGAACCCGTAAGCGCGCAAAAAGTCGATGATCCAGACGGCGAGCATCTTCTCCGAGAATAGGCTTTTTCAGCCGAAGGCGGTTGCGACGAGGGACGTGGGGGCCAACGTCGCAGCCTTTGGCATGCTCGCAGTGATTGCCGCGCTCCCTCGCGTCGCGCTGAGTCGGACGGGCTTGATCCGAGTTGCCTAGCGATCCCGTCCCGCACCGTCCTCCGCGGAGCAACATGCGGGACGGACTCGCGGCGCCTACGGGCAGATCCAGGCCGGTCCGATCTGCATGCAGCCTGATCCCGCTGCGCAAGGCGCATCGGAGAGGCCGCCGGGCGGATCGCGCTGCGCTGACCCGCCAGAAGGACTGCCGCTCAATCAGACCGTGGCCGGGGAGGAACTCGCGCGTTGAAACCGTCAGTATCGCCCGCCGCTGCGCTCTTGTTGCTTGATCCAATCCGACAAGGTCCGGGGCGACGATCCTTGTCCGGGGCGCGATGGTTTCGCGGTGGCAGGCCTGTTGCTCCGGCTCGTCGTCTCCGTCGGCGCGCGCGGGCGCGTCGCGGCATGGGCGCCAGAGACGCCCCTCGGCGCCGTTGTGAGCTTCTCCGCTTCCTCCTTCTCCAGCCGCAGCTTGCGCAGCCGCTCCATCTTCTCGCGCTCAGGATCGACGGGCGGCGGTGGCAGCTCGCGCTGGCGGGCTTCCTCGGCGGAGATCAGCAGACCCATGATGGCGCTTTCGCCGAGGGCCTTGCAGGCTTCGAGGCGGTGCAGACCTTCGACCAGGACAAAATGGTCCTTGTCGCGGCGGACGAGGATCGGCTCGCGCTGGCCGACCTCCAAAATGCTTTCGGCCAGCGCGTCGATCGCGTCCTGCTTCAGCGCCTTGCGCTTCTTGTCGGGGATGTGGATCTTGTCGATGGGGAAGCTTTCCGGTGCGGACACAGTCGAAACTCCGTCGTGGGCGCGCCGTCCGGCGTCAGGGTCGGAGGGGGCACGATCCCCGGATCCGCACCGCAGGGCGGAGGGAGGCAGACCGGGCACGTGTGGCTACAATAGAGACATTCGCCATCTCGCCGCAAGGAGCGGTGATGGGGCGTGATGGCTCCTGTCAGACCGCAAGGTGGATCATGCCGCTGTGATGGGCGCCCAATCGGCCGCGCTCGAAAATCGCTCACGCGTCAATTCATGCTGCTATGCTGCATCGCTCATACAGGAGGACGCCGCTCATGACGATACGCACACTCGTTGCCGCGCTGGCCGGGATTGCTCTCGCGTTGCCCGCCGCTGCCCTCGCGCAGGAACCGCCGGTCGAGGAGCAACTCGTCAATGCGATGAACAAGGTGTTCGGCGTGCACGCCGGCTTTCGCGCCAATCACGCCAAGGGCGTCGTGGTCGAGGGCAAGTTCAAGCCGTCGACCGAGGCGGCAACCTTGAGCAAGGCGTCGCTGTTCAGCGGCGGCGAGATTCCGGTGACGGTGCGGTTCTCGGACTCCACCGGCGTGCCGAACCTGCCGGACGGCTCCGGCGACGCCAATCCGCACGGCATGGCGGTGAAGTTTCATCTCGCCGATGGCAGCGACATGGACCTCGTGATCAATTCGCTGAAATTCTTCCCCGTCTCGACCGGTGCGGAGTTGCGCGATCTGTTCCTGGCGATCGCGGACTCTGGACCGAACGCGGTCAAGCCGACCAGGCTCGAGCAGTTCATCGCCAGCCATCCCTCGGTGCCGGCGGCGCTCGGCACCATCGCGACGCCAGACAGTCTTGCCGACGAGGCCTATTTCGGCGTCAACGCCTTCGTCCTCGTCAACAAGGCCGGCGAGAAGCAGGCGGTGCGCTGGCAGATGCTGCCGGAGAAGGTCGTGCATATCGACCAGGAGGACGCGGCGAAACGCGCGCCGGACTTCCTGATGGCCGAGCTGCCGGCGCGGCTGAAGCAGGGGCCGGTGACGTTCCGCTTCAAGGCGCAGCTCGCCGCGGCCGGCGACGACACCAAGGATCCGGCCAAACCGTGGCCTGACGATCGCAAGCTGGTCGAGCTCGGCGTGCTGACGATCGACAAGGCGGTCGAAGACAGCGACGCCGCGCAGAAGAAGCTGCTGTTCCTGCCGGGCCAGCTCACCGACGGTATCGAGGCCTCCGACGATCCGATGATCGACATCCGCAACGGCGCCTATGCCATCTCGTTCTCCCGGCGCAATCCGTGATGATGGTGGCATGACACGCTATGTGCCGTGCGCACCGCGCGGCGCGGCGGATCACGCTGCGCTGATCCGCCCGACGGGCCTCAGTCTGTCGTCATGGCCGAGGCGAGCCCAGCCATGATGCGCGGGCGGCGCAGGCGGCGCTTGTGCTGATGACCGGACGATTTGGCGGCGAGCTCAAATCCGTATTTCCGGTCGCGATCGGCCGTGCCCTTGCTCCGTTCCATCCTCATCGCAATCCAGAACGAGCGGAAATGGGTGCATCTCTGCGGAGTGCAGGATCGGATCGACACCCTCTGCGGGGCCTTCGAGCCCGGCGAGTGAGCACGACACAACCGGCCGCAATTATGGATGCTTCGCGGCACGCGCCCCCGATGAGTTGCCGCAACGTTGACGGAGCCACGCCTCATTCGGTGCGATTACGGCGGCGTCCGCCGCTTTCTCTCCCGATCGATGACGTCGCACAGGCTGCGCGATAACGGCGAAACCAAGAGCAGGGGTTGTCGACACGCATGGACAGCCGAGCGTCGGCGCGTCGAAGACGATGGCGGCCGTGCAGCCGATATGCCGCCCTGCTCGATGTGATGCAATCGAGACGTGTAGTAGATGTGAAGGACGACGATCGCGAGGTGCGCGCGATCAGGAAGCATGCCGTCGAGCGCGGGGCCGCGCGCAGCGCATCCAGTGAGTTCGGTGCGCACGTTCGTCTACGAATGAACTCGTGAGCCGCGACGGCATCGCGCATCGCGCCGTTTGTCGCAATCGTGTCGCGCGCTGCTTCTTTTTGCCAGAATCCTGCATCTTGCGTGCAACAGTCAAAGCCGAATCTCGATCGCGTCGGGGGGCCGATCTGCATTCCTTCCGAATGACATTTTTCAATTCAGTTCGCGACACAATCTCACCCTCCTGATGCGGCCGCCGTTTGTTGCGGCACGTGTTCAGGAGTTGTGAGTTCGATGCGTCGCGTATTTGGCGTATGCCTTTGCCTATCTACTTTCGCAGGAAGTACGACATCGGTCTGGGCGACTGATCTCGCCCTGCCTCCCCCGCTCCCGCCGCCCGACGTCTTCGCCTACAGGTGGAGTGGCTGCCATGCCGGCGCGAATGCCGGGATGGCCTGGTCACGCCAGCAGCAGACGTGGAGTCAGGTCGCCAATGCCGCTGCCGCGCCCGTTCAGCCCGTGCAGCAACCGGTCGGTAACGCGAACAACCCGCCTGTGGTCAAGCCGCCTGTGGTTGCAAACCCTGCGCCGAACCCGCCGCCGCCGAACAACCCCGGCGGGAATAACGGCGGGTGGAAGCCGCCGCATAAGCCGCCGCAAAAGCCCCCGATCTGTGAGCGCGGCGACAAGGGCTGGTGGCAGCCCGGCAAGCCGTATGGCGACAAGGATCACGACTGGCCAAAGGTTGGATCGAAAGGCGGCGACAACAAGTCGTCCTGGCCGTCGGCGCCATCCAAGAACAAGGACAACAACTACAACGACGTCAAATATGGTGGCGGCTGGTTCGACAAGCATCACGACGACGACCATGACAAGTCGAGCGGCTGGTCGCAGCTGCATTCAAACGGCTACTCCGACAGATCGGCTTGGCTGCACCGTGATCGGCAGGACGATCACGACAAGCCGGCTTCCGGATGGGGTGGGAAGAAGGACGACGGATACGACAAGCCACTCGGTTTCGGCTGGTCGAAGCAGCCGCTGAAGAGCGAGCGTGACAGCTACGCCTGGCTGAAGCCGGATCAACGCGACGACGACAAGCATGGCGGCTATGGCTGGGGCGGCAAGCCGCGCGACAATGATGACGGCAAGGGCGGCTATGGCGACAAGCAGCCCGACAAGGATCATTGGCAGCAGCAGGGCGGCAACTACCATCATGGCGGATGGCCGTATCATCCGGACAAGCCCTGGCCGCCGAAGAATCCGCCGCCGAACAATGGCGGCGGCCAGCCGAACCCGCCGCCGCAGGGCAACAATGGCAACCCGCCGCCGCAGAACCAGCCGCCGGTGGCAGGCGGCGGCAACGTGGCGCCGCTGCCCGTCGCTGCCGTGCAGATTCCGACCGCCATCTCGAGCAATGGCAGCGACGTCATCGGCGGCCTGCAGCTCGGCTGCGATTATCAGATGGACCGCTTCGTCGTCGGCATCCAGGCCATGGCCGATATCGGCATCATCAACGCGTCGAGCCCGCTCGGGCCGGCGCTGACGATGAACACGCGGACGAGCAACCTCTACACCGCCACGGTGCGTGCCGGCTATCTCGTGACACCTGAGATCCTGGCCTACGTGCGCGGTGGTGCGGCGTGGACACGGACCAACGTTTCGGTCGTCAACACCGCCACCGGGCAGTCGGCGAGCGTGGCGTTCAACCGCAGCGGATGGACGGTCGGCGCCGGCGTCGAGTGGATGTTCGCCCGCAACTGGTCGGCCTTCGCCGAATATGATTACGCCGATTTCGGCACCGTGACCGGCACGCTGCCGGGCGCCGCCGCGATCACCGGAGGGCCGAACGTCGTCAGCCAGAAGACCCAGCTCCACACGGCGATGGTCGGCGTCAACTACCGCTTCGAGATGCTGTCGCGCGGCGGCCGCTGAGATCAGCAGCAGACGCATTGCATCCAACACGACGAGGCCGCCTGGCTCATCCAGGCGGCCTTTTCGGTTTTGGTCGGCCGGCGCTCAGCTCGCGCGGACCGAGCTCAGGAACTTGCCGACCTCGTCCCTCAGGCGGCCACTGTCACGCGACAGCAGCTTTGCGGCCGACAGCACCTCGGAGGACGCGGTCCCGGTGCTGCTTGCGCCGCGCTGCACATCCGTGATGTTCGAGGAGACCTGCTGCGTGCCCTGGGCCGCCTGCTGGACGTTGCGCGAGATCTCCTGCGTCGCCGCGCCCTGTTGCTCGACTGCGGCGGCGATGGTGGCCGAGATCTCCGACAGACGTTCGATGGTCTCGCTGATCTCGCGGATCGCGCCGACGGACTCCTGGGTGGCGGTCTGGATGCCCGCGATCTGCTGGCCGATGTCGCCGGTCGCCTTCGCGGTCTGCTCGGCAAGCGCCTTGACCTCGGTGGCGACCACGGCAAAGCCGCGTCCGGCGTCGCCCGCCCGTGCCGCCTCGATGGTGGCGTTGAGGGCGAGCAGGTTGGTCTGGCCGGCGATGCTGTTGATGAGCTCGACGACGTCGCCGATCCGCGCGGCCGCCTTCGACAGCTCGCCGACCCGCCCCGTGGTGGAGCGTGCCTGCGTGACGGCCTCGTTGGCCATGCGCGCGGACTGCTGCACCTGGCGGCTGATCTCGGTCACCGAGGAGGCCATCTCCTCGGTCGCGGACGCCACCGACTGCACGTTGGTGGACGCCTGCTCCGATGCCACGGCGACCGTCGTAGCCAGCGTCTGCGCCCGCTCCGCGGTGGCGCTCAACGAGCCGGCCGACGTCTCCAGCGTGCTCGAGGCAGCCGACACGGTTTCGACGATGCCGCCGACGGACGCCTCGAACTGATCCGCCATCTGGCTCATCGCGTGGCGACGCTGGGCGTCGGCGGCGGCCTGGTCCTCGGCGCGCTGCGCGATGCTCTGCTTCAGGTCGCCCTGCATGGCTTTCAGGGAGGTGGCGAGGGCTCCGACCTCGTCCGCCTGCTCGATGGTGAGGGTCTGGTTGAAGTCGCCTTTGGCGATGCCATTGGCAAACACGGCGCAATCCTGGATCGGACGGGCAATGCCCCGTGCCGCCACCCAGATGAGGAAGATCGCAAGCGCCGTGATCACCGTTCCGACCCCGAGCTGCCACAGCGTGTTGTTGGTCGAGCGGCCGCTGAGCGAGGCGTCGAGCTGCCGTGCGGAGGCGAGAACGACGTCGCGCGGGACGGAGATCACGACCGACCAGGGCGTGTCGGTGAGACCGAATGTGATCGGGGCGTAGATGTCGACGTTGGGATTGTTGGGCTCGTCGAGAACGGTGCCCTTGCCGGTTCGAACGATGGCGGCGCTGTCGGCCCAGCGCGAGTCGGCCTCGGCGGCGGATTTGCCGATGACGTTCTGGTCGGCGCTGTCGGCGACGACGAGGCCGGTGTCGTTGAGGATCACGACCTTGCCCTTGCCGTCGAACAGCGAGGTGTTGATCTTGACCGCCAGCTTCTGCACGAAGTCGAGATTGTAGTCGGCGCCGGCGAGACCGCGGAATTTGCCGTCAATCATGACGGGAACGGACATCGTGGCCAGGAACACCGGCTTGCCCTGGACGATGTAGGGCAGCGGTCCTAGGATGTTCTCCCTCCCGGTGGTGCTCGGGTTGATGTACCAGGCGCCCTTCACGAGGCCATTCTGATGGCGCTCGCTGCTGTCGTATTCGACCAGCGGCTGCACGGCGATTGCGCCGCCGGCGCTTCGCGTCCAATAGGGGAGGAAGCGGCCGGTGTGGTCGGAGCCCATTTCCTTGTTGGCCTTGAAGGCCGCATCGTTGCCGTCCAGCCCGTCGGGCTCCCAGGCCGAATAGGTGCCGTTGAAGGCGGGATTGAGCTCCAGCACGTGCCGCAGCACGGCGTTGAGCTGCGCGCGGCGGGCGCTCGTGGCGGTCCCGTTCTTGGCGTCAGCCAACACCGCAAAGGACTGCGCCAGCGTGCGCGCGGCGTCGAACCCGACCTCCAGCTCGGCCTTGATGACGTTGGCCTCGGTGGAGGCCCGGTTCATCAGGCTCTCCTTGGTCTGGCGATCGACCAGCTGCATCACCTCGTGGTTGACGTACTGGTTCATGCTCTGCGTCGAGAACAGACCGTAGCCGATCAGGATGACGCAGGTGAGCGCCAGGCAGAAGCCGGCGATCAAGGCGATCTTGGTCTGGATGGAGCGTATTGCCGCAAAGGATAGGCGCATGTTTCCCTCTCATGGTTGCCTCGCGACACCGGCAATGACGTTCGTCGGTGCGAAGCGCGTGCGGGAACCATCCGGGCTGAGGATTAATGTGCTTTAAGGCACCGGCTCCATTTCAGGGCGCACGGACCAGTTCGGGCGAGGGAGTGTCGCAGTGTTGCGACACCCCCGTAGTCGTCCGGGGAAAGTGAGGCATCGGTCGCGGCCCCGGCGGCGAGCGAAGGATTGCAGCCTGGTCGGCGTTCCTTGACGCCGGTCAAACCGCGGTGCTGTAGTTGCGCTAGTCTAGCAATAAGCCGCGCCAACGCGGGCAGAGCCGGGAGGAGGGACATGGGGCGTTCGCCCGGGAATGCCCATTCGGATCGCGTCCTGGAGGCCTTGGCCAAGGGGGATGCGAAGGCTGACGCTGACAGCAGAGCCGACAGAGGCGCGCCGGCGGTCTCGGCGCTCGCGGCATCATGGCGCCGCTCCGGCCATCTCCATGCGCTCGATCCCGCCACGCCGAAGCTGCCGGCTCGCCTGACTGCCGCCGAAATCGCGGACGCGCGCGCGCGGCTCGGGCGGCTGCTCGCGATCGCGCAGGCGAGCCTCGACCGGCTGTTCCTGGCGGTTGGGGGCGTCGGCTGCTCGGTGCTGCTCGCCGATGCCGACGGCACCGTGCTCGAGCGCCGCGGCGCCCGCGGGGACGACGCCACCTTCGAATCCTGGGGCCTTTGGACCGGCGCGGTGTGGAGCGAGCGGCACGAGGGCACCAACGCCATCGGCACCTGCCTGGTCGAGAAGCGGCCGCTGACCATCGACCGCGATCAGCACTACCTGTCGCGCAACGCGCGCCTGTTCTGCACCACGGCGCCGATCTTCGACGAGCACGGTCAGCTCAAGGCCGCGCTCGACGTCTCCTCCTGTCGTGCCGATCTCACCGAAGGCTTCAGCCGGCTGATCGCGACCACCGTCGCGGATGCCGCGCGCCTGATCGAGGCGGAGAATTTCCGCCAGGCCTTTCCGCACGCCCGCATCGTGCTCACGCCGGACAGCGAGCGCGAGATCAACTCGCTGCTGGCGGTCGATCGCAACGACCTCGTCATCGGTGCCACACGGGCGGCGCGCCGTGCGCTCAACCTTTCTTCGTCCGCGCTGGCGCGCCCGGTGCCAGCCGGCGACCTGATCAAGGACGCAACCACCGAGGGCGACGACATCGACGCCGCCGAGCGTGCCGTTCTGAAGCGCGCGCTGGCGCGCGCCGGCGGCAACGTCTCGAAGGCGGCGAAGGAGCTCGACATGTCGCGCGCCACCCTGCACCGGAAGATGAAGCGGCTCGGGCTCGAGCGGTGAACGCGCCGCGGCTGTCGAATCGCAGCCAAGATGTCGCAGAACTGCGACACTTCCTCGGACGCGCTCGCTCCGGCCTCTGGTCTGTTGCGTCGGTTTGATCGAGCCTGTCTCCAACGCCGTGTGCATCGGCGTGAATGGGAGAGACAGATGACCAAGGTTGACGTCAATGCGGCGTTCAAGCCGCCGTTCGCTGCGCGTTACGACAATTTCATCGGCGGCGCCTGGAAGGCCCCCAACGCCGGCAAATACTTCGACAACATCTCGCCGATCACCGGCCAGCCGGTGTGCCAGATCGCGCGCTCCGATGCCTCCGACATCGAGGCCGCGCTCGACGCCGCGCATGCCGCCAAGGACGGCTGGGCCCGCGCCAGCGTCACCGAGCGCGCGATGGTCCTCAACCGGATCGCCGACCGCATGGAGGCCAATCTCGACAAGCTCGCGCTCGCCGAGACCTGGGACAATGGCAAGCCGATCCGCGAGACGACCGCCGCCGACATCCCGCTCGCCATCGATCACTTCCGCTATTTCGCCGGCGTGATCCGCGCGCAGGAAGGCTCGATCGCCGAGATCGACCACGATACCATCGCCTATCACTTCCACGAGCCGCTCGGCGTCGTCGGCCAGATCATTCCGTGGAATTTCCCGATCCTGATGGCGGCCTGGAAGCTCGCGCCCGCGCTCGCCGCCGGCAACTGCGTCGTGCTCAAGCCGGCCGAGCAGACCCCGGCCTCGATCCTCGTGCTGATGGAGATCGTCGGCGATCTGCTGCCGCCGGGCGTGCTCAACGTCGTCAACGGGTTCGGCCTCGAAGCAGGCAAGCCGCTGGCGTCGTCGAACCGCATCGCCAAGATCGCCTTCACCGGCGAGACCTCGACGGGGCGGCTGATCATGCAATATGCGTCCCAGAACCTGATCCCGGTCACGCTCGAACTCGGCGGCAAGTCGCCCAACATCTTCTTCAAGGACGTCTGCGCCGAGGACGACGACTTCCTCGACAAGGCGATCGAGGGCTTCGTGATGTTCGCGCTCAACCAGGGCGAGGTCTGCACCTGCCCGAGCCGTGCGCTGATCCACGAGTCGATCTACGAGCGCTTCATGGAGCGCGCGCTGAAGCGCGTCGGCGCGATCGTGCAGGGCAGCCCGCTCGATCCCGCCACCATGATCGGCGCGCAGGCCTCCTCGGAGCAGCTCACCAAGATCCTGTCCTACATCGACATCGGCAAGAACGAGGGTGCGCAGCTCCTGATCGGTGGCGAGCGCAACATGCTCGGCGGCGATCTCGCCGGCGGCTATTACGTCAAGCCGACGGTGTTCAAGGGACACAACAAGATGCGCGTGTTCCAGGAGGAGATCTTCGGGCCGGTCGTCTCGGTCACGACCTTCAAGACCGAGGACGAGGCGCTGGCGATCGCCAACGACACGCTCTACGGCCTGGGGGCCGGCGTGTGGAGCCGCGACGCCAACACATGCTACCGCTTCGGCCGCAACATCCAGGCGGGGCGCGTCTGGACCAACTGCTATCACGCCTATCCGGCGCATGCGGCGTTCGGCGGTTACAAGCAGTCCGGCGTCGGACGCGAGACCCACAAGGTGATGCTCGACCACTACCAGCAGACCAAGAACATGCTGGTCAGCTACAGCCCGAAGAAGCTCGGCTTCTTCTGAGGCAGGGGGCGCCGGGCCGGTCGGGCATGAGCGCCCCGACCGGCCCGTGCGCGTCTCACGAGGTTGCGTGGCGTCACGTACGCACCTCCTGGTCCTTGTGCCACACCTTCCGACAAGGCGACGGCCGATGCGATCCTCCGGCCAGCGGTCCAGACCCAACGCCGACCATCGAGCCGGCGCGTCCCGTCCCTGCCGCGGGCGGTCTCTGTAGTTTGGCGGACCTCCCGGTTAACGCGATGTTTGACAGTTAACGTCAGATTGAGGCCGGTGAGGCGGACAGCCTTTTTCCTGAGCCGACGAAAGCCGGTCGATGGGGGTCTCGGCGACACCCGGCCGCATGCCGGACGACGCCGGTTCCGCCAGCGCGTCGACCGGACCGTCCATGAAGGCCGGGACATCCCGTCTGTCCGCCCCGCATCGTGATGACCGCAAGGAGGACCAGCCATGGCCCACGTTGTGAAGCCGACGGGAATCGAGCACATGCTCGGCGAAGAAGACCTGATCGTCTCGAAGACCGACCGCAAGGGACGCATCACCTACGCCAACGACGTCTTCGTTCGCATGGCCAGGTATAGCTATGACGAGCTCCTGGGAGCGCCTCACAGCCTGATCCGCCATCCCGAGATGCCGCGCTGCGTCTTCAAGCTGCTGTGGGACACGCTGGAGGCCAAGCGCGAGATCTTCGCCTATGTCGTCAACCTGGCCAAGGACGGCAGCCATTATTGGGTGCTCGCCCATGTGACGCCGACGCTGGACGACCAGGGCAATATCATCGGCTACCATTCCAACCGCCGCAGACCCGATCGTGCGCCGATCGAGCGGCTCAAGTCCATCTACAAGGCGCTGTGCGACGAAGAGGCGCGCCACGCCAATGCCAAGGACGGCCTGCGCGCAAGCTTTGACATGATGGTCGCGGTGATCAAACAACAAGGCGTTGAATATGATGAGTTCGTGCTCTCTCTCTAAGGCGCAGATCGCGATCGCGGCCGCTGCGCTGCTGGCGCTTGGCGCGCTGGCCTGGCTCGTCGTCGCCGGCGCGACCCCGCCCGCGGCAGGCGGAGCGCTGCTCATCGCGGTCGCGCTGCTGCTCGGCCTTGCCCTGTGGCAGCTGCGCTTGGCGGCCGCCGTGGTCGCGGAGGCGGCCATGGTGTGTCACAGCGCGGCCAAAGGCAACCTTGAGCCGCGGGTGCTGAGCCGGCGCCAGCACGGCGACATCGGTTTGTTGCAGAAATCGATCAACGACATGCTCGACATCACCGACGCCTTCGTGCGCGAAGCGTCGGCCTCGATGGACTATGCCAGCCGCGGCAAGCATTTCCGCAAGATCATGGCGCGAGGCCTGCCTGGCGCATTCCGCCGGTCCGCGGCGATCATCAACCAGGGCACCGACAGCCTCGGCCGCCGGGTGGTCGACATTGCGGGTCTGGCCCGGCAGTTCGGCACCCAACTCGATCAGATCGTCGTCAGCCTCGTCGGTGCGGCGGAGGATCTCGAGTCCGATGCCGGCCACGTCGCGACGGCCGCGACGGAAACCAGCCGCCAGACCGAGGATGTGATCGCCGCCTCGGGGCGCGCGTCGTCCAATGTTCAGACGGCGGCGGGCGCGGCCGATCAGCTCGCGTCCTCGATCGCCGAAATTGGCCGGCAGGTTTCACGCTCCACCGAAAGCGCCGGGCGTGCGGTCAGCGAGGCCAATCGTGCCGGCGGGGAGATCCGCGAACTGGCCGATGCCGCGGTCCGGATCGGCGACGTGGTCAAGCTGATCAGCGAGATCGCGGAACAGACCAATCTCCTGGCGCTCAACGCGTCGATCGAAGCGGCGCGGGCCGGCGACGCCGGGCGCGGTTTTTCCGTCGTTGCGGCCGAGGTCAAGAGTCTTGCCGATCAGACCGCCAAGGCGACCGAAGAGATCAGCGCCAAGGTCAACGAGATGCAGCACTCGACCTCCACGTCGGTCGCGTCGGTCGAGGCGATCGCGCGAACGATCGCCGAGATCGACGAGATCGCTTCCGCCATCTCGGCCGCGGTCGACCAGCAGGCGGCGGCGACGCGAGACATCGCGCACAACGTTCAGGAAGCCTCGTCCGGCACGGCACGGGTCGCGTCCAATGTCGGCGCGATCAGCAGCGCTGCCGCCGACACCGGCCGGATCGCGGCGCGGGTCAACAATGCCTCCGAGCGGGTCCATGGTGAGGTCGAGACGCTGCGTCGCGAGGTCGACCAGTTCATGAAGCGGCTGATGGCAACGGGATAGCTGCGGCGGTGTGCGGGCAGGTGTCTGCCGCGCGACCGTCGAGCGCCCGGCCGGCCTGGGCCCGATCAGCTCGCGGCGCGTGCCGGCTTCACCGGCCCGACATCCACCTGGATCTCATCGCCCTCGACCTGCAGCGGGTAGGCGTGCAACGCATTGCGGACGAGGTGGGTGACGCACTTGCCGTGGGTGGCGTCGAAGCCCCATTGATGATGCGGGCAGGTGATCGTCCGGCCGTCGAAGGTCGCTTCCGCCAGCGGCACGTCGGCATGCGGGCAGCGGCCGCGATAGGCCTTCAGCTCGCCGCCACGGGGCCAGAGCAGCAGCACGCTCTTCTTGCCGACCTGGTACAGGCCCATGCCGCCTTCGGTCATGGCGCTTGTCGGACAGACTGCGGTGAAAGCCATCGGATCGCCTGCTGATTGATGCGGTCAGGCAGGCCCACGCAAGTTCCGGACCAGCGGAAAGCGGGACAAACAGGGGAGTCTTGTCGCAAATGCGACAGGGCGCAGCGCAGGTTGAATTCCCCCGTCGAGAACGTTGTTTGCCACATCTGCCATCGACGCGCGAGTCTACGGCGATCGGTCGTTGAAGGCACGCCGACGAGACAGAATGTGGTTCCAAGCACAACGCCGCCCGAGAGAGGGCGGCGCTTCTCGATGCTTTCAATCAGATGCGGGTCGACGATCGAGCTCTATTCCTTCCGCTCCGAGGTCCAACCCTTGTACTCGCCGACATTGTCGCGCGTGATCAGCTTGGAGGGCAGCAGCTCGACCGTCGAGGCCGGCTTCTGGCCATTGAGCAGGCCGACGCCGATCTGCACGGCGCGGCGGGCCATGAAGAACGGATCCTGCGAGGCCGAGGCTTGGATCTGCTGCGAGGCCGGATCCTTCAGCGCCGCCTCGATGTCGGGGGCGCCGTCGACCGCGGTGATGATGATGCCGGTGCGCTGCTGCTGACGCGCAGCGAGATCGGTGCCGATCGCCTGCGGATCGTTGATGGCGAAGATGGCGTCGATCTTCGGGAAGCGGGTGAGATAGCCCTGCGTCACCGTGAGGCCGCCCTCGCGCGAGCCCTTGCCGTCCTGGTCGCTGGAGAGAACCTTGATGCCGGGGGCCTTGGCGAACACGCTCTTGCAGCCGTTGACGCGGTCGATCACCGCCGACACCTGCGGCCCGTTCTCGATGATCACGTCACCCTTGCCGCCGAGTTTGTCGACGATGTACTGGCACGAGATCTCGCCGGCCTGCACGTTGTTGGTCGTCACGGTGGCATCGGCGCCCTCGGCCGCGGTGTCGACCGCAACGACGAGGATGCCGGCCGCCTGCGCCTTCTTGATCGCCGGGCCGATCGCCTTGGGATCTCCCGGGTTGAGCAGGATCATGTCGACGCCGGCGGCGATGAAATTGTCGATCTGGGTGACCTGCTTGCCGAGATCATATTCGAAGCCGACCGCGGTGATCTTGACGTTGGGATTGGTCTTCTTGGCCTCGAACTCGGCGCCCTTCGACAACGCGACGAAGAACGGGTTGCCGAGTGAACCCAGCGACACGCCGATCGATTTCAGCTCCTTGGCCGATGACGGCGCGGAGCTCATCACGAGCGCCAGCGCGGCACCGGCTGATAACATCGACTTGACCATGTGTTTCCTCCCTGGTCCTTCCTGTTCGTCTACGCACGGCGGACCAGTGGCCGTGGAAGAATGCGTTGTGGCGGGCCCCGGGGGCGCCCGCCATGTTGTCTCAGGTGCGGGCCGAGCCCTGCAGCCGGTAGCGGTCGAGCGCGACGGCGCCGATGATCACGAGGCCCTTGATGACGTATTGCCAGATGTCGGACACGCCGACCAAGATGAGCCCGTTCGACAACACCGCGATGATGAGCGCGCCGACCAGCGTGCCCCAGATCGAGCCGATGCCGCCGACGAACGACGTGCCGCCGAGAATGACGGCGGTGATCGCGTCGAGCTCGTAGGACTGGCCGAGCTGCAGGCCGTTCGCCGCATAGAGCCGCGCCGCCTGCATGCCGCCGCCGAGGCCGGCGAGCAGGCCGGACATGCCGTAGACGAAGATCAGCACCGCCCAGACCTTGATGCCGGCGAGCCGCGCGGCGCTCTCATTGCCGCCGACGGCATAGATGTGCACGCCGAGCACGGTCCGGCGCAGGATCAGCCAGGAGCCCAGGATCACCAGCAGCGCGATCACCGACAGCCAGGGGATCGAGACGACGCCGGGAATGATCGTCAGCGAGGCGTTGCCGATGAAGGCGTAGGGAATCGATGGGTTGAACACGGTGGTGTCGCCACCCATCAGGCGGGCGAGACCGCGCACCGCCGTGAGCGACCCGAGTGTCACGATGAACGGCGGCAGCCGCAATAGCGCGATCAACGCGCCATTGACGACGCCGAAGGCAAGGCCCGTCAGCACCGCGGCCGGCAGCCACAGTGCGCCGAGATCGGGCATCTTCGACAGTGTCAGGCCGGCCATGGCAGCCGCGGCGAGGATCGAGCCGACCGACAAATCGATGCCGCCGGTCAGGATGACGAAGGTCATGCCGGCGGCGAGCACGGTATTCACGGCGGCCTGCTGCAGCACGATGCCGAGATTCTGTCCTGAGAAGAAGCGTCCGTCGGACAGCATGTGGAAGCCGACGCAGAGGATCAGCAGCACCGGCAGCATGCCGGCGGCGCGGATCATCAGCCGTAGCCGCTGCTGCTTGTTGTCCGATGCGGACGGCAGGCCGGATGAAGGCGCGGTCTTGGCTTGCGACGAACTGTTGTCAGGCATCGACGTGCTCCGTCCCGGTGGCCAGCGCCATGATGTCTTCCTGGGTGATGGGGGATGTCGCGCTCTGCTGCAACTCGCCGGCCAGATGCCCTTCGCGCATCACCAGCACGCGGTCGCAGATGCCGAGAATTTCCGGCAGGTCGGACGAGATCACCAGGATCGCGGTGCCGGACTTGGCGAGATTGTCGATGATCGAATAGATCTCGGACTTGGCGCCGACATCGACGCCGCGGGTCGGCTCGTCCAGGATCAGGACCTTCGGCGCGGTCGCAAGCAGGCGGGACAGCAGCACCTTCTGCTGATTGCCGCCCGACAGGCCGCCGACGGTGACGCCCGGATTGGGAGCGCGGATGCCGAGCGCGCTGAACGCCTCGTCGGCGCGTGCGCGCGCCTTGTCGCGGTCGAGAATGCCGCCGGGCTTCGCGTCCCGTCCGATCACGGCGAGGTTGATGTTGTCGGCGCAGGACATGTCGAGGAACAGCCCGAGCGCCTTCCTGTCCTCGGTCAGATAGGCGATGCCGGCATCGAGCGCATCGCGCGGCGTGTCGATGCTGACTTTCTCACCGTCGAGCTCGATGTGTCCGGTCGTCTTCGGCGCGGCTCCGATGATGAGATGCGCGAGCTCGGTGCGTCCGGCGCCGATCAGCCCGGCGAGGCCGACCACCTCGCCGGCATGAACGGTCAACGAGCAATTCTTGACGCGATGGCCGTCGCCGAGGTCGACGGCGCTGAGCACCGCGCGATCACGCTTGGCGTGCGGGTCGTGGTCCTTCTTGTAGAACGACGACACGTCGCGGCCGACCATCATGCGGACGATGCTGTCGGCGCGGATCTCCGGCTTGTCGAGCGAGCCGACCAGCCGGCCGTCGCGCAGCACGGTGACGCGGTCGCCGAGCGCATAGACCTCGTCCATGCGATGCGAGATGTAGATGATGGCGAGCCCTTCGGCGCGGAGCTGGCGGATCAGCGCGAACAGCTTCTCGCTCTCGCCGGCCGACAGCGAGGTGGTCGGCTCGTCCATGATCAGGATCTTGGATCGTGCATGCAGCGCGCGGGCAATCTCCACCAGCTGGCGCTGGCCCATCGACAACTCGGCCACCAAGGTGGAGGCCGTGAAATCGGCGCCGAGCCGGTCCAGGATCGGTCCGACGCCCTCGCGCATCGTGCTGCGCGCGAGCAGGCCGCTCTGCGACAGCTCGCGGCCGAGATAGATGTTTTCGGCGACCGTCAGGTTCGGCGCCAGCGACAACTCTTGGTAGATGATCGAAATGCCGGCGTTGCGGCCGCCCATCGGCCCTTCGATGCGCACCGGCCGGCCCTCGATGCGGATCTCACCGCCGGGATCCGGGCGATAGGCGCCGGAGAGAATCTTCATCAGCGTGGATTTGCCGGCACCGTTCTCGCCCATCAGCGCATGGACTTCGCCGGCGTAGACGGTGAGGTCGACCTTGTGCAGGGCCTTGATGGTGAAGAATGACTTCGACACCCCGCGCATCTCGAGGATCGGACCGCTCATCGTGCCTCCCAATGCACGTCGTCTCGTCGTCCGCGGCTCGTTGATCGCTGGCGCGGGAAGCCATTAAACTAGAGGCTGTTGCCGAATACAATATGAAAGAGACGCCGCCGCAACACGTCGCCGCGACGAATGCCTTTCGGAGATCCGGTTAGCTCGGCCGACGATAGAGCTGTCGCCAGCGCCGCCGCCGCTCGGCATAGGCTGCCGACAGCGCGACGTCCGGAGCGAAGGTCCGCACGCGCGCCGGCGGCGTGCAGACCGCGCCGATGTCCTCACCGGTGACGGCAAGACGTGCCAGCCGCGCCGCGCCGAAGGCGGCGCCGGTCTCGCCCTCGGCCAGCCGATGAACGGGAATGCCGAGCACATTCGCCAGGATCGCCAGCCAAAGGTCCGAGCGCGATCCGCCGCCGATCGCATCCGCTTCGGCAATGACGAGCCCGGTTTCCGTCAGCGCGTCGCGGCAGTCGGCCAGTGCGAAGGCAACGCCCTCGAGCACCGCCTGGACGATGGCGTTGCGGTCGGTGGCGTGGCTCAGGCCGTCGAGCAGGCCGCGGACATGGGGATCGTCATGCGGCGTGCGCTCGCCCGCGAGATAGGGCAGGAAGCTGACCGGCGACGGCGCGGCGGGGCCCGCGCCCAGCGGGGCGAGCAGCTCGGTCTCGCTCGCGCCGAGCAGCCGCGCGACCCAGGCGAGGCATGAGGCCGCCGACAGCATCGCGCCAGCCTGTAGCCACATCGCCGGGATGGCATGACAGAAGGTGTGAACGACGCGCTCGGGATTGGCCGTGACGGCGTCGACCGGCGAGATCACGGCGCCGGACGTGCCGAGCGTGATGAATGTGGCGCCCGGCCGGACAGCACCGATGCCGATGGCGCCGGCCGGGTTGTCGCCGGCGCCTCCCGCGATGGTTGGACGCTTCGTCATGCCCCAGCGTTCCGCGAGGTTGCTGCGCAACCGGCCTGCCGGCGCGCAGCCTTCGACGAGGCGCGGCATCTGCGCACGGGTGAGGCCGGTGGCGGCGAGGCCCTCGTCGCACCAGTCGCGCCTGGTGACATCGAGCCAGAGCGAGCCGGACGCATCGGACATGTCCTCGATCGCATCGCCCGTCAGCACCAGCCGGACATAGGCCTTTGGCAGCAGAACCAGCCGCGTGGCCGCGAAGATCTCGGGCTCGTGCGCCGCGATCCACATCAGCTTCGGCGCGGCGAAGCCGGGCATCGCCTTGTTGCCGGTGATCGTGCGCAAGGCGGACCAGCGCTGCTCCAGCGCAGCGCATTCGCGCTCCGACCGGCCGTCGTTCCAGAGAATGCAGGGCCGCAACGGATTCATCGCGGCATCGAGCAGCACCGGGCCATGCATCTGGCCCGACAGGCCGATGGCGTCCACCGCCGCCAACGCGCCGGGATGATCCGCCTTCAGCGCATCGAGCGTGGCGAATACCGCGCCGATCCATGCGGCGGGGTCCTGCTCGGCCCGGCCCGGTCGCGGCACGTCCATCGTCAAGGCGTGGCTGCGGCTCGCAACGACGCGCTGCGTGTCATCGACGATGATCGTCTTGACCGCGGATGTTCCAAGATCGATGCCGAGATACATGACGTCTCACGCCTGCGTGCGCAACGACGGATACGGAGTGGAGCGATACCAGACTCCTGATAGCCTTGTCATCCGAACGCGAGTCATCGCAGCGCGCTGAGGCGAGATCATTTTCACGGAGTCGAGACATGGAGCCATCTGACCAACCAGCCGAACGGGCGTCGCGTCTCGTCGGACACTACGCGCTGGTGACGGGCGCAACGCAAGGCATCGGCCGCGCGATCGCGGTGCGGTTTGCCGAGGAGGGTGCGCATGTCGCGATCAATTTCGGCGGCCCGTCGCCGTCCGGCGACGAAACCCTGGCGCTGGTGCAGGCCGCCTCTGCCGCGCATGGTCACGGCTCGCGTGATCACGTTGCCGTGAAGGCCGACATCGGCGTCGAGGCCGAGATCGCCGAGATGTTCGAGACGGTGCTGAAGCGCTGGCCCCGGCTCGACTGCCTGGTCAACAATGCCGGCTTTCAGCGGGAATCGCCCAGCGAGGCGCTCGACGTCGACACGTATCGCAAGATCCTCGAGGTCAACCTCAACGGTGCCGTGCTCTGCGCGCGTCACGCGCTGGCGCATTTCGTCACGCGCGGCGGCGGCAACATCATCAACACCTCAAGCGTGCACCAGATCATTCCGAAGCCCGGCTATCTCGCTTATTCGATCAGTAAGAGCGCGATGGCGGGCCTCACGCGGACCCTGGCGCTCGAATTCGCCGGGCGCGGCATCCGCGTCAATTCGGTCGGGCCGGGCGCCGTCGACACGCCGATCAACGCGGCCTGGACCGGGGACCCGGCCAAGCGCGCCGCGGTCGAGTCCCACATTCCGATGGGGCGGGTGGCGAGCCCGGAAGAGATCGCCGGCGTGTTCGCCTTTCTCGCCTCGTCCGAAGCGAGCTACATCACCGGACAGACGATCTATGCATGCGGCGGCATCACGCTGTTCGGCGAATTCCGAGACAATTGGGCGAGCTGATCCCGGCCCTGCATCGCTCATGCGCGCGTGCGCGTACCATCATTCGCATTCTATCCACTTGCATTGTCATCGTCGCAGTGAGGATCTCTTAAGCATCCGCGGCGCATGGCAGCCCTTCGCGGGTGCAGCGAGATTTCGTTAAGGCGTGGGTACGAGAGTGCGCGCGCTTGGCGAACTGGAATTGCGATGCATCGATTGGACCCGGACATTCGTCGCGATCTCGCGCATCTGCTGTACAGCTCGATGCCGCTGGTCGGGACGATCTCGGCCGCCGCCGTCGTGATCGGCAGCGTGATGGCCTGGGTTGCGCGCGATCCGGGCTACGCCGCGATCACGGTGGTGCTGCTGGTGATCGGCGCCCTTCGTGTTCTCAAGCTACGGATGTTCGCCGCGCGCTTCGATCGGCTCGATCACGATGCGATCATTCGCTGGGAACGCCTCTACGGCCTCGGCGCCGCCGTCTTCGGTCTGGCCGTCGGTGCGTTGTCGGCACGCGCGTTTCAGATCGGCGACGGGCCGGGCATCTGGATGTGCTTCGGCCTGTCGATGGCCTTCTGCGTCGGCATCGTGTCGCGTGTCAGCCCATGGATCGTCATGACCTCCTCGGCGGTGCTGCTGATTCCGACCGTGGTGGCCTGCCTGATGCAGCCCGAGCCGGTGTACCGGATGGGCGCCGGCATGGTGGTGCTGTTCTGGATCACGCTGCGCGGCACGTCGTATCGACTCACGGCCGCCTTCACGGAGCGGATCACGGCGCAGCAGGCCTTGGCGCGGCAGGCGCTGCGCGATTTCCTCACCGGCCTGCCGAACCGCGCCGCGTTCATCGCCGCGCTCGGCCGGTGCGATCGCCCCGTCGCCATCATCGCGGTCGATCTCGATGGCTTCAAGCTCGTCAACGACCGGTTCGGCCATCAGGCCGGTGACGAGCTGCTGTGCCAGGTCGGCGCACGTCTGCAGGATTGCCTCGGCGAAACGGGCCTGGCGGCGCGGTTCGGCGGCGACGAATTCATGCTGCTGCTGCCCGCGGTGGGACGTGACGCCGCTCTCGTGTTCGCGCAAGCGGCGGTGACGGCGCTGTCGCACCCCTTCACGCTGGCTGGAACGCGCGTTCAGATCGGCGCCAGCGCCGGCATCCTGGTCACCGAGGATCGGCAGGCGGACACCGAGGCGCTGCTCGACCAGGCCGATCGCGCGCTCTATGCGGCCAAGCGTGCCGGCGGCCAGCGTTGGTGCTGGGCCGACGACCACATGGCCGTTGCCGTCGCATGCACGGCGAGCAGCGAGGCGCCGACGCTGGCGCTCGCGGACTAGCAGCACGATGGCAGCCTGACCGTTCCACGCGGACGCTGGCAAGCTCGGACCGTGGCCGCTAATGTGGCCGGCAGAAGCCGACGAACGGCGCACGATGTCAGGAGGAGCGGCCGATGCGGAGCATCAGGATCGGCGCCGGAGCGGGCTATTCCGGTGACCGGATCGAGCCTGCGGTGGAGCTCGCGGCGAAGGGCGGCCTGGACTATCTCGTGTTCGAGTGCCTGGCGGAGCGCACGATCGCGCTGGCGCAGCAGGCGCGCATGAAGGATCCGGCCGCCGGTTATGATCCGCTGCTGGCGGCGCGCATGCAGGCCGTGCTGCCGATCTGCCGCGCCAACAAGGTCCGTATCATCACCAACATGGGGGCGGCCAATCCGGTCGCCGCGGCCGAAGCCACCCGCACCATCGCGCGCCGGCTTGGACTGACGGGGCTGAAGATCGCGGCCGTGACCGGCGACGATGTTCTGGAGCCGTTGAAGACAGCGGATGTCGTGCTCGACACCGGCGACACGATCCGGGCCCTCGGCAATCGGGTCGTCTCGGCCAACGCCTATGTCGGGGCGGGCGCGATCGCGGAGGCGCTCGCGGCCGGCGCGGATGTCGTGATCACCGGGCGCGCCGCCGACCCGGCGCTCTTTCTCGGACCTTTGATCCACGAGTTCGGCTGGGCCCTGGATGATTGGGACCGGCTCGGGCAGGGCACCGTCGTCGGTCATCTGCTCGAATGCGCTGGACAGATCACCGGCGGCTATTTCGCCGATCCCGGAGCGAAGGATGTTCCCGATCTCGCCCGGCTCGGCTTTCCGATCGGCGAGGTGCGCGAGGATGGCGAACTGATCGTGACCAAGGTCGCGGGCTCCGGCGGCTGCGTCACGCCGGCGACCGTGAAGGAGCAACTGCTCTATGAGATCCACGATCCCGTGCAATATTTCCAACCCGACGTCGTGGCGGATTTCTCGCAGGTGACCGTCGAGGAGCTTGGTCCGGACCGGGTCAGGGTGGTCGGCGGTCGCGGCCGGCCGAAGACGGGACTGCTGAAGACCTCGGTCGGCTATCTCGATTCCTATGTCGGCGAGGGTCAGATCTCCTATGCCGGCCCTGGCGCGGTCACGCGCGGCCGCCTTGCGCTCGATGTCGTCAGGGAGCGCCTCGCGCTCACCGGCGTGGCGGTGAACGAGCTGCGCTGCGACCTGATCGGGTTGAATGCGCTGCATGGCGACGATCGCGCACAGGGCGCCGAGCCCTACGAGGTGCGCGTTCGTGTCGCCGGGCGGACCGAGACGATGGCGGAGGCGATCCGCATCGGCAACGAGGTCGAGACGCTCTACACCAATGGCCCGGCAGGTGGCGGCGGCGCCTGGAAATCGGCGCGCGAGGTGATCGCCGTCGCCTCCTGTCTCGTTGCCGAGGATGCGCCGCAGCTCTGCGTCGGCATGCTGACGGCCTGAGTTTTCAAGGGCTTCACGGATCGCTCTCGGCAGCGCAAGCTGGCCGTCATGGTTGCGGTGCCTGAGAACAAGCGAGAATTCAGTCCATGTATGACGTCATTGTGGTCGGCGGCGGCTCCGCGGGAGCGGTCGTCGCTGCGCGCCTGTCCGAAGACCCCCGGACGCGGGTCCTGCTGCTCGAAGCCGGCGCGGACTGGCGCGCGGACGACGCGCCGTGGGAGATCGTGACGCCCAACCCGATTCCGATCATCCATGATCGCGCCTTCCAGGAGAAATGGCAGTGGCCGCAGTTGATGTCCCGCCGCGTCGCCGGGCAGGACATGCGTTTCTACTGGCGCGGAAAGGGGCTGGGCGGCAGCTCGATGATGAACGGCCAGATCGCGATCCGCGGCGTGGCCGATGCGTTCGATGAATGGGCGGCCAATGGCTGCAAGGGATGGTCGGCCAAGGACATCATGCCGCTGTTCGCGGTGATCGAGGACGATCTCGCATTCGGTGATCGCGAGGGGCACGGTCGCGGCGGCCCGCTTCCAGTCACTCGCGCACCGCCTGACACATGGGGCCCGATCGATCGTGGCTTGCGCGATGCCGCGCTGGCGAGCGGCTATCGCTGGTGCGACGATCTCAACGGGCCCGATGGCGAGGGTGTCGCCTGCTATCCGATCAACAGCCGCGCCGGCCGTCGTATTTCCACCAATGAGGGCTATCTCGAGCCGGCCCGCGGCCGTCCGAACCTCGAGATCCGCGGACGGGCGCTGGTCGATCGGCTGCTGATCAGCGACGGCAGGGCGACCGGCGTGCGCGTCCACGTCGAAGGTGAAGGCGTGAAAAACGTCGCGGCGCGCGAGGTCGTGCTGTGTGCCGGCGCGATCCACAGCCCCGCGATCCTGCTGCGCTCGGGTATCGGCCCTGCGACCGATCTGCTGGCGATGGGAATTGCGGTCGTGCGTGATCTTCCGGTCGGCCGGCACTTCTTCGATCATCCGCTGTTCCGCACCACCATCCAGCTCCGCGAGGCGCTGCGTCCGACCGACCGCGACACGCGCCATACCAATTGCTGCGTCACCTACTCGTCGGGCCTCGCCGGCGGCGGCAAGCGCGACATGATCCTGATCGCGTTCAACCATCGCGGCATCGGCGTGCCCGGCGCGATCGGCGCCGGACTGTTCAACGCCTTCTCGCGCGGTACGCTCAAGCTCGCCTCGACCGATCCGAGCGTGGATCCGATCGTCGAGGAGAACATGCTGGCCGATCCGCGCGACGTGGCGCGAATGCGGGACGCGGTGAAGCGGCTGGCCGTGATCACGGTGCAGCCGGCGCTGCGCGACATCGCCGACTGGATTCGCCTCGGCGATACGGAGTTCACGCTGCCGCAGGCGGCTGCGCTGCCCGAGGCCGAGGTCGATGCGCTGCTGCGGCAGGTCACCGGCGACATCCAGCATGCGGCGGGGAGCTGCCGCATGAGCGGATTCGACGATGGCGACGGCGTGGTCGATCCGGACGGCCGCGTGAAGGGCATTGCCGGCCTGCGCGTCGCCGATGCCTCGATCATGCCGTCCGATTGCCGCGCCAACACGCATTTCACCACCGTCGTGATCGGCGAGGCGATCGCGCGGATGATGCGAGAGCGCCTGTAGAGCTCACGCGATGGCGAAGCGAAGCCCGCCGCGGGCGCGCCCGCCGGAGATCGCGATCGGGGTGCCGTCGGCGCGCCAGCACGCGGCTCCCGTCAGCGTGCCGTCGTCGCCGAACGCGATCGCGTTCATGCCGCCGGCCACGACCGGCTCGCGTTTGATCTCGTGCCCGCGTGCGGCGAGCTCCCGCGCCACATGGTCGGGAAACGCCGGCTCGAGCTCGAGCACGCCGCCCTGCGTCCAGAGCCGCGGCGCCTCGACCGCCTCCTGCAGCGACATGCCGTGGTCGATCAGGTTGACCAGCGCCTGGAAGGCCGAGGGAAAGATGCGCAGGCCGCCGGGAAGGCCGAGCGCATAGCGCAAGCGGCCGTCGCGAAGCGCCATCATCGGCGCCATCGAGGTGAAGACGCGCTTGCCCGGCTGGATCGACAGCGCGCGGCCCGGATGCGGATCGAAATTGTACATGTAGTTGTTGGCGGTCATGCCGGTGCCCGGGATCTGTACGCAGGCGCCGAACAGGCCGTTGATGGTCTGGGTCGCCGCGACGACGTTGCCCTCGGCATCGGCGACCGTGACATGGGTGGTGTTGGCGGACTCCGTCGGCGCAAGGCCCGGGCCGAAGCTCCGGGCCCGGCTCATGTCGATCTGCGCCCGCCGCTGCGCGGCATAGGCCTTCGACGTCAGCCGCTCGACCGGCACGTCGACGAAAGCGGGATCGGCGGTGGCGACCGCCCGGTCGGCAAAGGCGATCTTCAAGGCTTCGGCAAGCACGTGCACGCCATCGGCCGAACCGAAGCCGAGCCCGCCGACGTCGAAACCCTCGAGGATGTTCAGCATCTGCACGATGTGCACGCCGCTGGAGGAGGGCGGCGGCGGGCCGATGATCTCATGGCCGCGATAGTGGCCGCGGATCGGCGCGCGTTCGATCACCTTGTAGGCGGCGAGGTCGCTCGCATCGATCAGCCCGCCATTGTCGGCCATGTAGTCGGCCAGCGCGATCCCGAGCGGCCCGCCATAGAGAGCGTCCGGTCCTTGCTCCGCGATCAGCCGCAGCGATGCCGCATAGTCGGTCTGGATCACGCGCGTGCCTGGCCTGACGGGCTCGCCGCCCGGCAGGAACAGCGTCGACAGATGCGGATCGCGCGCGAGGTCGTCCGCGACCAGCCGCACGCAATCGTTGAGATAGGGACTGGCGATGAAGCCGTGCTCAGCGAGCCGGATCGCCGGCGCCATCACTTCGGCCAGCGGCAGCCGGCCGAAGCGCGACAGGGCCTCGCACCATCCCTTCAGCGCGCCGGGCACGGCGACCGCGAGCGCGCCTGCGACGTTGCGGCGGCCGCGGGTCTCGCGCGCCAGCGTGATCTCGTCGGAGACCGGATCATACATTCCTGGCGTGGCGCGCCGCGGCGCGGTGCTCAATCCGTCGAGCACGATGTGCCGTCCATCCGCAAGGCGGATGTGCGATAGCCCGCCGCCGAGAATGCCGACCATCATCGGCTCGACCACCGTCAGCGCGAACAGTGCGGCGACCGCGGCATCGATCGCGTTGCCGTCACGCATCAGCATCTCGGCACCGGCGCTGGAGGCGAGCGGATGATTGGTCACCACCATGCCGCGCGAGCCCGTCGCCGGCTGCTTCTCGCAGGTGAAGTCGGCGATGCGCCGTGTGTGCGAAGCCATTCGGGTCTCCTCTGTCGAACGGCGGATGCCGAGAGGTCGTTCTTCGCAATCCTGACCGATCCCTTGCGCAAGGGGAAGAGCGGCGCCCCAGTTCGACGAACTGATAAGTGCGCCACGCATGGCTCGGAGAGCATCGATCTCTCCCGCCGCGTTCTCATCGCCGCGCATCTGTGTTAGGCCTGCGCGCAGTTCCACTTCGCGAGCCCAGCTGATTTCATGCCTCACTACGATCTGATCATTCGCGGCGGTCGCGTGCTCGACCCGGAAACGAAGCTCGACGCCACGGCCGATGTCGCCATCAAGGATGGCGCGATCGCTGCCGTGGGCGATGTCGGCGGGGCCGCCGATCAGGTGGTCGATGCGGCCGGCCTTGCCGTCGTGCCCGGCTTCATCGATCTGCACGCCCATGGCCAGTCGCTGCCGGCGGACCGCATGCAGGCTTTCGACGGCGTCACCACCACGCTCGAGCTCGAAATCGGCGTGATGCCGGTGGCGCGCTGGTATGACGAGCAGGCGGCGATCGGCCGCCTGCTGAATTATGGCGCAGCGTCGGGCTGGGTGTTCGCGCGGATCGCGACGATGACGACGCAGCAGACCGCGTCCAACATCGCCGGCATGGGCGAGGCGATGCGCGACAAGCGTTGGGTCGAGGAGGTCGCCACGGCTGCCGAGACCGCCGAGATCGTCGAGCGCACGCGGCAGGGTCTGGAGCAGGGCGGTCTCGGCATTGCCTTCCCGAACGCCTACGCGCCCGGCACCGGCATGAAGGAGCTGTCGGAGCTGTGCAGCCTGGCGGCCAAGCACGACGTGCCGACCTACACGCACATCGCCTATATGTCGAACGTCGATCCGCGCAGCTCGGTCGATGCCTACACGCGGCTGATCGGGCTGGCCGGCTCGACCGGCGCCCACATGCACATCTGCCATTTCAACAGCACCAGCCTGCAGGATGTCGAGCGCTGCGCCGAGCTGGTGCAGACCGCGCAGAAGCAAGGCCTGAAGGTCACGACCGAAGCCTATCCCTACGGCACCGGCTCGACCGTGGTCGGCGCCGGCTTCTTCGCCGATCCCGCGTTCTGCCAGCGCATGGGCACCGGCTATGACGCAATCGAGATGGTCGCCGAGCGCCATCGGCTCGGCAGCCGCGACGAATTGCTCGCGCGGCAGCAGGACGATCCCGGCGCATTGGTGCTGATCCATTTCCTCGATGTCGCCGTCAACCAGCGCCACCGCGACCTGCTCGATGTCTCCGTGCTGTTTCCGGGCGGCGCCATCGCCTCCGATGCGATGCCGTGGATCCTGTCCAACGGCACGGACTACACCGGCGACGCCTGGCCGCTGCCGGATGACGCGGTGTCGCATCCGCGCTCATCGGCGACGTTCACGAAATTCCTGCGCGAATGGGTGCTGGACCGCAAGGCGGTGCCGCTGATGGAGGGCCTCGCCAAGTGCACGCTGATCCCGGCCCGGATTCTGGAACCGTCGACGCCCGCGATGCGCAAGAAGGGACGGCTGCAGGCCGGCTGCGACGCCGACATCGCGGTGCTCGATCTCGCCAGCCTGCGTGACCGCGCCGACTTCCTCAACATGAACCGGCCGTCCGAGGGCGTGCGGCATCTGCTCGTCAATGGCCGCTCCGTCATCACCGATGGCGAGCTCGTTCGCGACGTCAGGCCGGGGCAGGCGGTACGCCGTCCGGTCCTGTCATGATCGTCCCGGTCCTGCTGGTCGCCGGATCGCTCGGTGCCGGCAAGACGACCCTGCTCAATCATCTGCTCGCCAATCCGGACGGACGGCGCATCGCCGCCATTGTCAACGACTTCGGCGCGGTCGACATCGACGCGCAATTGCTCGGCACCGTCACCGAGGAGGTGATCAGCCTCAAGAACGGCTGCATTTGCTGCTCGCTGCAGGGCGACCTGCTGCGCACGCTGTCCTCCGTCATCAAGCGCGATCCGGCACCCGACGCGATTGCGATCGAGACATCGGGCATTTCCGATCCCGCCGAAATCATCCGCAGCCTGATGGATCCCGTGATCTTCAAGGTGGCGCCGCTCGAGACCGTCGTCACCTTGGTCGACCCGCAGCGGCTGCGCGATGATCCCGAGATCGAACAGGATGTGCTGTGGCGCTCGCAGTTGCGGGCCGCGGATTTCGTGCTGCTGACCAAGGCCGATCTGCTCGACCGCGCCGCGCTCGATGCGGCCCGCGCCGTCGTCGGCGGCACCAAGCCGCAATCGGCGATCTTCGAGATCGCGCATGGCGTCGTCGCGCCGGACCTGCTGTTCAGCCGCGACATTCGCGCGCCGCGAGAGCTGCCCAAGCAGGTGCCGACGATGTCGCAACCTTTCGCAACCCTCACCTGGACCTCCCGTGCTCAGCTGTCGCTGGCCCGCTTCCAGCAGGTGATCGGAAAGCTCGCGCCGCGCACCCTGCGCATCAAGGGCATCCTGCTGTTCACCGACCATCCGGGACAGCCGATCCTGTTTCAGTCGGTGGCGACGCGCGGCACCTTGGCGCCGTCGCCGGTGTCGCCCGCCGATGGCCTCACGGCCCAGCTCGTGCTGATCGGACGCGAAGGTGAGCTCGACGCCGGCGAGATCGACGCGCTGCTGCACGAGGTGATCGTCGCCTGAGATCGAAGGCCGCGCGTCAGCCCGCCTGCCGCAATGCGCCGTCCGCGGCCTCGGCCCAGGTACAGCAGCCGCCCCCGGCGCGCTTGGCGGCATAGAGCGCGCTGTCGACCTGGCGCAGCACCTCGTCCATGGACTCGTCCGTGAGCGGCCGGTCGTTCACCAGCAGGCCGGCGCTGGCGCCGATCACCACGGGGATGTCGGACAGCAGGAATGGCATCGACAGCGAGCGGATTGCTTCGCGCGCCAGCGCCAGCGCCTCGTCGCGTCCGTCCGCGCCGCCCGTCACCGGCTTCAGCAGCATGAACTCATCGCCGCCGAAGCGCGCGGCGAGACCGCCCTGGCCGACACAGCTCGACAGCCGGGCTGCGACCTGACGCAGCAGGTCGTCGCCGGCGTGGTGGCCATGGCGGTCGTTGACGGGCTTGAAGCCGTCGAGATCGATGGCAATGATCGCGACAGTCCGGGTCGTGCGTTCGAGCGCAGCCAGGAAGGCCGCCCGGTTGGGCAGGTCGGTCAGGAAATCATGGTTGGCCTGGCGGGCCAGCGCGTGCTTGGCCTCGAGCCGCTCGATGAACGCGGTGCTGAGATGGCGCGAGGCTTCGCGGATCGAGAACCAGAACAGCACCAGCAGGACGGCCCCGAGCTGATAGGGCAGCTCCGGGCGCATCAACCCGGCGATGAGCGTCGGGGCGAGCAGCACGGCGGTTGTCGTCAGCACGACCCACGGGCGGATCGCCGCGCGCGACACCATGCCGACGCAATAGGACATCGACAGGCCGAAGGCGATCCATGCGCCCGGAGCATCGTTGAGCTGGAACGCGCGGAAGGTGAGAGCGCCAAGCGCAAGGCCGAAGGCGGCGGCGCCCGCGGCGTAGACTTTCTCCCAGAGGATCACGTCGCGATCGGACAGGCGTCCCGCATATTGTTTGTAGCGCAGCAGGCTGACCACGCGACCGATGGCGTTGACGATGATCGCGAACGTGATCGCGATGTAGCCGGGATCGCCGTGCAGGACCGCAAGCGTGACCGAGCCGGTGATGGCGGCCGCGTTGATCGACATGACCTGCGGCAGAGACGTGTACAGCAGATCGACGAGCTCGCGCCGGATCGCCGGGTTCGGATGGATGAATCTGGAAAGCAGCCCATGTCCCATGGGAACACCATGGGACACCTTTCCTAACAGTTGATGGGCGCGAACGATTCGCGCGACGAAGGTTCGGAGTTACCTTAAATCTTCGTCAATCGCTCAGGGGGCGCGGCTGGGGTCGGTGGTTGGATAGACCGGCGTCGCCGTCGACATCCGCGAGGGCATCGGCGCCGCCGCCGCCACTTTCGGCGCCTCTGCCTTCGGCGTCTCCGCCTTGATGTCGGACTTTGGCGGCTCGAGCTTCAGCGGCCGCAGCGGCTGACGCTTCGCCATCGCGTCGAGTACGGCGCGGTTCGTCTTCTCGATGCGCTTTGCGGCCGCAACGTCGGCAAAGGCGCGGTCGAACTTGCGCATGCGATAGAACACGATGCCGCGGTCGATATAGGCCTCATGGTAGCGGGGATCGAGCTGGATCGCCGCGTCGAGATCGGCCAGCGCCGCCGCGAAGTCGCCCTTCTGGAACGCGGCCATGCCGCGATCGTGATGGGCCTGGGCCTCGTTCGAAGCCGTACCCCCGGCGAGCATTGCATCCGCCGTGCATGGCGCGGTCGCGCCTGCCGCGCAGGGCGCACGCTCCTGCTCGGCAGAATAGACCGTGTCGATCTTGCTGACGCGTAGCGGAAGCGGATCGGCGGATACCGAGGCATTGCTGCCCGATGCGCTGCCGACCGTTGCGCTGGCAGCCGTCTCGCCGCCGGAATTCGCGGCCGCATCGCCGGCCGTCGCCGCCTCAGTGGCGCTATCGATCGGTTTGGCGGGAACCTCGTTCGGCTTGACCTTGTTGGTCGCAACCACGATCGGCTTGAGCGGCGCGACGGAAGCCGACGACATGTGGGTGAACAGCAGGTAGCCGGTTAGCGCCACGGCGGACGCACCGGCCAGCGCCATCACGCCGGACGCAACCTTGTGGACCTTGGCGACGACGGCCAGCTTGGAATCCTGCTGATGCTCGTCCTGCGCGGCGCCGAGCAGCCGGTCATAGGCCGTGCGCTGCTCCTTGTCGCCGAGAATGTCGTTGGCGCGGATGATCTGTCGAAACCGCAGCGCGGCATCCGGATCGCCGGGATTGACGTCGGGGTGGCTCTCTTTGACCGCTTTGCGGAAGGCCGCCCGGATATCGTCAGCGTCATCGTCCGGAAGAGCTCCGAGTAAATCGTAAAGCGTCTTCATCGTCGTTCTCGCTGCAGGCTTCCCTCGTCTCCGATCGAAATTCCTACGGCGAATTTACGCTGGAGCACTCGTACTAACTCTTTCCGCTTCGCATGATGGTTGGTCAATCCGGCGGAAAAATGACTGAAAATGGCGAAGTTCGTAGCCATTTTTGCCGTGTTTGAGGTCATCGCGCTCGTCCTTCTTCGCCACGGTGCGCGCAATCCCAGATTGAATCGCTGCCCTCTGACCGCCTCCGCCGCGGGACATGCACCTATGGTGGAGAGAAAGTTTGAAGCCGGATTTAACGTGAGCTGATTGGCAGCTCGGTTTGCGGCAACACCCCGCATTCCATCGCGGCAGTGTGGCGCTGCTACACACCGGCTCTTGTCCGCTGGTGTCAGGTCCCTGAGGCAGATGTCGCTGCGGGCAACAGGCCGGGCCTGAGAAGGGCGCCTCTCGCTTCGGCGGCCGCCTTGCGGAACCAGCGGCCCGGCCGCTATACCGGCCGCATGACTGAATTTCACGGTGTCTTTCCCTACCTGGCCTCGCCGATCGGCGCGGATGGAACGATCCGTACGGAGGTGCTGGGGCGTCTTTGCGACGATCTGATCCTTGCCGGTGTGCACGGCCTGACGCCGCTCGGCTCCACCGGCGAGTTCGCCTATCTCGATCGTGCCCAGCGCATGACCGTCGTGGAGACAACCATCGATGCCGCCCAGGGCCGCGTTCCCGTGATCGCAGGCGTGGCCTCGACTGCGACCGCTGACGCGGTGGCTCAGGCCAAGGCTTACCAGAAGCGCGGCGCAACCGGCATCCTGGCGGTGCTCGAAGCCTACTTCCCGGTCAACGACACCGGTATCGAGGCGTATTTCCGGGCGATTGCCGATGCCGTCGACGTTCCCGTCGTCATCTACACCAATCCGCAGTTCCAGCGTTCCGACCTGTCGCTCGACGTCATCGCGCGCCTCGCCGAGCATCCGCGCATCAACTACATCAAGGACGCTTCGACCAACACCGGCCGGCTGTTGTCGATCATCAATCGCTGCGGCGACGCCATCAAGGTGTTCGCGGCGTCCTCACACATTCCGGCCGCGGTGATGCTGATCGGCGGCAAGGGCTGGATGGCCGGGCCGGCCTGCATCATCCCGCGCCAGAGCGTCGCGCTCTACAATCTCTGCAAGGCGTCCTGCTGGGACGATGCGATGCTGCTGCAGAAGAAGCTGTGGCGCGTCAACGAGGCCTTCGCCCGCTTCAACCTCGCGGCCTGCATCAAGGCCGGCCTGTCGATCCAGGGCTACGACGTCGGCGATCCCGTGCCGCCGCAGGCCCCGCTCTCGCCCGAGCAGCGCAAGGTCGTCGAAGAGGTACTGCGCAGCCTGGGGTGAGCTAGCCCCGGCTTTGGCCCCCGCTCTCTCCTCATCGTCATTCCGGGGCAGCCCAAAGGGCTGAGCCCGGAATCCATACTCCGCGGCCTCTCGGTTGGGCAGACATGGAGACATCGAGCCTCCAAACTACCGGTCGTGGTTATGGATTCCGGGCTCGCGCTGCGCGCGCCCGGAATGACGGTTCGTCATGACGCACCAGCTTAAACACGTGTTGGCCACCGCACCGCCGATCCGCTAAGACCCTGCCAAATTCATTGAACTCACCAAGGACTGACGAATGAACATTCTTCCCAACAATATGCGGTTTGGTGCGGGGCAGCCCCTCAAGCGTCTGGAGGATCAGCGGCTGCTGACCGGGAAGGGGCAGTTCATCGACGACAAGGCGGAGGACGGCGCGCTGTGGCTCTACGTGCTGCGCTCCCCGCATGCGCATGCCAGGATCCTGTCGATCGACACCGCCGCCGCCCGCGAGATCGCGGGCGTGCAGGCGATTTACACCGGCGCGGACCTCGTCGCTGACGATGTCGGCACCATTCCGACCCTGGCAATCTTCAAGCGTCCCGACGGCAAGCCGATGACGGTGCCGCCGCGCCGCCTGCTTGCCCATGAGATCGTCCGCTTCACCGGCGAGGCGGTCGCCGCCGTGGTCGCGACCTCGCGCACGGTCGCGCAGGAGGCCGCGGAAGCGATCGTCGTCGATTACGAGGTGCTGCCGGCGGTGACCGATCCGGTGAAGGCGATCGAGCCCGGCGCGCCCGTCGTCTGGGCGGAGGCGCCCGACAACGTCGTCGCCGCGATGAGCTATGGCGATGCCGCCAAGGTCGAGGCGGCGTTCGCCGGCGCTGCGCACAAGGTCTCGCTCGACATCACCAGCCAGCGCCTGGTGCCCTCGGCGATGGAGCCGCGCTCGACCATCGCCGAGATCGAGAAGAAGACCGGCCGGCTGCTGCTGCACGTGCAGTCGCAGACCCCGGCCTCGACCCGCGACGTGCTGGCGGAAGCCGTGCTGAAGCGCCCGAAGGAGAGCGTGCGCGTGCTGGTGGGCGACATCGGCGGCGGCTTCGGCCAGAAGACCAACCTCTATCCTGAGGACGGCATCGTCGCCTATGCCGCCACCAAGCTTAACAAGAAGATCCGCTGGCGCGCCGAGCGCACCGACGAGTTCGTCGGCGGCACGCATGGCCGCGACCTCACCTCCACCGCCGAGTTCGCTTTGGACGCCAAGGGCAGGGTGCTGGCCTATCGCGTGCGCTCGATCGGCGCCACCGGCGCCTATTCGTCGGGCGCGGCCAACATCATCCCGCTGGTGCTCGGGCCATTCGTGCAGACCGGCGTCTATGATCTGCCGCTGGTGCATTTCGAGGTCAAGACCGTGATGACGCATACGGCGCCGGTCGGCGCCTATCGCGGTGCCGGACGCCCCGAGGCGGTGTTCATCGTCGAGCGGCTGTTCGATGCGGCCGCGCGCCAGATCGGGATCGATCCGCGCGCCATCCGCAAGACCAACTACATCAAGCCGGCGCAGCTCCCCTACACCAACGCCGTCGGCCAGGTGTATGATTCCGGTGCCTTTGCCCACATGCTGGAGCGCGCGTCCAAGCTTGCCGATTGGGACGGCTTCAACGCGCGCAAGCGCGAGGCGAAGAAGCGCGGCATGCTCTACGGCCGCGGCCTGACCAGCTATATCGAATGGACCGGCGGCCGCGCCCACACCGAGAAGGTGTCGCTGCACGCGACCTCCGAGGGCCGCGTCATCCTGCATTCCGGCACCATGGCGATGGGGCAGGGCCTGCAGACCACCTATACGCAGATGATCTCCGACACGCTCGGCATTCCGCTGGACAAGATCGACGTCGTGCAGGGCGACACCGATCTCGCCACCGGCTTCGGCAGCGTCGGCTCGCGCTCGCTGTTCGTCGGCGGCACGGCGGTGGCGGTGTCGTCGAACGACCTGATTGCGAAGGCGCGGGAAAAGGCGTCGAACCTGCTGGAGACCGCGGTCGAGGACATCGAGTATCGCGACGGCTTCCTCACCGTCGTCGGCACCGACCGCCGCATCAGCCTGTTCGACATCGCCGGGAAGGAGCAGGGCGCCAAGCTGTCGGTCGACAGCGAGGGCGAGGTCGACGGTCCGAGCTGGCCGAACGGCACGCATGTCTGCGAGGTCGAGATCGATCCGGAGACCGGCATCAGCCGCGTGGTGCGCTACACCACGGTCGACGACGTCGGCGTCGCGGTCAATCCGATGCTGGTGGCGGGCCAGATCCATGGCGGCGTCGCCCAGGGCATCGGCCAGGCGCTGTACGAGAACGTCGCCTACGATGCCGACGGCCAGCTCCTGACCGCCACCTATCAGGACTATTGCATCCCGCGCGCCGACGACGTGCCGCCGATCGTGGTCACGCTCGACGATTCCGCGCCGTGCAAGACCAACCCGCTGGGCGCCAAGGGCTGCGGCGAATCCGGCGCCATCGGCGGCCCGCCCTGCGTCACCAACGGCGTGATGGATGCGCTGTTCGAGCTCGGGATCACCAACCTGCAGACGCCGCTGACGCCGGAGAAGGTGTGGGCGGCGATCTCCGAGGCGAAGGCGGCAAAGGTCAAAGCGTCGGCCTGAGCGAGCGCGCGGGACGCTCCCGCGCCGGACATGCTCCTGTTGCGTCGCTCAACGCGCCGATCTGTGCCGAGCTGTTCGGTGATGAGGCGGCGAGGGTTACGCCAGCATCTGGTTGCGCCCCTGCATACGCAGCGGCGACTGATCTCGCTGCGTCATAGCCCGCCATTCCGGGCCAGCCCGTCAGGGCTGAATCCGGAGTCTCGAGATTTTCGGTGCAATTGTGCATCTGAGGGGACGATGCTGTCGGATCGCCCCGCCGCGCCCGGCAAGACAACGATCTCATGCGAATCGTCGCGGCGCTGCGACCGACGATGATTGACCCAGATCAAGGTCGCCGACGCGCACTCGCCTCTAGATTGTATCCAACACAACGAGGAGCGCGACCATGCGGCGGTGTGCGGGCGTGATGAGCGTGGCGATGGCTTTGGCAATCGTCGCGTTTGGATCATCTCTGGCGGACGCGTGTTCGCGCGTCCTCTGGGCCGATAATGGTCAGGCCGTTGTCACCGGGCGCAACATGGATTGGCCCGAAGACATGCGCACCGATCTCTGGGCCTTCCCACGCGGCCTTGCGCGCAAAGGCGAGAGCGGCGACGACAACGAACTGAGCTGGACGTCGAAATACGGCAGCGTCGGCGGGGCGGTTTATAATCTGGCGATCGCCGACGGCATGAATGAAAAAGGTCTTGTCGCCAACCTGCTGTGGCTCTCCGAGAGCGATTACGGAAAGCGCGATCTCAAGCGCCCCGGCCTCGCGCTGTCGCTATGGGCGCAATACAACCTCGACAACTTTGCCACCGTTGCCGAGGCGGTGGCCGACATCGAAACCGGTCGCTATCAACTCATCGCCGCCGGCATGCCCGGATACGCGACGGCGACCGTGCATTTGTCGCTTTCGGACGCGACGGGCGATTCGGCGATCATCGAAATCGTCGATGGCGGCAAGGTGCGCGTTCATCACGACCGCCGCTATCTGGTCATGACGAACTCGCCGCCCTTCCCCGAGCAGCTCGCCAATCTGAAGAAATACCACGTCTTTGGCGGCACCGAAGCGCTGCCGGGGACGAGCGAAGCGGCCGACCGCTTCGTCCGCGCCGCCTATTACATCCAGAACCAGACCAAGCCGTCGGACACCCGCCAGACCGTGGCCCGCATGTTGTCCGTCATGCGCAACGTGGCGCAGCCTTTCGTGCGGCCAGACCCGAAGCGACCGGAGGCGTCGCATACGATCTGGCGCGCCGTCGCCGACTCGACCGACCGGCTCTATTTCTTCGAATCGACCCTCAGCCCGAACATCGTCTGGGTCAACTTGCCGCTGTTGGACCTTTCCGTCGGCGCTCCGATCCGCAAGCTCGACCTGTCCGGGGCGGACAGGGATCTGGTCGGCGAGGTGAGCAGCCAGTTCAAGCCGGCCGCGCCGCTGGAATTCAAGAAAGGCGGCTCCTGACAGGGCAGAGCCCTACGGACAGATACAACGTCATCTTTATATCCGCGTTGTGGCGCTCGCACGCCGCGCGACATGACTGCGGAGCGCTCGCCGTGAAGCCCTGCCACCGCACTGGGCTGGAAGCGCCGCGCCGTTTGTTAAGGACGGATTGTGGTGCATTGCTGAACTGAGGCTATGCGCCGGCGATGCTACCGCATTAGAGTATTCGTGCCACATCAGCACCTCTTGCTTTGGTCATGCCATGATCACGCACGACAGCGGCCCGGATGCCGACCGCAAGGTAAGGATTTCTCCGGTCAACTCGCACAATGAGTGGGATCCACTCGAGGAAGTGATTGTCGGAAGGCTCGAAGGCGCGACGATTCCATCCGCTCATCCGGTCGTCGCCTGTAACATTCCGGGAATGGCTGCACGGGCGCAAGCGCTGCTCGGGGGCTTTCGCTATCCAAGGATGATGATTGAACCGGCTCAGCGCGAGCTCGATGGCTTTATTGCGCTGTTGCAGTCGCTTGGCGTGGTGGTCACCCGGCCGGAACCGGTTGATTTCAAGAAGCGCTTCGGCACGCCCGAATGGTCTTCGCGCGGTTTCTGCAACTCCTGCCCGCGCGATAGCATGCTGGTGATCGGAGACGAAATCATTGAAACGCCCATGGCGTGGCCCAGCCGCTATTTCGAGACCCATTCCTTTCGTCCGGTCCTGAAGGACTATTTCCGTCGCGGCGCCCGCTGGACTGCCGCGCCACGGCCGCAACTCACGGACGAACTGTATAACGCCGATTTCAGACGGCCCGAAAACGGTGAGCCGATGTCATATATTCTGACTGAATTCGAACCGGTGTTCGACGCTGCCGATTTCGTCCGCTGCGGGCGCGATCTGTTTGTAACCCTCAGCAATGTCACCAATGCATCCGGCATCGAATGGCTGCGCCGCCATCTCGGCGACGGCTATCGCATCCACGAGATCGAGAGCCGCTGTCGTAACCCGATGCACATCGACACGACCATTTTGCCGCTGGGGCCGGGCAGGCTTCTGATCAATCCCGAATACATCGACGTCAGCCGCCTCCCGGACATACTGAAGAAATGGGACATTCTCGTCGCTCCCGAGCCTGATCCGATCACCGATCGCTTGCTCAATATCACGTCGCTCTGCGGAAAATGGCTCAACATGAATGTACTGATGGTGGACGAAAAGCGCATCATCGTTGATCCGCATCATGTGCGAACGATGCGTGCGATCGAGCAATGGGGTTTCGAGCCGATCCCCTGCGAATTCCTGCATTACGCCGCATTTGGCGGCGCATTCCATTGCGCGACACTCGACATCAGGCGGCGCGGGGCGCTCGAGAGCTATTTTTGAGGATTGGCACGCCTATCCGGACTCGAGGCGCAGTCCGACGATGCCAAGTACAATGAGACCAATCGAGGCGAGCCGGGTCGCGGTCGTCGGCTCGTCGAACAGATAGATTCCGAAGAGAGTGGCGACGGCGATGCTCGCGCCGGTCCACGCGGCGTAGGCCGTGCCCATCGGGATCGTCTTCACGGCGAGGCCAAGACAACCGACGCTGGCGCCCATAAAACCCACGGTGACCAGGATCGACGGCAGGCGCGAGAGACCTTCGGAATATTTGAGAGCGATCAGCCAACCCACCTCGCAAAGGCTGCCAATGAATAAGATCACCCAGGCCATGAGAGGTTCTCCCAAAAGATGGGCTTAACGATCCTCGACGGAGTTCGTGTCAGAATTCCACGGTCTCGCTATTCTGCCAACTCATTCCGCCAAGCCTTTACACTTTGCAAGTGCACGCTGGAAGGCTCCCGGCGTTCCCTGCGCGCTCTCGATCTTCGAAAGGGCATGTCGATCGCAAGACCCGGGCGTGGTCCGCCGCGGGACGACGACGTCATGTCTGCTGCTGTTTGAGCTGTGAATCTGGACGTGGATCGACTGCCGTCGACCGATCGACCGGCAGCTCCAGTCGCACACTGAAGTCGCCTGCCACTCCGCTGAACCGCAGACGGCCGCCATGGGCCTGCGCGACCTCGCTCGCAATGGCGAGGCCGAGGCCTGAGCCGTGGGAGCCGTCGCCCTTCTGGAACGGGGTCAGCAGGCGTTGCTGCGCGTCGGCTGCGATCCCAGGTCCGTCGTCCCAGACGACGATCGCGACATGTGCCGCCGCTCGCTCCACCGTCACCATCAGCCGGGTCCGCGCGCCATGCGCCAGCGCGTTGTGAATGAGATTGGCAAGCGCCTCGCGCAGGCTGATGGCGTCGGCGGCGAGCATCACCTCGTCCTCCGATGGCACGAAGCTGACGGAGACCTCGCGATCGAGAGAGAGCGGCACGCTCTGCGACAGCACCGATTTCGCCAGCGCGTTGATATCGACCGCGGCGAAGCGCGGTGCTTGGGCGCGGTGCTGGATCATGGCGTGATCGAGCAGTTGGCTGGTGAGGCGGGCGAGATCCGCGATGCGGCCGCGCAGCCTGTCGAACGCCCTCGGGTCCTTGGTCTGATCGCTCAGCAGCTCGACCTCGGCATCGATCGCCGCCAGCGGCGTGCGCAGCTGGTGGGTGGCGTCGGCGATGAAGCGCTGCATCAGCGCGATGCGCTCGGCGAGGCGCTGCATGAAGCCGTCGATCGCGCCGACCAGCGCGCGCACCTCGCGCGGCGGCGTGATCGCGATCGGACTGAGATCGTCCGGCCGTCGCTTGACGATCTCGGCCTCGATCCGCGTCAGCGGCGCGAACACCAGCCGCAGGCACAGCGCAGTCGCCACCAGCGCCAGCAGGCTCATCGCAGCGATCAGGCCGATCGCCTTGGAGGCGAGGTCCCAGGTCAGCGCGTCGCGGGCGCGCAGGGTCTGCGCCAGCACGATCTCGCTCCAGCCGTCGCCGGGCGCGCCGTCGAGCTTGCGCGCCACGGCCGCGATGCGCACCGCCTGGTCGCGATAGATGCCGTCGCGCAGCAGGACGCCCTCACGCAGCGCCCTGGCGGGCGCGGTGACGGCGAGATCGTCATAGCCGGCGACGACGACGCCGCGCGGATCGGTGACGCGATAGAACACGAGGTCATAGGCCGACAATGTCGCAAACGCTGCCGCCGGCGGATCCAGCGTCACGACGCCACCCTGCATGTAGATGTTCTCGGCGATCTGCACGGCGCCGCCGGCGAGCAGCTTGTCATAGGCGTCGCGCGCGGCGGTGGCTGCATATTGCCAGGCGGCGAGGCTCAGCACGACGGCGCCGACGGCCAGGATCGCGCCGATCGCGATCAGCAGCCGCGCGCGCAGCGAGGTCCTGAGGTCACGAAGCGTGGAGCTGATAGCCAAGGCCGCGCTCGGTCTTGATCTCGACGGATGTCGCCGCCAGCTTGCGCCTGAGACGCGCGACGAACTGCTCGACGGCGTTGGGGCTCGGATCCTGGTCGAAGCTGAAGAGCTGCTCGACCAGCTCCTCCTTGGCGACGTAACGCCCAGGGCGTGCGGCGAGGATTTCCAGCACGGTCAGCTCGCGCCGCGTCAGGTCCAGCGGTTGGCCGGCGACGCTGGCGGTGCGCCCGGCGCGGTCGATCACCAGCGGCCCCAGGGTCAGCAGATTGTCGGACTGGCCGGCGGCCCGGCGCAGCAGCGCCCGCGCCCGCGCCTCCAGCTCGCGATAGTCGAACGGCTTGATCAGGTAGTCGTCGGCGCCGAGGTCGAGCGCGCCGATCCGGTCGTCGACCGCCGAGCGCGCGGTCAGCACCAGCACCGGCGTGCGCAGGCCGCGCTTGCGCAGGTGCTTGAGCACAGCAAAGCCGTCCATGTTCGGCAGCATCACGTCGAGCACGATAAGGTCATAGGTCTGCACCTCGATCAGCTCGCTCGCGGTGCGGCCGTCCTTTTCCCAGTCGACGGCATAGCCGATCCGTTCGAACCGGCTGGTCACGGCGGCGCCGATCTCGGGCGTGTCTTCCACCAGCAGGATGCGCAAGGTCTTGTTGTCCGCCTCGGAGTCAGGTTCGCGTCAGTCTCCTCCTCTATCACTTCGAATAAGGGCGCCGAAGTGCACCGAGCGAAATTTCGCATTGCAATATAAAGGAGGGGAGGACGATGACCGTCCATCAATCGCCATCTCAGTTCGAGCCGCTGCTCTCGGTCGAGGGCGTGACGCTCCAGTACAAGACGCCGGACACCTTGGTCACGGCGACCTACCGCGTCGACTTCAAGGTCTTCGATTCCGACCGTTTCGTGCTGCTCGGCCCCTCCGGCTGCGGCAAATCCACGCTTCTCAAGGCGATCGGCGGCTATCTGAAGCCGACCGAGGGCCGCATCCGCCTCAAGGGCCACGATGTCAGCGAGCCCGGCCCGGACCGCATGATGGTATTCCAGGAGTTCGACCAGCTGCTGCCGTGGAAGACGGTGCGCGAGAACGTCGTGTTCGCGCTGACCGCCAGCGGCCGGCTCGGCACCGCGGAAGCCAACGAGCGCGCCAAGTCCTATATCGACAAGGTCGGCCTCACCAAGTTCATCGACTCCTATCCGCATATGCTCTCCGGCGGCATGAAGCAGCGGGTCGCGATCGCCAGGGGCATGGCGATGGAGCCCGACGTGCTCTTGATGGACGAGCCGTTCGCCGCCTTGGACGCGCTGACCCGGCGCAAGATGCAGGACGAGCTGCTGCAGCTCTGGCAGGACACCCGCTTCACCGTGCTGTTCGTGACGCATTCGATCGAGGAGGCGATCAAGATCGGCTCCCGCATCCTGCTGCTGTCGCCGCATCCCGGCCGCGTCCGCGCCGAGCTCAACAGCGTGCCGCCGGGCACGATGGGCTCGCCCGAACAGGTCGCCCTCGAAGGGCGCATCAACGACATGCTGTTCGGCCAACACTGAGACGAGGAGAGCATCCATGAGCGAGACGCTGGCGCTGCGCCCCGAAATCGTCAATGCAGACACGCCCCTCGGCGACGTCAAGGTCGAGGCGAGCCTGTCCTGGCTGGAACGCATCTACCATATCGGTGCGGTCCGCAAGGCCATCATCCTGGTGGCGCTCGCCGCGCTGTGGCAGGCCTATGGCCTGTGGCTCGGCAATCCCCTGTTGTTTCCGACCTTCACCGACACGCTCTCAGCCTTCTTCGAGAACATCGGCAACGGCATCATCCCTGCGCGCACCCTCGTGTCGCTGGAGACGCTGCTGATCGGCTACGGCATCGGCATCGCGCTGGCGGCCGTGCTGACCACGATCGCGATCGGCTCGCGGATCGGCGCCGACATGCTGGAGGCGCTGACCTCGATGTTCAATCCGCTGCCGGCGATCGCATTGCTGCCGCTGGCGCTGATCTGGTTCGGCCTCGGCAAGGGCAGCATCATCTTCGTGCTGGTGCATTCGGTGTTGTGGGCGATCGCGCTCAACACCCATTCCGGCTTCCGCTCGGTGTCGAACACCTTGCGCATGGTCGGCCTGAACTACGGCCTGCGCGGGTTGAAGCTGGTGCGCTTCATCCTGATCCCGGCTGCATTTCCGGCCATCCTCACCGGCCTGAAGGTGGGCTGGGCCTTCGCCTGGCGCACCCTGATCGCGGCCGAGCTGGTGTTCGGCGTATCCTCGGGTTCCGGCGGCCTCGGCTGGTTCATCTTCGAGAACCGCAACCAGTTGGAGACGGCCAACGTCTTCGCCGGCCTGTTCACCGTGATCTTCATCGGCCTCGTCGTCGAGAACGTCGTGTTCGCGACCATCGAGCGCAAGACGGTGCGGCGCTGGGGCATGCAGCACTGAACTTCGAGTTATAAGCACAACAACAGGGAAGGAGACGACCATGTCCTGGAGCAAATCATTCACGGCCGCCGCGCTCGGCCTCACCGCGCTGCTCGGCGCCACCGGCGCTTCGCAGGCCGAGGTCAAGGAGATCAGGCTCTCCAAGGGCTACGGCATCCTCTATCTGCCGCTGATCGTGATGGAGGATCAGAAGCTGATGGAGAAGCAGGCGGAGAAGGCCGGGCTCGGTCCGTTCAAGGTGAACTGGCAGATGCTCGACGGCGGCAACATCATCAACGACGCGATGATGGCCGGCTCGCTCGACATCGCCGGCACCGGCGCGCCCGGCTTCATCACGCTGTGGGCCAAGGCCAAGGGCATTCCAGCGGTTGAGGTGGTCGGCGTCAGCGGCCTCAGCTCGACCTCGCTGTGGATGAACACCAACAATCCTGAGATCAAGTCGCTGAAGGATTTCAAGCCGAGCGACAAGATCGCCCTGCCGGGCATCAAGACCTCGCTGTCGGCGGTCATGCTGCAGATGATGGCGGCGCAGGAGTTCGGCAAGGAGAACTACGCCAAGCTCGATCCGATGACCGTCGGCCTGCCGCATCCGGAGGCGCTGGCGGCGCTCACCTCGGGCAAGACCGAGATCACGGCGCATTTCACCTCGCCCCCGTTCTCCTACATCGAGCTGAAGGATTCGAAGATTCGCCGCGTTGCCAATTCCGCCGACGTGCTCGGGCGGATGACGATGGACGTGGTGTTCGCGCCCAAGCGCTTCGTCGACGCCAATCCCAAGGTCGTGCAGGCGTTCCTCGACGCGCTCGACGAGGCCTGCACGCTGATCGCCAACGACAAGGCTGCCGCGGCCGAGATCTATGCCCGCACCGCCAAGGTGAAGACCACCAAGGAGGACGTGCTGGAGATGCTGCAGGACAAGGACACCTGGTTCTCGTCGACGCCGGAGGGCGTGCTGAAGATCGCCGAGTTCATGCACGGCGTCGGCTCGATCAAGGTCAAGCCGGCGAGCTGGCAGGACATGTTCGTGACCCAGCTACGCGACCGCAAGGGCAGTTGAGCGTAAGCGCCTATGGTGTCGTCCGGGGGCGCGCGGATGCCCCGGAATGACGGAGTGTGTGGTTGGTGCAGGCCCATCATCGAGCCGCCAGTCCCGCTGCAAAGACGACATTGCCTCTCTCCGCCGGTCATTCCGCGCGAATGACCCGCATCCGCGGCAGACCCGGAACTTCCTGAACCGACGCACCGGCCGCCGCGACCCATGTCCGGCGGCTGGCTGCCGTCATTGCGCCGTCGCCAAAGCTGTGCTGTGTGAAGGCGGTACAACCGGATGAAGAGGGGGACGCGCGATGCGGAGATTGCTGACCGTGCTGGCGGCGCTGATGACGCTGAGCCTGACCAATTGCGGCTACAACGCCATCCAGACCAATGACGAGCAGGTCAAGGCGGCTTGGTCCGAGGTCGTCAACCAGTATCAACGCCGCGCCGACCTCGTGCCCAACCTGGTCAACAGCGTCAAGGGCTTTGCCCAGCAGGAGAAGGACGTGCTGCTCGGCGTCACCAACGCCCGCGCCAAGGTCGGCAGCGTGCAGGCCACGCCCGACGTCGTCAACGATCCCGCGGCGCTGCAGAAGTTCCAGGCGGCGCAGAGCGAACTGACCGGAGCATTGTCGCGGCTGCTGGTCGTCACCGAGAATTACCCCCAGCTCAAATCGGACGCGCTGTTCCGCGACCTGATGTCCCAGCTCGAAGGCACCGAGAACCGCATCACGGTGGCGCGCAACCGCTATATCAAGGCGGTGCAGGAGTATAACGTCGGCATCCGCACCTTCCCGAACAACCTGACCGCGATGGTCTTCGGCTACAAGGAAAAGGCCAACTTCACCGTCGAGAACGAGCGTGAGATATCGGTCGCGCCGAAGGTCGATTTCAACGCGCCGTCGCCTGCTCCGTCGAAATAGCCGGAGCAGGGAATCGTGCGCGCGCTGCCCGTCCTCAAGGCGCTGCTTGCGACGCTGTTGGTCTGCCTCGCGACGATCGTGCTGGCGGACGTCGCGGTGCCGCAGCTCACCGGCCGCGTCGTCGACCAGACCGGCACGCTGTCCTCCTCGGACATCGCAGGCCTCACGCAGAAGCTGAAGGACCTGGAAACCCGCAAGGGGAGCCAGGTCGCGGTGCTGATCGTGCCGACGACGCAGCCGGAGACCATCGAGCAGTTTTCGCTCCGCGTCGCCGAGGCCTGGAAGATCGGGCGCAAGAAGGTCGACGACGGCGCGCTGCTGGTGATCGCCAAGAACGACCGCAAGCTGCGCATCGAGGTCGGCTACGGCCTCGAAGGTAGCCTCACCGACGTCACCGCGCGGCGCATCATCGACGAGGTCATCACGCCAAGATTTCGCAGCGGCGATTTCGCCGGCGGCATCGACGCCGGCGTCGACCGCATCATCGGCGTGATCAATGGCGAGAGTCTGCCGGTGCCGCAGCCGCAGGCCTCGCACGGCACGGATCTTGATATCGACACCATCTCCTCGTTCGCACCTGTCGCCTTCTTCGGTGCGATCTTTATTGGTGGCGTGCTGCGGGCCTTGTTCGGGCGGCTGCTGGGTTCGCTTGCGACCGGCGGCGCGCTGGGGATTCTGACCTGGGTGCTCGTGGGATCGATCACGCTTGCGCTGCTGTCCAGCGTGGCCGGCATCGTCATTGCCTTCATCGCCGGCGGCTTGTCCTCGTCGATGCCGACGTCGGGCGGGCGCCGCGGCAGCGGCTGGTCGAGCGGCTCGTCATCCGGCGGCTGGAGCAGCGGCAGCTCGAGCGACAGCGGCAGCTTCTCGGGCGGCGGCGGCAGTTTTGGTGGCGGCGGCGCCTCGGGCAACTGGTGAGGACGAGGCGCGCGACCATGAGCATCAGGCGGATCGGCCGGCATCTCCTGCATCATCACTGGCAGCTGAAGCGCATCTTCACGCCGGCTGTGCTGGCACGCATCGAGCAGGCGATCAAGGACGGCGAGCGCACCCATGCCGGCCAGCTTCGCTTCGTCGTCGAGGGCGCGCTCGACGGCCGGCCGTTGTGGCGCGACCAGCCGCCGCGCGAGCGCGCGCTGGACATCTTTTCCAACCTGCGGATCTGGGACACCGCGCACAACAATGGCGTCCTGATCTACCTGCTCTTGGCCGATCGCGACGTCGAGATCATCGCCGATCGCGGCATTCATCGACATGTCGGCGCCGAAGGCTGGGAGACGATCTGCCGCGCGATGGAAGCGGAGTTTCGCGCAGGCCGCTTTGAGCGGGGCGTGGTCGATGGCATTGCCGCGGTGTCACGCGAGCTCGCCAGGCACTACCCGCCGCATGCCGGCGATCCCAACGAGCTGCCCGACACACCAGTGGTGCTTTAGCTCCGATCATACGGGTCGCGCTCACTTGCCGGTCGCGCTCATCCCGGCTGGACGTGAGCGCGCACCCCTCTCGCCAATGATGCGGATGGAAAATACGTCCGCAACTCACGCCGTCGCAGCTCATGCGCCGTAGCGTTCCGCCATCGCCCGCGCCAGCTCGGCCATTTTCGCACGCAGCTCGGGCGGGTCGAGCACCTCGGCCTCGGGCCCGAAGCGCAGCAGCTCGCCGGCGGCATGCCACAGCGTCGTTCCGATCGGGATCGTCACGATGCGCCAGCCATCGGCATCGGTGTCGTCGGCGAGGCGCGTGCGGGCGCGCACGTAAGGCTGGCTCCACACCTCCAGCAGCTTCACACCGAGCGCTGACAGGCGCACCGTCGCCTGCTTCGGATGCAGCTCCGCCTCCAGCCGCTCCGTCGCGGCGCGCCAATAGGCGGCGAGGTCAAAGTCTGCAGGTCGCGCGAAGCACTCGTCGGTCACGGCACAGTCGAGAATGCGCGCGACGCGATAGGTGCGCACGCTGCGCTCGACCTGCCCGGCGAGATACCAATTGCCGCCCTTCAGCACGAGGCCGAGCGGCGCGACGCGGCGGCGCTTCTCGGCACGCCAGGTCTGATAGCGGACGTCGACCATGACGTCGCGGAGCAGGGCGTCGGCAATGGCGCGCAGATGCGTCGGCTCCTCGGACTCGCCGAACCAGCCAGGCGCGTCGAGATGGAAGCGCGCCTGCATGCGGCCGGCATTGGCGCGCAGGCTTTGCGGCAGTGCCGCCACCAGCTTGGTCTGCGCCGCGCTCATCGCGCCATCGAGCCCGAGCGCGGCGGCGGGGCCCGGCAGGCCCGCCATGAACAGTGCGTCGGTCTCGGCTGGGGACAGTCCGTTCAGCCGCACGCGATAGCCGTCGAGCAGACGGAACCCGCCTTCGGCGCCGCGCTCGGCATAGACCGGGATGCCCGCCGCGGCGAGCGCGTCGATGTCGCGATAGATCGTGCGCACCGAGACCTCGCAGGCGCCTGCGAGTTCGGGCGCCGTGACCTGTCCCTTGGCCTGCAAGGTGGTGAGGATGGAGAGCAGCCGGCTCGCGCGCATGCCCTTCTTTAAACATACCTGACACACCTTGTCAGGTATGGTGTGCGACAAGCCAGCACCGCAGCCGGCAATGGGAGGACACCATCATGACCGCCGACGACAAGATCACGCTGTATTACTCGCCGCAGACCCGCGCCGCCGGCACCCGCGTCCTGCTCGAGGAGCTGGGCGCGCCCTACGATCTGCATGTCCTCAACATGAAGGCGGGCGAGCAGCGCAAGCCGGAGTTCCTGGCCGTCAATCCGCTCGGCAAGGTGCCGACGATCGGACATCGCGGCCAGATCGTGACCGAGCAGGTCGCGATCTTCATCTATCTCGCCGATCTGTTTCCGCAAGCGGGCCTGACGCCGGCGCTCGATGATGCCATGCGCGGGCCCTATCTGCGCTGGATCGCCTATTACGGTGCGTCGTTCGAGCCCGCCGTGATCGACCATTTCATGAAGCGCGAACCGGCCCCGATCACGCAGTCACCCTATGCCGACTACGATACGATGCTGGGCGCGCTGGAGCAGCAGCTCGCCAAGGGGCCGTATCTCCTCGGCGAGCGCATGACCGCCGCCGACGTGTTGTGGGGCGTCGCCTTCAACTGGACCATGATGTTCGGCGTCGTGCCGCGCAAGGACGTGTTCGCGCGTTACGCCGAGCGCATCACCCAGCGTCCGGCGTTCCAGCGCGTCACCGCCGCGGATGCCGAGATGGCGGCCCAGCACGCGGCCGCCACCGGCGTTTGAGCGCCAGCATTGACGCAATCGAGCGAGGTCCCGCCGGCAACGGGACCTCACTGATGTGATTGCACGTTGTCCGGCAGGCGCAGCTCGCCAAATGCCGGGTTTCCCGCGGCGGCGTCGCTAGTTCAGGCTGATCCCCGTGAGCGGCGTGCCGTCGACGCCGTTGTTGCTGATTGCGTTGTTCTTGAAGGACGAGACGGAGCCGCCGCCGGTCTGGACGACGCCGTTGGAATTGCCCTGGATGACGGAATTTCCCAACGTCACGATGGCGCCGCTGCCGCTCGCCAGAACGCCGGTGTTGTTGAACTCGGAGGTCAGCCGGTCGAGAAACACGCCCATCCCCGGCTTTCCGGCCGGGACCGTGGCGGATATCCCGGCATTGCCATTTTCGATGGCCTTGGTGTTCGAGACGAGCACGCTGATCGCGCTGCTCGAATTCGCGGTCGAGACCGTGACGCCGAACGCGGACGCCTTGAGCGAGGAGTCCGCGATCACCACCTGGGCCGCACCGGTCGGCGCGACCGAGATCGCGCTTTGCGAGAAGTTCTCGAAGGTACAGTTCTCGACGACGAGCTTTCGGCCGGCCAGGAAATTGACGCCATTGAGGCCGAGGGTCGTGCCGGCGCCGTTGATGCTCAAATTGCGCAGGATGATGACGTCGTTGGCGCCGGCATTCACGTTGTGCCGTTGGTCGCCGATGCCAGGATCGAGGCCATCGTCCCCCCGCCGTCGATCGTGATCGATTTGGTGATCGTGACGGCGCCGTAGCCGCCGGGATCGAGCACGTCGATCTCACCGCCCGCGGCGGTCTTCGAGATCGCTCCGGCGAAGGTCTTGCAGGGCGCCGTGCGGCTGCACGGGTTGACGTCGTCGCCGACGCCGGACACCCAGGTCCGCGTCGCCTGCGCGTGAGCCCCTGGCGAGGCAAGGATCAAAAACGCGGCGCACAAAAATCCGATCGAAGAAATGAGCTTTCGCATGAGCGCTCCCCTTGAAATGCTGGAAATGAAAAATAGCCCGAACGCAGAGTGTTAGTCTACGAAAGCAACCAGAGCGTTCATCGAAAACGGCGGGCTGTACGGGACATTATGCAATCGGTGGTTGCCGCTTCGGCCGGAGGTGATTTCGCTGACGGTGCACGCCTTCCATCTGTCGATTGCATTGCAGGACTACAACATTCGCGAGCCTGCAGTCGCCCATCGCCCACCCACCCGACGGGCAATTCCGGCAATCCGTCCATGCGCCAACTGCCCGTCGAGCCAGTTTGTCGCATGTGTGCCGCCTTGCAGCGTCGGGCAAATCACGACGATGATCCCGGCCATCCCGTTCGCGATGAGGAGGGGCGGCTCGGCCGATCGTCACGAGGCGTAGCAGCGGGGAGCGGTGGCCGTATCAGGCTTGGGGCTCTGCGCGAGCGGGCCGGCGAGCAAGCGAGGTACGGACGGTCAAGTCGTAGGGTCCTGGCATCCCGACGCCGATGCCAAGTTCGCATGCAGGCTTCGCCTCGTGCGGATGACGGTGACCAGAAAGCCCGGCGCACCGGGGAGACTACGAAGCAGCCGTAACACCATCGCGCAGGGAAGGCTGGGTCGCTCCGGCTGAACCTGTGGTTCCTGCCCCGTGCAATCTTTCCGCACGGGGGCCACGGGTGCCAGTCGGCACCCGGCCTTCCCTGCGCCCTCCGACTGACGAGGAGGGAATGATCGGCAAAGCTCGGGCGCAATCGCGCCGCGAGAGCGGCTCCGTTTGACGCCGCGTCGACCGCGCTGCGCCGCGTGCCGATCGAGCTTGCTGCCCCCGGGCGCGTCCGCCAGAGCTGAATAATCGGGCAACGTCCGCCACATCTGCTCCACTTTGTCGGCGCAAATCCGCCCCGTATGAATCCCTAAAACTCAGGTAAGCCTTCCAAAAGTAAGATTTTGGCAATCAATCGAACGCTAACTAAGGTTACCAAGTGCTCAACGTCATGCGGAGACTCTGAACGTGAGCGACCAAAAGCCCGAACGGGCCAGCCTTGGCGTGGCCGGTACCACTGGCAAGGCCAGTGCGAGTGTCGACCCGATGCCGAAGACATCCGCAGTCCCCGATGCAGTCGATCTGGCCGTGCCTGCGATCGCGACCGTCGCCCCGCCCATGATCGCGCCGGATCACGAAGCGCCGGCGGCTGACCGTCCGGGCATCGACCCGAAGGCGAAGATCGTGGAAGCGGTGACCGCGCCCGAGCCACAGCCGGAGGCCAGCCAGTCCGAGATCAAGACCGAGGTGATGGCCGACACCGAGATCGGGACGACCAAGGTCGAGCCGGTCAAGCCCGAGCAGGTCAAGGTCGAAACCCTCACGGCCGAGCAGGAAAAAATCGAGCCCTCCAAGATCGAAGCGGTGAAGCCGGAGCGAGCCAAACCCGAGCCCGCGCGGCTCGACCTGGTCAAGTCCGACAAGGGCAAATCCGACAAGGTCAAGCCGGAGCTGACCAAGCCCCAGGCGGTGGGGGGCAACGTTGCGGCGCCGGGCAAAGTCGAAGCTGCAGTAGCCTCGAGTGCTGCGAAACCTCCCTCGACGATCCTGGATCTGATCAGGACGGAGCCGGTCAAGTCGGACCCGATCAAGACGGCTGCGGCCGGTGAGCTCCTCAAGGTCGAGACACCAAAGCTGTCGATGCTCGCGGCCAATGCGCCGAAAGTCGGCCCGATGGCAGCGGCCGCGCCGAAGCCGGAGACGGCCATCAAGCCGGACGCGCCGATCAAGTCGGTGGCTGCCACCAAGACAGAAGCCGTCGTTCGGCCTGAGCCGGCTGCCAAGCCGGAGACTGTTGCCAAGTCGGATGCCAAACCGGATGCCAAGTCGGAGCCCGTTGCCAAGCAGGCATCCGCGGCCAAACCCGGGGCGTCCGCGACGCGCCCGGTCACGCCAGTCCAGGCGGATGCCGGACCGGCGACCAGGGCGGGTGCTTTTGCCGCGGTCGACAAGGCCGCGGCCTGGGCCAAAGCGAAGTTCAAGACCGAGCCCTTCAAGTTCAATGCGGCGTCCAAGCCGGCGGCCGCTGCCGCAACGGCGGCCAGCACGGCCGCTGCGGGAGCGACGCTGCCACCTCCGCAGCCGGGCCAGACCCCGCCGCCGCATGCCGTGAACGGCAGGCTCGGCCTACCGGCCATGGCTGCGATCCTGCTGCTGTCGATGGTTGTCGGCGGCGTTGCCGGTGGTCTGGTCACGGCCAAATTCGTCACGCGCTCCGGCGGCGGCGACGCGGCCGATGCGACGGCCGGCGAGGCTGCGGATTCCACGCTTGGCGCGACCGTGGCGCGAATCGACAATGATGTCGCCGCGCTGAAGGCGAGCCTCGACCAGACCAATCAGACGAGCCTCGTCGAGCTCAACAAGTCCGCGGAGCGTCTCGACCGGCTCGAGAAGATCCTCGGTGATCTGTCGACGAAATCGTCGGCCAAGCCGAGCGAGTTGCAGCGTCTGAGCGAGGCCGTGGACCGGCTGCGCGCCGCGCAGGCGTCCGCGACCGCGCAAGCCCCCGCGCGTGACAGCGCCGCGTCCGCGCCGCAGGCGGTGGGGGCGATCAATGCGGCGGCGCCGCCCGCGGGCGTGGCGAGCCGGGCCGACGCGGCCAGGACCACCGAGGCAGCCAGGACCGAAGCAGCAAGGGCAGAGGCGAGCCGGGCCGAGCCGGCCAGGGCGGAGACCGCTCGCCCCGAGCCGAACCGCACGGAGGCCACCAAGCCCAAGGTCGTCGAGGGCTGGGTGCTGCGCGACGTCGGTCGTGGCGGCGCGCTGATCGAGGGCCGCGGTGGCCTCTACGAGGTCTATGCCGGCGATCCCGTGCCGGGCCTCGGCAAGGTCGACGCGATTCGCAAGCAGGACGGTCGCTGGGTGGTCGTCACCACCAAGGGGCTTGTCGTCGCGCGCTGACGGACCATCTGTTTTTGGAGACGAATCTGGACGAGGCGCCTCACCGCGACGTGAGGCGCCTCGTCGCACAATTGTCCGAAGCCGCCCGCCTTTCGGCTATCTTCGAGGACTAGCAGGCCCTCAATTGCATGTTCGTGGAAGTGAGGAGGCGCGTCTTGCGACTGTCGGTATTCGGCCTTGTCATGCTGTGCTGCGGCCCGCTCGCTCATGCGGACGAGAGCCCGCCGGTCGAGCGCGGCGCCGCCATCCTCGAGCCGTTCGCGCTGCGTGAGCTCGACAACGGCGCGTTCGGCCTCGGGAAGATGCTTGCGCACGCCAGTGATGCGCCGCTGACCGACGCGGCATTGTTTGCGCTGCCGTCGATGATGCCCGTACGCAAGGCGCTCGACACGGAGTTCGACCGCTACGTCGACAAGCACAAGACGACGTTGCCGAACGAGAGCATCGGCATCGGTACGTCCTACGCGTTCCAGCTGTTCGACCGCACTGTGCTCGATTCGCCCGATGCCCGCTTCGTGCTGGCCGGCGTCGTCAATCGCATGGATCGCGCCTTCGTCGATCCCGACCATTGCGGCGAGGTGCGGCTGCTGTACCGCCTGACGCGGACCACGCCGCCCGAGGCCAAAGATGGCGAGGTCGCCTCGCCGCGGCTGCCGATGACGCTCAACATCGTGCTCAAGGCGCGCAGCGATGCGGAGGCCAAGAGCAATTCGCCGAGTTGTGCCGAGATCGCCAAGCGGTGGCTGGCGACGTCCGATCTGCAACTGACCGGGCCTGAGCTTGCCGCGAAGCTGACGGCGCCGGACGGCCCGCTGGCGCTGATCAGGTCGGAGAACATCCATCGCATCGAGACCAACCTGCAGATCGCGCATGCGCCGAAATCGGCGATCCGCGATTTCCGCACCGACTACATGATGAAGGTGTTCGACTATCAGGCCGCGAGCGGGACGTTCGAGGAGGCGGTGCTGGAGGATCAGGTCGATCGCGACCGGCTGCTGGCGGATGCCGCGCTGGCGCGCGAGTTCAAGGCCTGGCTGCTCGACCCCGTCCATCTCGGTGAGCTCGACCGCGGCACCGCGGTGATCCCCGAGCAGTTCCTGGCCAAGGTTGCGGTGGCGCCGACCCCGGTCGGATTCGTCAATTCCGATCTGCTGCCGGCCTACGGGCTGGTGCAGGGGAGCGCGGCCGGGCAGGGCGCGGTGTTCACCGAGGCCGACGTGGTCGGTGCGCTGGAGAAGGCGGCCGCGCAGGGCATCGTGCTGCAGAACATCCGGTCGGTCGCGGGCTTCGAGCGACGCCTCAACGATTCGAGCTGCGGCGGCTGCCATCAGACCCGCGGCATCGGCGGCTTTCACTTTCCCGGCGTCGACTGGATGGCGGAGAAGCCGTCCAACACCGTCGTGGTGCCGGGCTCGCCGCACTTCTTCGGCGACCAGGTCCGCCGGCGCGACATCCTCACCGCCTTTGCCGAGGGGCGGACTCCGGATTTCTCGCGCGGCTTCGCCAGCCGCCCGCAATTGCGCGGCAGCGATGAGCTCGCCGGCACGGTCTACAACGACGGCTGGGGCGGGCATTGCTACGCGAGCCACGCCGCGGCCGCGGACAACGACAAGAGCTTCTCGACCTGGACCTGCGCCGCGAACCTGTCCTGTCAGACCGGCCCGGCGACGCGGTTCGGCATGTGCTTCATCGCGACGCGCTAGCTCAGGCCACCGCACCGCGCGCGCGCAGGTCGCGGATGGCCTCGTCGTCGAAGCCGGCGCTGCGCAGGATCTCGTCGCTGTGCTGGCCTATGCCGGGCGGCTTGCGCGGGGTGACCTTGCGCTGGCCGTCGATGAAGATCGGGCTGTTGACCGTCAGCATGGTGTCGTTCTCGAACGGCACCAGCACCTCGTTCTCGATCATCTGCCTGTCGTTTGGAATGTCGTCGAGAATCCCGACCACCCCGAACACGAGCCCGCTGCCGTCGAGGATCCGGCGCCATTCGGCCAGCGGCCTGGTCGCGAACACCGCGTCGAACTCGTGGATCAGTTCGACCGAGCGGGCGTGGCGATCGGCCTTGGTGACGAAGCGCGGATCGTCGATCAGCTCCTCTCGGCCAAGGCAGCGGGCGAGGATCGGCCACTGCTTCTCCTCATTGAGGAGCGAGAGCATGATCCAGCGGCCGTCCTGGCATTTGTAGTGATTGGCGACTGCGTTCAGCGCGCGTTCGCGCGGCCGCCGCTCGACGAAGGTCGCGCCGCAAAGCTTGGCCTGAGCAAGCACGGAGGCCGCCCAGACCCCGTTGGCCATCAGGTTGGAGGCGACGTGGCAGCCCTTGCCGGTCTTCTCGCGCTGGTAAAGCGCCGTGACGATCGCGCCATAGAACGCCATTGCGCAGGGGTGGTCGCCCATCCCGGCGACGGAGCGGGCGGGTGTCGTGCTCTCGTCGGCACGGACCAGGTCCATCAGTCCGGAGCGCGCCCAATAGGCATTGCTATCGAAGCCGGGTTTGTCGGCTTCCTCGCCTTTCTCGCCATACCCGGTAAACGACGCATAGATCAGCCGCGGATTGAGCGGCGCCAGCTTTTCGTGGGTGAGGCCGAGCTTGGCGCGGACCGACGGCGGGAAATTGGTGATGAAGACATCGGCTTCACTTACCAGCCGTTGCAGCACGGTCTGCGCTTCCGGCTTCGACAGGTCGAGTGCGAGGCTGCGCTTGTTGCGGGCTTCGAGATACCACGCGTAGTTATGCTCGCTGCGCGGATAGCCCGGCAGGTTCGGCAGGTTGCGGTAGGGATCGCCGGCGCCGGGCGGCTCGATCTTGATGACGTCAGCGCCGAAATCGGAAAGAACGGTGGCGGCTGCGGGGGCCGCGATGAAGCTCGCGCAGTCCAGCACCTTCAGGCCATGGAAAATGCCCTTGTCGTCCATGTTGCGTCGCTCCCGTCGCTTGTTTCCGCGCGCTGGAATTACGTTGACGGCGCGGTTCGAGGCGCATTTGACCCGGGTCGGGCGGGCGAGGCAATGGCGGGGAGGGAGCTGAAACTACAAACAAACGCAAAGATGTGATCAGGAGCGGGCACCGCTCCTGTCTATTTCGACGTGTCGACAATCATGCTGGTTTGGTGAGGGAAACGATCGCGCCGAAAAGCCGCGAGGCGGAATGGCGCGCCAATTGATCCGCTACACTTTCAGGTTCTCGGCCGAACTCCTGCCGCGGTTGGCAATCTCGTCGTACTCGATGGTCTGGCCCTCGTTGAGGGTCGCCAGCCCGGCCTTCTGCACTGCGGAGATGTGAACGAAAATGTCCTTGCCCCCGGCCGCGGGCTGGATGAAGCCATAGCCCTTGGTCGGGTTGAACCACTTGACCGTACCTTTAGCCATACGTCGCCTCCGCGGGACCAATCCGAGTACGAGCCGCGGTCCCCGCAAACCGTCAGGCCCGGAATTCGAGACTACTGCGGTTGTGACAGGCGTGATAGCGCAAACAGCGGGCGGTTTTGGCCCGAAATGATCGATATCGTGGCGGCTTTGCGGCTTTTGACCGCAGTGCCACCGTTCCGCCAGTCACCGCGGACCCGCTGCAACCGTTCTCGGTATGACAGCGCAGGCTGCAAACAGGTTCAACGCAACTCGTCACGCAGCCGTCCCCTCGTCCGAGAGCATCGCGAGTTCAGCGGCGTCCATGGCCGTCCTGACGCGCATCGGCTCGGCGCGGCCGCGAATCTCGACCTCGCGCTCCGGCAGCACGTCGGAGCCGAGTCGCGCCCGCGCGTAGACCTCGTCCGAGATGATGACCTGGCAGCCGAGGGTCTTCGTCATGTCCTGCAGTCGTGATGCGACGTTGACGGCGTCGCCCAGCGCGGTGAACACCATGTGGTCGCGATAACCGATCTCGCCCACGATCACCTCGCCGCCGTGAATGCCGATGCCGAAGCGGATCGGGTCATGCAGATCATGGCTGAGGAACGCGTTCAGCTCGGCGATATTGGCCGCGATGTCACGCGCCGCCTGGATCGCCTGGCCGCAGGCGACATGTGAATCGGTGGCTAGTCCGAACAGCGCGAGCATACCGTCACCGACGAACTGATTGGGCTGCCCGCCATTCGCCAGCACGGCCTGGGAGACGGCGCTGAGGAAGCGGTTGACGATGAACACCACGTCGAACGGCAGCCGTTTCTCAGCGAGGCCGGTCGATCCACGCATGTCGACGAACAGGCTGACGAGGTAGCGCTCCTGCCCGATTCCGGCGCGCGAGCTGCCGCGCTCGCCGGGTGTCGGGTTCGGCATGAACAGTTGGAAGAATGAAAGATCGCCGGTGGGGCGCAACTGGCAGGCCAGCCTGACCGACGGGTCCGCCGCGCCGATCTGCGCGAGCACGAAGGCCTCGCGAGGCGAGGGCGGCGGCAGCGCGCCGGGATCTCCGATCACCCTGATGCGGCAGGTCGAGCAACGTGCGCGGCCGCCGCACATGCTGGCATGCGGTACGTTGTTGCGCAGACTGGCCTCGAGCACGGACAAACCCTTTGGCACCCGGATGGAGCGGCCATTGTTGTAGGATAGCGTGACCATGCCGCCACGTCGCTCATGGACTGCTCGCACGCCGCGCGCGGCGAGCGCCAAGCCGATCAGGCCGCCATAGCCGATCAGGAAGCCGTTCATGATGGTCTCCAGCACCGCCTGTTCAGATGGCGTGCCGGTCTGCCTCAACGAAAGATTTTCGGCGCGCCACTGCGGTGTTGCGTTGGCGGCGATGACGTCTCGGCCCCCACGATAGAAGCCGAGCAGCGCCAGCGCCGGGAGCAGCACGGCGCAGGCGAGCAGCCACGGCGCCGCGCGCTTGTAGAACGGCTTGAGCCGCAGCCAGAAGTGCAGCCCGATGCAGCCATGCGTCCATGACGTCAGCAGGGCTGCCGACATCAACCAGATCCGCCAGGACGGGCCGGTCCAATACGAGTACAGGACCTGCGGGTACAGCTTCTCCTGTCCGTACAGGGTCTGTCCGATGCGGACGCCGGCGATGTGGCTGAAGATCAGCGCCGGAATGCTTAGGCCGAGCAGCAGTTGCAGCGGCTCCATCGTGTTGCGGCTGAATTGCCGGCGCTGATAAAGCGCCCACACGCCGAGCCCGCCATGGGTAAGAGCGGCCGCATAGAACAGCACGGCGATCGGAAGAAACTGCCAGAACGCCACATGATAGGACACGCCCTCGGCGAGCGCCTGCAGCGAGATGTTGCCGAGCGCATGGTTGAAAAAATGACTGAGCAGGTAGCTGAAGAGTATGAAGCCGCAGATCAGCCGCACCTGCCGCACACCGATGCCGCGACAGGTCGACCGCAAACGATGGTAAATCGAAATGGTCATGTGGTCCGTATGATCTGGAGCCGCAATGCTAGAGATTTATTCCCTGTTGTCCTAGAGGGCTGGTGGCGGCGGTCATCCGGCGGCGCGAGCTGCGCGGGAACGTTGACTCGCCCGCCGGAGTCGGGGAAAAGCACCGCGTGACGGCCATTTCCCCAGGCATCGACAGCCCAAAGTCTCGATCCACGCGCGCTGCGTGGCTGATGGCTGCGGCCGTGATCGCAAGCATGACGATCATCCGCATCGTCTATGCCGGGACGCTCGATCTGCGCACCGACGAGGCCTATTACTGGACATGGTCGAAGGAGCTGCAGCTCTGCTTCCTCGATCATCCGCCCATGATCGCCTGGTTCATCCGGCTGGGCACTGCCCTGTTCGGCGATACCAATCTCGGCGTTCGCTTTGCCGGCATCCTCGCGATGGGGGTGACGCAGCTCCTGCTCGCCGACATCGTTCGCCGTACCACTCACGATATGCGGGCCGTGATCCTCGCGGTGCTGCTGCCCGAGGCCGCGCTCTACTATGGCCTGCTGATGGCCAAGGTGGCGCCGGACGTCGCGGCGATCCCGTTTGCACTCGCGATGATCTGGGCGCTGGTTTGCCTCGCCGAGAGCGATGACGGCCGCTGGTGGCTCGCGGCCGGCCTGTTCGGTGGACTGGCGTTGTTGTCCAAATTCACGGTGGTCATGCTGCTGCCGGGCGTGGCGGCGTTCCTGCTCGTTCCGGCCTGGCGCAGCCGCTGGCTTCTGAGTCCCTATCCATGGTGCGGAGCACTGATTGCGCTGGCCGTGTTCTCGCCGGTGCTGATCTGGAACGTACAGCACGACTGGGCCTCGTTCCGCTTCCAGTTCGTTCGCGCCACCGCGCCGCATGAGTTTTCGTTGCGGACGCTCGGCGATTATCTCGGATTGCAGTTCGGACAGGTCGGCTTCGTCCTGCTGCCGGTCACATTGTCGGCGCTGAGTTTCACGGCCTGGCGCGGCTATCGCACGCGTGAGCCGGTCGCGATCCTGCTGTCGACGGCGGTGCTGGTGCCGTTTCTCTACTTCCTCTGGAAATCGTTTACCTTGCGGATCGGCGACACCTGGCCGATGTTCATGTGGCCGATCGGGTTTGCGGCGGTCGCGATCAACATCGTCAAGCTGCCGCAGGACGGCGCGTCCGCCTGGTTCGTCCGATCGACCGTGCGCTGGGCGCGGATCGCCGTCGTTAGCGGCATTGCCATGGTGGTCCTGATCTTTCTCTACTACGTCGTCGCGCCGTGGAATTTTCTCGGGCGGGCCGATCCGATCGGCGCCGAGGCGGGCTATCAGCAGGTGGCGGCACGCGCCGAGCAGGAACTGGCAAGCACCGGCGCCACCTGGATCGCGACCTCCGACTATCGCACCTATGCGATGATGCGGTGGTTCTTTCGCGGCCGCGTGCCGGTGGTCCAGATCAACGAGCGGGCCCGCTTCATCGGCTTCCGTGATCCCGGCATGGACCTGATCGCGGGACATGCCGGCCTCTATGTCGTGCGCGAGCCGGACAATACCGGCCCGCTGCTGTCGGACACGACCGCGCACCGCGAGCCGCTCGGACACGTCGAGCGGAGCTGGCGCGGCCGCGTCATGGACAGTTACGCGTTCGGCAGGCTGACGGGCTGGACTCCCGAACTGGCGCCGCCACCGGACTCGCCCTTGTACCAATGGCGCTGGCTCGCCGGTGGGTTCGATTCCACGCTGCGGGCCTGAGCCTCATTCCCGGTCGTCCTGCTTGCGCAGCAGATCCTTGGCGAGATCCGCCAGCGCCGGCCGCGGCAGCGCGGCGAACGGCATCGGCCGCGTCACGTCGATGGCCGCGAGGCCGAGCCGCGCCGTGAGCAGTCCGTTGAGCACGCCTTCGCCGAGGCGCTGCGACAGTTTTGCCGCGATGCCATGGCCCAGCACCTGCTGGATCAGGCTGTCGCTCGCGGCCATGCCGCCGGTGATGGCGAGATGCGCGACGACATGGCGCAACAGGCTGATCATGCCAAGCGCGCCGGGACGGCCGCCATAGAGCCGCGCGAGCTGCCGGATCATCCGCAAGCTTGCCACGAAGACGAACAGCACGTCGATCAGCGCGCGCGGGCTCACGGCCGTGACCACGGAAACCCGTTGCGCCGCAACCGACACCAGACGCCGCGCCTCGCTGTCGAGTGGCGCCATCAGCTCGCGCTCGGCAAGCTTGATCATGTCGCCGCCGTCGATGATGTCGTCGGCGTGGCCGGCGAGCGCGGCACGCGGACGCGCCAGGCGGGGATTGGCATGTGCGATCCGCAACAGCTCGGCGACCACTTCGCGGCTCTCGGCACGATCGTCGGACAGCAGCACCGCGGCCGCGCGCTGGTGCAGCTTCTCGATGGTGGCGAGACGCACCAGCCCGTAAGTCTCTCGGGCAATGACGGCCGCCAATGCGATCGCGGCTGCGGCCGCGAACCCCGCGCCGACATAGCCGAGGGCCTCGCTGCGTGCGAACAGATCCTCGATCAGTCTGACGACGCCGAGGCCGAGGCCGAGCAGGACGAGGCCTGCGACCGAGCCCCAGAAAAGTGCGCCCCAGCCGAAGCTGCGCCGCGTCGGCAGGACGGTCTCGACCGGCACCGGCAATTGCGCCGGATCAGCCTCCGGCGTGATCTGGATGGTGCCGCGGCCCGGCCGGGCGGCCTCTTCGGCATCGACCACGACGACGTCGGGATCATCGAGCCGGAAGGTCTGGGGACGACGATGCTTGGCGCGTTCGCTCATTGCAGCCGGTCTCCGATCAGGAACTGAAGGGCGCGGTCCATGCGGATATGGGGCAAAGCGGGCTCGCCGCCAGGATCGGGGGCCAGCAAAGGCGGACGGAAGCGAAGAAAGCGGAAGTCGGTGCCGTCGGCGGCAGCGCTCGACAGGCCGCGATAGGCGCCGCCCTTGAACAGCTCCTCCGCATCGGCCGGCAGCTCGCCCGGAAAGGTTGCCACCTCGGTGTCGCCGTCGAAGATCTCGCCATTGGCGCTTTCGCCGGCCGCCGGCGTGCCGAGCAGCGACGGCAGCTTCTCGCGGCCGCGGGCGACCAGCGCCTCGCGCGTCGCCCTGACGGCGGCCAGCGCCACCACGTCGATTGCGGCGCCCGTGCTCTCGGCGCGGGCCACCGCGCGGTTGACCGCGCGCCGCAGCACGGCTTCGAGCCGGTCGTGGCTGGTGTGATGCAGATGGTCGGCCTTGGTCGCCGCGAACAGGATGCGGTCGATGCGCGGCCGAAACAGCGCCGTCAGCATGTTTCCGCGTCCGACGCGGAAGCAATCGAGAATGCCGGTCAGCGCGGCCTCGAGATCGTGCAGCGCCTCGGGGCCCGCATTGAACGCCGCCAGCGCGTCGACCAGCACGATCTGGCGATCGAGCCGGGCGAAATGGTCGCGAAAGAACGGCCTGACGACGATGTCCTTGTAGGACTCGTAGCGGCGCGCCATCATCGCCCATAGCGAGCCGGCCGGCGCCTGGCCGTCGGCCGGGACATCGAGCGGCGCGAAGGTCAGCGCCGGCGAGCCCGCGAGATTGCCCGGCATCAGGAAGCGGCCGGGCGGCAGCAGGCTCATGGCGAAGCGCTCGTCGCGGCAGGCACGCAAGTAGTCGGTGAACAGCCGTGCGGCCTCGAGTGTCGCCGACTCGTCCTCGCGGCCTTCGGGGGCGAGCGTCGCCAGATGCGCGTGCCAGTCCTTGGCGACATGCGCGCGCGGCTCGCTGCGCGACAGCGCGAGGCTTTCCCGCGCCCACTGCTCATAGCTCTTGTTCAGCAGCGGCAGGTCGAGCAGCCATTCGCCGGGATAGTCGACGATGTCGAGCGTGAGCGTCCGCTCGGCGCCGTTGGCGCGCTGGAATTCGATCACCAGCCTGAGCTCGCTGATGTCGACGGTCGAGCTTGGCCAGCGCCGCTCGGCGACGAGCGCCCGCAAATGGCTCTCATAGGCAAAGCGCGGCACGCCGTCGTCGGGTTGCGGCGTCAGATATGCGCGGGCGATGCGGCCCGATGCCAAGGCCTCGAACACCGGCATGCGCCCGCCGCGCACGAGGTCATGAATCAGCGCGGTGATGAACACGGTCTTGCCGGCCCGTGACAGCCCGGTGACGCCAAGGCGGATGGTCGGGTTGAGGAAGCTCTCGCCATAATCAAGCAGGGCACGGGCCGACAGCCGCGCTTCCTCGACGAGTTCGGAAAAGGTCACCATGGGAGGAGGGGAATTCGCCAGTTGAAAAGGGCGTGAGCGATTTTTGACAGGTGGCGATGCAAAACGCCGGATTCAAGCTCACAATTCCGGCCCGTTTCCGGATAGAACCAGACTTTGAACGGAACGTTGACCACTGGAAACCATAATCCTTCCGGCACAATTGTCCCGGAAAACCGGCACCAGGTTCTGACATGACCGTATTTCAACTGAAGCAGTTCGCCTCGACCTCCGTCCATGCCGCCACCGGCGCGATGCGTTGGAACTACGACAAGGTCGAGATGATCGCGGACGGCGTCGTCCACGTCGTCGGCATCGCCGCCGGCCTGGTCGCCGCAACCGTGCTCGTCGTGCTGACCTCGATCTATGCCAGCGCCGTCGACATCGTGGTGGTGTCGATCTACGTCGCGGGACTGCTCTCGATGCTGACGCTGTCGGCAACCTATAATCTGTGGCCGGTGTCGCCGACCAAATGGGTGCTGCGCCGCTTTGACCACTCCGCCATCTATGTGCTGATCGCAGCCACCTATACGCCGTTCATCGCCGCCCTGAAGGATACGGTGTTCTCGGCCGCGCTGCTGCTCGGGGTCTGGGGCGTCGCCATCTTCGGCATCGTGCTGAAGCTGCGCTGGCCGGGCCGCTTCGACGCGCTCTCGATCGGGCTGTATCTCGCGCTCGGCTGGAGCGGCGTCATGATGTACGACCGGGTGATCTCGGTGATGCCGCCCTCGGTCCTGGCCTTCGTGCTCACCGGCGGCATCCTCTACAGCCTCGGCGTCATCTTCCATTCGTGGCGGCGCTTGCGCTTCCAGAACGCGATCTGGCATGGTTTCGTGTTGCTGGGCGCCGGCTTTCATTATACCGCAGTGCTCGACCTGGTCTTGACCTAGAAAATTCCACGAGGAGGGCTTTGCATGCAGGTGACCGGCAAGATTGTTGTGGTCACCGGCGGAGCCCGCGGCATCGGCAAGGCGCTGTGCGAGGCCTTCGCGGCCGCCGGTGCGGCCAAGGTGATCGTAGCCGATCTCGACGAAACCGGCGCCAAGGCCGTCGCTGGTGGCATCGGCGGCGCCGCCTTCAGATGCGACGTCTCCCAGGAAGCCGACATCCGGCACGTGATCGAGGAAACCGAGCGGCAGTTCGGGCCCATTGCGCTGTTCTGCTCCAATGCCGGCATTGGCGGCGGCTTCGACCCGCTGTCGGTCAATGTCGGCGGCACCTCCGACGAGCCGTGGGCGCGCAGTTGGGCCATTCACGTGATGGCGCATGTCTACGCGGCGCGGCATCTGATCCCGCGCTACAAGGCGCGCGGCGGCGGCTATTTCCTCAACACGATCTCCGCGGCCGGCCTGCTGTCGCAGGTCGGCAGCGCGCCTTACTCCACCACCAAGCATGCCGCGGTGGGATTTGCGGAGAATCTCGCGATCTCGCACAAGGCCGACAACATCAAGGTCTCGATCCTGTGCCCGCAGGGCGTCGACACCGACATGCTGCGATCGATTCCGAAGGGCCCGCAATCCGGCGACGGCGATCTGAGCCCTGAGCAGGTCGCGCAGGACGTGCTGAAAGGCCTTGCCGAGGAGAGCTTCCTGATCCTGCCGCATCCGCAGGTCCTCGGCTACATGCGCAAGAAGACCGAGAATTACGACCGCTGGCTCGGCGGCATGGCGAAGATCCAGGCAAAGATGCGCGAGGAGTTCGGGAAGTAGGTCTGCGACCATCGTCGGTCGACGTGACGGCGCCCGGCCTCAACGCCCTCCGCGGTCGTCCCCGCGACCACGGAGACCCATAGTCCCAGGGTGCAGTTCGAGCCACGCGCGTCGACCATCTCGCCCGAGGTTTTCGACCGCGGCGTATGGATCCGGCGTTCGCCGGAATGACGCTAAGGAGAGATCGTGCGGACATCATGGGCAGCGGACTTGATCCGACATCGATAGACATCATTGCGCCTTCTCGCGGCACATCATGCCCGAGCTGTACAGTTGACTTGTCCCTTCAAGATTCGAAGGGCGCAGGGAATGCCGGGTGAAGGCCTCACCCATGGCCCGCCTGCAGCAAAAAATGCAGGCGGCAGGTACCACAGGTGCAGCCGATCACCGGCATTCCCTGCGCGATGGTCTTCACGCTTATACGCAGTCTCCCTGGTGCGCCGGGCTGTTGGCCACCATTGTCCGCGCGGTGCATCAGCGCCATCGCGAACGAAACACCAGCATCGGGGTGTCAGGACGCTGCGACTTCACGTCCGCGGCCACGCCGTTCGTCCGCGTAGCAAGCTACGCTGCGGCATGGCCACGGCCATCGCATCCCGCCTCGCGTGTCGTGACGATCGCGCGCAACGCCCCTCCGTGGTGAGGCGGGATGCGCGGAAAGATCGTCCTGATTTGCCCGACGGCGCAAGGCCGCATGCTGCGGCATTTCAACACGACGGGCAGTTTCGTCATGGTGTGTATGCGCAATCTGCCCGTCGGGCGCCCTCATGGCTCCGACGGTTGCATGTCCTGCTCTGCCGCGCGCCAGGCTTCGAGCGCGCGGGCGTACAGCAACAGGCCCTCGCGCACCGTGCGCCGCTCGGTCTTCGACAGGGCCGACAGGGCGCCGCGGACCTGCTGGCGGCCGAAGGCGTGCAGCGTGGCCACCCTCTTCCGTCCCTTCGCGGTGAGGCAGAGCGGCTTGATGCGGGCGTCGCCGGAATCGATTGTCTCCTGCAACTCGCCGCTGTCGATCAGCTTGCGGACCATGCGGCTGACGCCGGATTTTTCCAGGTGCAGGACCGCGCCGAGCTGCATCGCGGTGAGACGCGTCGCCCTACGTCGTCGGCCACGTCCTGGCGGCCGACGGCGGCTTCCTCGCGGTCTGAATCTGAAAGGCGTCGGCTGTCGCCGATGGCGCAAGGCCCGCGATCGCCGAGCGGTCTCGGACGCGAGCGATCGTGGTCGAAACAGCTTCATGCTGAAGTCGGAATTTCGCCAGCTTCCGCGAAGCCGCGCAGCGATCGTCACCGTTTCAACTAATTAGTGCTTTCTACGAACGCGAAGATGCTTAGGCGCCGCTCCGCGGCGGCTCGTTGCGAACAGCTCTCAATCTCGCCTGAAATGTTCCCAGCTCGGCAAAACTTCCGCCGACGTTTGCCGGCTATCTCCAAGGCAAGGGGCTTCGTCGCGTGCATGCGCTGCGTATTCATCGCGACGGCGCCCTGACCCGACCTCGTCGCGTGATATTGGCATACCCCGGCATTTGCTTTGCAGGCTCATTCACCACACAAGACCGGCGCGTTCGCGGTGCGGACCAAGCGGCTCATGGTGACGCGATCCCACCGCGGGGTCACGCTCGCGCTCGTCGAGGTGCTGCTGCTGACCGTGATGGTGGTGGACGGCGCGTCCGCGCAGCAGACCATCAAGGCCAAGCCGACGGACGTCGTCCCGGGACGCGCCGACCGGCTGTTCTTTCGTCACGTGACGGCGCGCAGCATCTACTACAACGTTCCGCGGATCACCAACGACAGCCGGACGCTGATGATGCGCCAGGACCCGCGTGGCGTGAGCGCATTGCTGCGTCCGGTGCGCGAGGCCGGTGCGCCGTCGCTGGCCGCGCCGGGCAGGCCCGGCGCGCCGGTAGGCAGCTTCGGATTCTCCGCGTTTCAGCCCGCCCGTGGCGCGCGCGTGGCCACGGCCGAGCCGGCGGGAGACGCTCAACGCGCCGCGCCGCAACCGGCTGCGCGGCAGATCGCGGCAAAGCCCGCGGCAGCCGCCGAGGCGCCGCCGGCCAAGCCAGACGAGACCGTGGCAACCGCCCAGCCCGCGGCCGTGCTGCGCAACCGTGACGTTCTTCCCGATCGCAACCTGAATACGGTGAAGCCGCAGCCGGTGACCGCCGACGCGAAGCCCTATGATCCGACGGGCGTGACGGTCGGGTCGTTCCTGGTGAAACCGGCCGTCGAGATCCAGGCCGGTTATGACACCAATCCCACGCGGCGCAACGGCGGGCAGGGCTCACCGGTCGCCATCGTGGCGACGGAGGTCGCGGTCCGCTCGCAATGGGAGCGGCATCAGCTCAACGCCGATTTCCGCGGCGCCTACACCGAGGACAGCAACGTCCGCTCGCTCAGTCATCCGACGTTCGAGGCGCGGGCGCAAGGACGCTACGACGTCACCGAGGGCACCGCGATCACCGGCGAGGCGCGTTTCGTCAACGATGCATTGGCGCTTCCGGGGGCGCTCAAGCTGCCGCGCGCCACGACGTTCGGCGGCAGCGCCGGCGTGCTGCAGAAGATCGGTCCCGCCGAGATCGCATTCAAGGGATCGGCCGACCGCGTCATGTTCAACGACGCGCTGATCTTGGCCAACGTGCCGTTGCGGACGCAGGACCGCAACTACACCCAGCCGGGCGCGCAGGTCCGCGTCACCTATGTGCTCACGCCGAACATCTCGCCGTTCGTCGACATGAGCTTCGATCGGCGCAACCACGATCTGCAGGTCGACTTCAACGGCCAGCGCCGCGATTCCAGCGGCATCACCGCGCGCGGCGGCGCCGTCGTCAACATGGGATCGCTGACCGGCGAGGCCTCGGTCGGCTATCTCTCGCGCCGCATGGACTCGCCGCTGATGCCGAACATCAACGGCGTGATCGCGGATGCGACGCTCGCTTGGGCCGCGACCGACGCCACGACGTTCGTGCTGGTGGCGCGCTCGCAGGCCTCGGAGACGCCGGCGATGAACGTCTCGGGCATCCTGTCGCGCGACGTGATCCTGCAGATGGACCATCAGTTCGAGCCGTGGCTGATCGGAACGCTGCGCGGCGGCTACGGCCAGGATCAGTTCGTCGGCATCGGCCGCGTCGACCAGCGCATGTTCGTCGCCGCCGGCGGCACCTACAAGATGAACCGCAACGTTCAGCTCAAGAGCGAGGTCCGGACCGAATGGACCCGCTCCAACATCGCTCTCAACAACTTCATGACGGTGGTCGGCGTCGTCGGCGTGCGATTCCAATATTGAGCAGCGGCCGGGTCCGGTGGCGCACCTTCGCCGCCCTGCATCTCCGCCGTCGTCCCGGGCAAGCCGCGCGACAGCGCGGGTGCGACGCCGACGGGGACCCAGACGCCGCGACGGATGTCTGACCGGATTGCGAACGACGCGGCTGGTCTGCATCGACCACAAGCGGCTGGTCTGTCGCGCTCAAAAGAAAAGCCCCGCAGGGGACGGGGCTTGAAGGCAATGCATGCCGGTCGGGTGGGGGGGGGACCCGGGCGTCTCACGCGGCGGGATGAGGTCAGGTCGCCGACGCGTGGGTCGTCCCGGATTGGTTCGGCATGCGGCTGGTGATGGTCTTGTTATCGTTATCCGTGTCCGCGCCGCCCGGCGTAAGCCGACAGGCGGCGCGGAGCGCAGCGGTCTCACTGTTCGAGCGCGGCCAGGGCAGCGTTGCCGATCTGCTGCGCCTCGGCCCAGGCGGCCTGGGTGGCCTGCTGGGCGGCGGTGTAGCCGGCCTGGATCTGCTGCTGAGCCGCGGCCCGCAGCGCCTGCTCCTGCTGCTCGCCGGTCTCGCGGGCCTGGGTCAGGGCCTGATTGTCGGCATTCAGCGTCGCATTGGCCTGGTTGAAGGCGTTGGCGGTGGTCTGCGCCTTGGCCTGGGCCGCCGCCAGTGCGGCCTGGTTGGCCGCATTGTTGGCGCGTTCGAGGACCTCGGCGGCCTCCTGTGCGTCCTGCTTGGCCTGCTGCGCGGCCTGACGCGCCTGCTCCAGCGCCTGCCGGTCGGCGTTCACCTTCTGCTCGGCCGCTTCCACCGTCGCATCGATCGTGCCGATCTTCTGGTTCAGCGCGGCCTCGACCGTCTTCTGGTTCTGGGTCGCAGCCGCCTGCGCGGCCTGGGTCTTCTGCTGGGCGACCGCGCGTGCCTGCTCGCCGGTCTTCAACGCCGCCTGCAGCGCGGCCTGCTCGGCGGCTTCCTGGGCCGCCTGGTTCTGCTGATTGTTGTTATTGTTGTTGCCGTTGCCGGCCGCCGCTCCGCCATTGTTGGCATTGCCGCCATTGTTGGCGTTGCCGGCCGCCTGGCCGGCCTGCTGGGCCGCCTTGCCGGCGGCCTCGGCCGTCTCGCGCGCGGTGTCCTTGGCGGCGTTGGCGGCTTCCTTGGCCTCGTTGGAGACGTCGATGTCCTTGTCGAGCTTCTGGAACGCGGCCTGCAGCGCGGCCGAGGCTGCCGTCAGCTTCGCAGCGTTCGCGGTCGCCGCGGCCTGGTTGGCGGCGGTCGGGTTCTTCTCGGCCTGCTCCTGGGCCTCGATCGCGGCGCCGCGTGCGTTCTGCTCGGCCTGACGAGCGACGTCGATTGCCTTGCGGTCGGCAGCGACCTGCGCCTCGGCGGCGGCGGCGGTCTGCGCGGCGGCCGCGGCCGCTGCGTTGGCCTTGGCGACGGCATCGGTGCTGCTCGACGCCGCGGCAGCCGCCTTGGCCGGCGTCGCTGCGGCTGCGGGTGTCGCGGTGGCCTTGGCGACCGCGACGGTGGTGGTCGCTGCCGCGGCGGCCGCAGCGGCCGGCTTCGCCGCGCTCGTCGTGGTGCTGGTCGCGGCTGCGGTCTTGGCCGCACCGGTCGTCGTCGTTGCGGCGGTGGCGGCAGCGGCGGGCTTGGCGGCGGTCGTCGCGGCCGTGGCGACGGCAGCGACGGGCTTGGCCGCAGCCGTGCCGGTCGTTACGGCCGCCGTCTTGGCGGCGGTGCTCGCCGCGGTCGCCGCGGCGGTGGTGGCGGCCGTGGTCGCAGCGGTGTTCGCAGCCTTGGCGGCGGCGCCGGCCGCGGCCTTCGCAGCGGCGCTGGCTGCGGCCTTCGCTGCCGCGTCGGTCGCCGCCTTCGCGGCAGCATTCGCTGCAGCCTTGGCCGCAGCGTTTGCCGCAGCCTTGGCGGCGGCGTCCTGCGCGGCCTTGGCGGCGGCAGCGGCTGCAGCCTTGGCAGCGGCATCCTGGGCCGCCTTGGCGGCTGCCTGGGCTGCGGCCTTCGCCGCCGCCTCCTGCGCCGCCTTCGCGGCGGCGTTGGTGGTGGCCGAAGTGGCAAGGGCGGTGGTCATGGCCTGCGCATTGGCCTGATGCGGCAGCGCCGTCACCGCCAGAGCGGACATCAGGGCCAGCACGCTGACATGGCGATAGAGATCGGTCCTCGACGCCGCGGTTTGAAGATTCTTCTTATCCGCCATCAGCTCAACTCCCTTGGTACGCTGGATTGGATGATGGAACCTTTTGAAAATGATTTTGGCTTGCAGAATGGTCGGACCTTGCAAGCAGCAAGGCGTCTGCCTGCAAGCTGACGGCAGGATTTCGCGATGTTTGCGGCAAGCCGGCCGCGACGAGATGGCGCAGGGGAACAGAAAGCTTTTGAAACAAACGGTTGCAGTCGGAACGCCGGTTGCACGGTTGCGGCGGGCCGATGAGCATTTCGCGGCGAGCCATGCCGCCGCCATTGAAGATGCGACGCATTGTCGCATATGTCGTGAAAGTCGTCCGCTGTGCGAACGGCGGCTCAGCCCTTCTGGGCGTAGAGCAGCGGGACCGCGGCGTCGACCATCACCTCGACGAGGCTCGTGCCGGCATGGGCGAGGGCTCGCGTCAGCGCACCGGCGAGATCGGCGGCATGGTTCACGCGCACTGCGTCGCAGCCCATGCCGTCCGCGAGCTTGACGAAATCGAGGCCGGGCAGCTCGAGCCCGGGCACGTTGCGCACCTGCATGACCTGGCTGAACGAGCGCATCGCGCCATAGCCGGAATTGTTGATGACGACGACCGTCAGCGGCAGCCTGCGCTGCGTGGCGGTCCACAGCGCCTGCAGCGAATACATCGCCGAGCCGTCGCCGATCAGGCACACCGTGCGGCCGGTGCGACGGCCCAGCGCCATGCCGACCGCCGCCGGCAGGCTGTAGCCGAGCCCGCCGCTCGCCATCGTGTAGAACGACTCCGCGCCGGGCATTGGCATGTACTTGTGCATCACCGGCCGGTGCGAGGGGATCTCCTCGACCACGGCGCTGCCCGCCGGCAGCGCCTGCGCCAGCGTGTGCAGGAGATAGTCGACCGGAATCGGATCGGATGGCTTCGGCGCGTCGGGTAGCACGCGGCCCTTCGGCGCCGCGCGCCTGGTCTCCGGCAGCAGCTCCAGCAGCAGCGACAGCGCCGGCCGCATCGTGGCGATGATGCTGGTGCCGACCGGCGGCACCGCGGCGCCTTCGGCGTCGTCGGTGATCTGATAAAGCGTGGTGGCGCCGTCGAAGATCGCGGCGTGGCCCTCGACATGGAAGGTGAACACCGGCGCGCCGATCACGACGACGAGGTCGTGCGGTTTCAGGGCGTCGGACAATTGTCCGGGCGAGGCGTGCAGAAAGCCCTGGAATTGCGGATGGCGCTCGGGAAACGAGCAGCGCGCCGAGAACGGGCTGACCCAGACCGCGGCCTTGGCCTTCTCGGCGACCTCGACCATCAGTTCGACGCAGCCGGCGCGGTCGATGCCGGGGCCGACCACGAGCGCGGGATTCTTCGCGGCGGCAAGTGCGCTCACCAGGTCGTCCATGGCGGCGCGATCGGGGCCGAGCTCGCGGCTTACCTTGCGCGCGGTGATCGGTTGCGCCGGATGCATCCAGTCGTCGATCGGGATCGAGACGAAGGTCGGCCCGCAAGGCGGCTGCATCGCGGTGTAGTAGGCGCGGGCGATCGCGCCCGGCACGTCCTCGGGCCGCGCCGGCTCGACGCTGTATTTGACGTAAGGGCGCGGGAATTCGGACGGGCGTTCGGCATAGAGAAAGGCCTGCAGCGGCAGGATCGAGCGCGCCTGCTGGCCGGCGGTGATGACCAGCGGCGTCTGGTTGCGGTGCGCGGTGTAGATGTTGCCGAGCGCGTTGCCGACGCCGGCCGCCGAATGCAGATTGACGAAGCCGGCATTGCGCGTCGCCTGGGCATAGCCGTCGGCCATGCCGACGACGGAAGCCTCCTGCAGGCCGAGCACGTAGTCGATGTCCTCGGGCCAGTCGCTGAGGAACGGCAGCTCGGTCGAGCCGGGATTGCCGAACACCTTTTTGATGCCGAAGGCGCGCAGCAGCTCGAAGGTGGCCTGCTTGACGGTGACGGGTTTGGTTGTTGTTTTCGTTGTTTTGGCCAAAGGCGTTCCCTCGGGTGCTTTTGTGGGTCGTCATTCCGGGGCGATGCGAAGCATCGAACCCGGAATCTCGAGCGGTTCTTCTCCCTCACCTCGAGGTTCCGGGTTCGGTGCTCTGCGCCAAAATGGCTTCGCCATTCTGTCGCGACGCACCGCCCCGGAACGACAGAGTCTACGTCACCAACTCGCGGTGCCCTTCATCGTCGGCTGTCGCTCGGCGTTGGCGGTCCACAGCTCCAGGCCGCCATCCTTGTCATTCGCATTCACCGAGAACGCGCTGCCCTCGAACAAGGGCTGCACGCCGCGATAGGCGAACTTGGCCGGCGGTTTGCCCTTAAGTCTGGCGGCGAACTCGACCAGCAGCGCGGCCTGCAAAGGTCCGTGGAAGATCAGGCCCGGATAGCCTTCGACCCTGGTGACGTAGTCGCGGTCGTAATGGATGCGATGGCCGTTGAAGGTCAGGGCGGAATAGCGAAACAACAGCACGGCATCGGAGACGCGCGTCTCGCTGTGCTGCGCGACCGGCGGAGGCGGCGGCGCCTTCGCCGGCGCAGCCTGGGCGCCACCCATGTCGCGATAGACGATGTCCTGGCGCTCGCGGATCGCGACCCCGCGCGACGTCGATACGACATGTTCCACCGACACGAAGCAGAGCTGGCCGGTCGAGCCGCTCTTCAGCGCGACGTCGGTGATGGTCGACACGCGCGTCGCGACATCGCCGACGCGCAAGGGATCGATGAACTGCACCTCGCCGCCCGCCCACATGCGGCGCGGCAAGGGTACCGGCGGCAGGAAGCCGCCGCGGGTCGGATGGCCGTCGGGGCCGAGCTGATCGTGTGGAAACACCGGCTGGCCCAAACACCAGTGCACGGTGTAGGGCGCGATGTCGCCGGTTGTCGGTTCGCCGATCTCCTGGAACAGCGTCGCGCGCAGCCCCTTGGTGAGCTGCGGGGTGACGAGGTCGGTGGCCTCGGCGCTGCGGCCGACCCATTGCCGGAGGTGATCGAGATCGAGCGTGTCCGTCATGATCATCCCTTTCGCTGATGCGGCGAGGCCGCCTCGCCGATCGCGGGCACGGCGCCGTAACACCTGTCGTCGCCGACCACGATCGCCGCCGGCGCGGGATAGCTGACGACGCCGTTCGGCGTGTTCACCTCGATCCGCCGCAGATGCGGATGAACCGCGAGGTCGGCCATGCTGTTGACCTCGGCAAAGGCGATGTCGGCGCTCGCGAGCTTGCCCAGCAGCTCATCGCGCGACAGCGCCGCGAAGCGCTCCGCGACGATGCCGTCGGTCAGCGCACGGTTGCGCACGCGCTCGACCATGTTGGCGAAGCGCGGATCGTCCGGCAATGTGGGCTGGTCCAGCACCTTGGCGCACAGCGTCTTCCACTCGCGCTCGCTCTGGATCGAGATCAGGATGTCCTTGCCGTCCTTCGAGGTGAACACGCCATAGGGCGCGATCGAGGGGTGGGCGAGGCCGATGCGCTTCGGCGCATTGCCGGCTTCCGCGTTGAGCAGCGGCACGGTGAGCCAGTCGGCCATCACGTCGAACATCGAGATCCTGATGTCGGCGCCTTCGCCAGTGCGGCCGCGCCTGATCAGCGCCTCCAGGATCGCGGCATGCGCCGTCGCGCCGGTCGCGACGTCGACGATCGACATGCCGACGCGGGAGGGGCCGTCCGGCCCGCCGGTGATCGAGGCCAGCCCGCTCTCGGCCTGGATCAACAGGTCATAAGCCTTGCGATCGGCGTAGGGACCGGAGTCGCCATAGCCGGTGATGGTGCAGCAGATCAGCTTCGGATAGTCCTTGCGCAGCCGCTCGCGGGCAAAGCCCATTCTGTCCATCGAGCCGGGCTTCAGGTTCTGCAGCAGCACGTCGGCGCCGGCGATCAGCTTCTCCAGCTCGGCGCGACCTTCCGGTCTTGAAAGGTCGACGACGACGGAATCCTTGCCGCGGTTGAGCCACACGAAATAGCTGCTCTGACCCTTGGCGGCGGCGTCGTAGCCGCGGGCGAAATCGCCCTCGGGCCGCTCGATCTTGATCACGTGAGCGCCGGCATCGGCGAGACGCGACGAGCAGAACGGCGCGGCCACCGCCTGCTCGACGGCGACGACAATGATCCCTTCAAGCGGCAGCATGGCCCGACCTCAATACGAGCGCGGCATGCCGAGCACGTGCTCGGCGACGTAGGAGAGAATGAGGTTGGTCGAGATCGGCGCCACCTGATACAGCCGCGTCTCGCGGAATTTGCGCTCCACGTCGTATTCCTCGGCGAAGCCGAAGCCGCCATGGGTCTGGATGCAGGCATTGGCCGCCTCGAACGACGCATCGGCCGCGAGCATCTTGGCCATATTGGCCTCGGCGCCGCAGTCGAGCCCGGCCTCGTATTTGCGCGTGGCCTCCTTGACCATCAGCTCCGCGGCCCGCATCGACGCATAGGCCTTGGCGATCGGGAACTGGATGCCTTGGTTCTGGCCGATCGGGCGGCCGAACACGACGCGCTCCTTGGCATAGGCGGTGGCTTTCGCGATGAACCATTTGGCGTCGCCGACGCATTCGGCCGCGATCAGGATGCGCTCGGCGTTCATGCCGGAGAGGATATAGCGGAAGCCCTTGCCTTCCTCGCCGATCAGGTTCTCCGCCGGCACCCGCATGTCGGTGAAGAACACTTCCGTCGTGGCGTGGTTCATCATCGTCCGGATCGGGCGGATGGTGAGCCCGGCCTTCTTGGCCTCGCGCATGTCGACGATGAAGACGGAGAGACCATCGGTGCGCTTCTGCGCCTGCTCTTTCGGCGTAGTGCGCGCGAGCAGGATCATCAGGTCGGAATGCTCCGCGCGGCTGGTCCAGATCTTCTGGCCGTTGACGACATAGCTGTCGCCGTCGCGCTTCGCGACCGTCTTCAGCGACGTCGTGTCGGTGCCCGAAGTGGGTTCGGTGACGCCGAAAGCCTGCAGCCGCAACTCGCCGCTGGCGACCTTCGGCAGCCACTTCGCCTTCTGCTCGGCGGAGCCGTGGCGCAGCACCGTGCCCATCGTGTACATCTGGGCGTGACAACCGCCGCCATTGCAGCCGGCACGCTGGATCTCCTCGAGGATCGCCGCAGCGGCCGACAGCTTCAATCCCGCGCCGCCATATTCCTCGGGAATCAGCACGGAGAGATAGCCCGCCTCGGTCAGCGCATCGACGAAGGCCGAGGGATAGGCCATCTCGCGATCGAGCTTGCGCCAATATTCACCAGGGAACTGCGCGCACAGCTTGGCCACCGCGTCGCGGATATCGGCGTAATCGTCGTGCTGATGCTGGTCTGTCATGTGTTGCTCCGCCGGCCGCCGTGACGCGGCCTGGGCTCTCTCCCTGGACTTGTTTCCTGATAGCCTATGACCAAGCGGGTCACGCTTGGCAAGCTTGGAATGCCAGCGTTGCAGCCGAGCAGCCTTGCCGGAGCGATAGAGCAGGCCGCCTGCGGCGACGTTCTAGCTGACGGGAAATCCGAGATGACCGCGGAAACGGTTTTTGAGGAAGACACCGTCGCGTGCGGGCAGCGCGCGGTCAACGTGATCGGTCGAGATCGCGACGCGGGCGAAGTGCGGCCCGGAGAACGCGTGCAGCTTTGGCCGGAAGGCGTCGAGCGCCGCGCTGTCCTCGAGCGTGCTGACGGAGGGAAAGCCGGCTCCGGTCGCGATCAGCTCGAGATTTGCGCCGAGCCCGGAATGGCTCATCTGCATCCCGGTCTCGCCGAAATGGGCGTTGTCGAGCACGACGATCGAGAGATTCTTGGGCTTCTTCGCGGCTGCAGTCGCGAGGCTGCCGAGCCCCATCAGTTGTTCGCCGTCGCCGGTGATGACGACGACCGGGCGCGATGGCTGCGCCAGTGCGAGACCCAGGCCGATCATGGCCGCGCCGCCCATCGCGCCCCAGAGATAGAAGTTGGCGTCGTGATCGCCCGCGGCGAACACGTCGTAGGACGATGAGCCGAGGCCGCTGACGACCAGCAGGTCGCCACGGTTCTGCAGCAGCGCCTTGACGGCGGTGCGGCGGTCGAGCGGTGCTCCCATCACTTCGCCTCCGTCCACTTCTTGGCGCCGATCATGCGCTGGGAGATCAGCACCGCGATCGGCTGATCGCTGTCGAACGCGAGCCTCGCTGCAGCGGCCGCCATCTCGCCGGCGTCTTCGGGACGTTCCAGCCGGAACACCGTGACGCCCATGATCTCGAAGGCCGCCTGCGTCGCCTTGCCCATCGGCACCTGCCACGGATTGAACTCGGCCCACTCGCCGCGCATCGTCACGAAGGCGAGGAGCGGGAAGCGGCAGCTCTGAAGCAACGACAGCATGTTGACGCAATTGCCGACGCCGCTCGACTGCATCAGCAGCACTGCGCGCTGCCCGCCGAGCCAGGCGCCGGCGGAGAGCGCGACACCTTCCTCTTCGGTGGTCAGGACCGTGGTGGCGATCGCGGGATCGTCATGGGCGAGGCCGATCAGGCGGGAATGGCCGGCGTCGGGGACGTAGCACAGCTGACGGACGTCGGCCGCCTTCAGCGCCTCGTAGATGGCGAGCGGCCAGTCGGTGGTGGGCGTGTCGGAAGCGGCCATGGCGTCCTGAGGTTCATGAGCACCGATGGTGCAGCGGATGATTTAGCCAGAAACGACCGTCGAAGCCCATTGAATCTCGTTCAACCCGCCATGCCGGATTCTCATAGGCAGCCTAGGGCCTCGTGGTCCGGCTTGGGAGGCCTCATGGTTCGAGACGCCGCTGCGCGGCTCCTCACCCTCATGGTGAGGAGCGCCGCTCGCGGCGCGTCTCGAACCATGAGGCCCCATGCGGCCGACCACGCGATCGTCATGTGGAGTGGCGGGAGCAACAGGAACTCACCCCGGGATCCGCACCGGCAGCGATTCATAGCCGCGGACGAAGCTGGAATAGACCCGCTTCGGCTCGCCCACGACCTCGATGCGGTCGAAACGCTTGAGGATCTCTTGCCAGACGATGCGCAGCTGCAACTCGGCGAGTCGCATGCCGACGCAGCGGTGGATGCCGAAGCCGAATGAGAGATGAATGCGCGGCCGCTTGCGGTCGATGATGAAGGCGTCGGGGTTCTCGATCACCTCCCCGTCGCGGTTGCCCGAGACGTACCACATCACGACGCGGTCCCCCTTCTTGATCGTCTTCCCGCCGAGCTCGGTATCGACCAGCGCGGTGCGGCGCATGTGGGCGAGCGGCGTCTGCCAGCGGATCACCTCGGGCACCATGGTCTCGATCAGCGCCGGATTGTCGCGCAGCTTCTGATACTCGGCCGGGTTCTCGTTCAACGCCAGCACCGATGCCGTCATCGTATTGCGGGTGGTGTCGTTGCCGCCGACGATGAGCAGGATCAGGTTGCCCATCAGATTGTCCGGCGTCATGTGCCGCGTCGCCTCGCTGTGCGCCATCATCGAGATCAGGTCGCGGCCGGGCTCGGCCTGACGCGCCTTCCACATCCGGCCGAAGGTCTCGGCGCATTCGCCGAGCTCGCGGCGGCGCTCCTCCTCCGACGAAACGATGCCGCTCTTGGGCAGGGCGGTGGAGACATCCGACCAGCGCGTCAGCTTGCGGCGCTCCTCGAACGGGAAGTCGAACAGGGTCGCCAGCATCTGTGTCGTCAGCTCGATCGAGACCTTCTCGACCCAGTTGAAGGTCTCGTTGCGCGGCAGCGAATCCAGCACCTTGGCCGAGCGCTGCCGGATCAGCACCGCCATCTCGTCGAGATGGTCCGGCGTGAACATCGGCTGCACGGTCTTGCGCTGCTCGCCATGGCGGGGCTCGTCCATCGCGATGAAGCTCGGCCACTCATAGCCCGGCGGCACGTCGCGGATCATGATTCCGCCATTGCTGACGTCCGACGAGAAGACCGCGTGGTTGGTATCGACATGCATGATGTCGTGATAGCGCGTCACCGACCAATAGGGCTCGATCGGCGCCTTGGTGCAGTAGTGCACGGGCGCCTCCTTGCGCAGCCGCTCGAACCACGGCCAGATCGTGTCGTTCTGGAACAGCCGGGGCGCGCCGGGATGGAAGTCCTCGATCGGCGTCGAGTAGGCCTCGAGGCGCGCGTCGCGCAGCAGATCGGCCTTATCGGAGCGAAGCGCGGCCTGGACGGTCATGGGGTGGTCCTTTGCTTGCTGCTGTTTCTTGCTGCCGTACCGATCGTACTCACGTCATCCTCCGCAAAGGCGGACGATCCAGTACGTCGAGACGTCAATCATATTGCAATATCGTTCTCCGGAATACGGGATGCCCCGCCTGCGCGGGGCATGACGGCAAAGTTGATCTGCACCGCAATCAGTTCACACTGCAATCCGTACCGGCAACGTCTCATATCCCTTCACGAAGCTCGAATAGACCCGCTTCGGCTCGTCCATCACGTCGATATGATCGAATCGTTTCAGGATCTCCTCCCAGATGATCTTGAGTTGCAGTTCGGCCAATCGCAAGCCGACGCAGCGGTGGATGCCGAAGCCAAATGACAGATGCTGGCGCGGCCTGACACGGTCGATGATGAAGTCGTAGGGACGCTCGATGGCGGCCTCGTCGCGGTTGCCCGAGACGTACCACATCACGACCTTGTCGCCTTTCTTGATCTGCTTGCCGCGGAACTCGATGTCTTCCAGCGCGGTGCGGCGCATGTGGGCGAGCGGGGTCTGCCAGCGGATGACCTCGGGGACGAAGCTGTCGATCAGCGCGGGGTTGTCCTTGAGCTTGCGGTACTGATCAGGGTTCTGACTGAGCGCATAGATGCTGCCGGACATGGTATTGCGCGTGGTGTCGTTGCCGCCGACGATCAGGAGCACGAGATTGCCGAGGAAGTTCTTCGGGTCCATGTTCCGGGTCGCCTCGCTGTGGGCCATCATCGACAGCAGGTCGCTCTTCGGCGGCTGGTTGACGCGCTCCTGCCAGAGCCGGGCGAAATAGCGCGCACAGTCCATCAGTTCGGCCTGCCGTTCGTCCTCGGTCGCGACAAGCCCATCGGGGCCGGGGATCGTGGTCGCGATATCCGACCAGCGCGTCAGCTTGCGGCGGTCTTCCCAGGGGAAGTCGAACAGCACCGCCAGCATCTGCGTGGTCAGCTCGATCGAGACGCGATCGACCCAGTCGAACACCTCGCCGACAGGCAGATTGTCCAGGCATTCGGCGGAGCGCTTGCGGATGTTGATCGCGAGCTCGTCGAGATGTGTCGGCGTGAACATCGGTGCCACGGTCTTGCGCTGCGCGGCATGGCGCGGCGGATCCATCGCGATGAAGCTCTCGCGGCGCAGGTCAGGATCGACGTCGCGAATGGTGATGCCGCCGAGCGCGGACGCCGAGGAGAACACCGCGTGGTTTGTCTCGATCTCCATGATGTCGTCGTATCGGGTGATCGACCAGTAGGGACCGAACATCGACTCCTTGCAGTAGTGCACCGGATCCTCGCGACGCAGCCGGTCGAAATAGGGCCAGTGCGTGTCGGTACGGAACAACTCCGGATGACCGGGGTCGAATTCGGCGAGCGGCAACGATGCGGCGCGGCTGGCGGCCGTGTCGTCGACGCGCTCGCCTGCTGCGGCGTGTCGCTGTGCCTCGGCCGTCGTGGTGGTCCCGTGCATGGACGTCTCCCTGATGGCCGGATTTGAGCTGTCCGGCGATGTTGGGTGCGATTACATCCTGCCCGGGAGCGCGGGGCAAGCGCGGAGTGGGGCCGCCGGGCCGGTCTTGCGTCGCAACGCTGGTATTTGTCCGGACGTCGGGCGTGACAAGCGCCACGTCACGGAATATGGCTTTGGGCGATTGTTGCAAAGCAGAAGACTAGCAGGAGGCCGCCCCATGATCGCCAACGCGCAGCGCATGTTCAATTTCGATCTCGGCGAGACCGCAGACGCGATTCGCGAGACGGTGGCGAGCTTTTCGCAAGAGCAGATCGCGCCGCGCGCTGCCGAGATCGACCGCTCCAACCAGTTTCCGCGCGATCTCTGGCCCAGGATCGGCGAGCTCGGTCTGCACGGCATCACGGTGGAGGAAGAGTATGGCGGTGCCGGCCTCGGCTATCTCGAGCACTGCATCGCCATGGAAGAGATCTCGCGCGCCTCGGCCTCGGTGGGCCTGTCCTACGGCGCCCACTCCAACCTCTGCGTCAACCAGATCCGCCGCAACGGCAACGAGGCGCAGAAGCGCAAATATCTGCCGAAGCTGATCTCGGGCGAGCATGTCGGCTCGCTGGCGATGTCCGAGCCGCAGGCCGGCTCCGACGTGGTGTCGATGAAGACCCGCGCCGACAAGAAGGGAGACCGCTTCGTCCTCAACGGCAACAAGATGTGGATCACCAATGGTCCGATCGCCGAGACGCTGGTGGTCTATGCCAAGACCGATCCGCAAGGAGGCCCGCGCGGCATCACCGCGTTCATCATCGAGAAGGGCATGAAGGGCTTCTCGACCGCGCAGAAGCTCGACAAGCTCGGCATGCGCGGCTCCGACACCTGTGAGCTGGTGTTCGAGGATTGCGAGGTCCCGGAGGAGAACGTGCTGGGGCAGGTCGGCCGCGGCGTCAACGTGCTGATGAGTGGCCTCGATTACGAGCGCGCGGTGCTCGCGGCAGGTCCGCTCGGCATCATGCAGGCCTGCATGGACGCGGTGCTACCCTACGTGCACGAGCGCAAGCAGTTCGGCCAGCCGATCGGCACCTTCCAGCTCGTGCAGGGCAAGGTTGCCGACATGTACACGACGATGAATGCCGCGCGCGCCTATGTCTATGCCGTGGCCAAGGCCTGCGATCGGGGCGAGACGACGCGTGAGGACGCCGCCGGCGCGATTCTGTTCGCCGCCGAAAAGGCGACGCAATGTGCGCTCGATGCGATCCAGCTGCTCGGCGGCAACGGCTATATCAACGACTATGCGACCGGGCGGCTGCTGCGCGACGCCAAGCTCTACGAGATCGGCGCCGGCACCAGCGAGATCCGCCGCATGCTGATCGGGCGGGAATTGTTCGAGAAGACGTCTTGAGGCGCAGACCAAGCGGTTGGCGTATGCGGGACATGCGTTCGCCAACCGGCCGGATGCAGATATTTTAGTCATCCTCGTCGAGGCCGGTGTTTTTTTCCGGCCGACTTGCGTAGAAAATACGTCGAACCTCGAAGTCGTCCCGGCGACGAACCATCGAGGTATATTGTAGATCTTTTGCGGGTGTCGGAGGCTTGAGCCGTGAACCAGATGAGCTACGTTCCGGAGCAGCCGCCGCCGCTTCCGCCTCTCACCGCCACCTTCTCGGGTGCGCGTGGCGAGTTCTTCCGGCTGGTCAGCCGCGGGGCGGCCATCGAACTGATCACGCTGGGCTTCTACCGGTTCTGGCTCGCGACCGACATCCGCCGTCATCTCTGGGTCAACACGGCCGTCGACGGTGATGCCGCCGAATATACCGGCCGCGGCAAGGAGCTCCTGATTGGCTTCCTGTTCGCGATGGCGATCCTGGTCCCGATCTACCTTGCCTACTTCCTCGTCGGCGTCGAGGCCGAGCGCTTCAAGGCCTTCGCCAGCGTGCCGCTGGTGATCGCCTTCTACGCCTTCGGCCAGTTCGCGATCTTCCGCGCGCGCCGCTACCGCCTGACGCGCACGGTCTGGCGCGGCATCCGATTCTGGATGACCGGCTCGGGCTGGGCCTATGCCGGGCGCGCCATGCTGTGGACCTTGTTGACGGTGGTCACGCTGGGGCTGGCCTGGCCGTGGCGCGCCGCCGCGCTCGAGCGCTACAAGATGCGGCATTCGCACTATGGCGATCTCAGCGGCGACTTCGAGGGACGCGGCTGGGAGTTCTTCAAGCGCGCCTGGTATCTGTGGGTCATCGCGCCGTTTGCGCTGCTGCTGTTTCCGTTGTTTCCGTTCGTCTATGCGCAGTTCAAAGCGATCGAGTGGCGCTGGTGGCTGTCGGGCATCCGCTTCGGCGGCGTGCGTCTGGAATCGGACCTGCCCGGCAACGCGTTCTATGGTCTGTATTGGAAGGTGATCGGCTGGTGGTTTCTGCTGTCGGTCGCCTCCGGCGCCTATTTCAGTGGCGTCGCCGCGCTGATGATCAAACTGCTGGGGCCGGGAAGCGACGGCCTGCCTCAGGTGCAGGCGCTGTCTGACAACATACCGATGCTGGTGCTGGTCGGATTGGGCTACGTCGCCTGGATCCTGGCGCTCAACGTCGTGATGCGGCTCTATCTGGTGCGCGACATGTGGGCGACCGTGCTGCAGTCGGTTCAAGTGCATGGCATCGAGGCCATGGCCAATGTCGCCGCCAAGGGCGATCTGGCCAGCGCGCTCGGCGAAGGATTTGCCGATGGACTCGACGTCGCCGGATTCTGATTCCGGGCCGGCGGGCGCTGCTGCGCCGGCCGCCGCCACGCCGGTCGAGCCTGCCGCTCCGCTCGGCGGCCCTGCGGTCTATTTCGACGGCCTGTCCAACCGGCGGCAGGTGGTCACGATCGGCTTTGCCAATCAGCTCGTGATGCGCAGCGCCGACAATTTCGTCTCCTGGCCCTATGCCGACATCCGCCGCGTCGATGGACCGAGCGGCACGCTGCGCATGAGCTGCCTGTCGGCGTCGCCGCTGGCGCGGCTGGAGATCCGCGACGCAGCGCTGTCGGCCGAGCTGATCGCGCGCTGCAGCCACATCGACCAGAACAGGATGACCCGCGGCGCCATCACGCGCATCGTCGGCTGGTCGCTGGCCGCCGCCGCCTCGATCGTCGCCGTCGTGCTGGTGGTGATTCCGTTCGCCTCCGACCGGCTGACGCCCCTGGTGCCGCCGACCATGGAGCGGCATCTCGGCGAGGCCGCCGTGGTGCAGATCCAGACCGTGTTCGGCGACAAGCTCTGCAGCGAGGCGGCGGGGCAGGCCGCGTTCGCCAAGCTGGTGACGGCGCTGCGCCACCCCGCCGGCCTCGACGACAGCATCGCGTCGCAGGTGCTGGACACGCCGATCCCCAACGCCTTCGCGCTGCCGGGCGGGCGATTCTTCCTGTTCAGGGGGCTGCTCGACAAGGCCAATGACCCCGACGAGGTCGCCGGCGTGCTGGCGCACGAGCTCGGCCACCTCAAGCATCGCGACAACCTGCGGCAGATGATCCACAATGGCGGCAGCTCGTTCCTGATCGGCCTGCTGTTCGGCGACGTCACCGGCGCGGGTGCGGCGATCTTCGCCTCGCGGGCCATGATCAACGCGTCCTATTCGCGCGAGGCGGAGGCGGCCGCGGACGGCTTCGCCATCGAGGTGATGCATAAGCTCGGACGGCCGACGCGCCCAATGGGTGAATTGCTGTTCCGCATCACCGGCAAGGAGGACGGCAAGCGCCCGTCGCTGTGGGCCAGCCATCCGCTCAGCGAGGACCGTCTCGCCCGCATGCGTGCCGAAGACCGGCCGCCGAGCGGCCCGCCGCTGCTCAGTGCGGAGGAGTGGAAGGCGCTGAAGGGGATTTGTCGCTAGGCATTGGGACGCGTTTGGCGTTCGGGCGACGGCTGCGCTTGGCGTCGATTTGTGCCGACAGCGTTGCCATACATTCGTTGTCGTCCCTGCGAACGCAGGGACCCATAACCACCGAACCTTGTTGTTGGAAGCGGGCGTCGCTCAGCTTGCCACTTGCAGAGGCCGCGGCGTATGGGTCCCTACGTTCGCAGGGACGACAGCGGAGGCTGAGGCGGCGTCCGGGCTCTCAATGAGGCGATCACAAGCGCGTTCGGATCAACCGACCGCTCACTCCGCCAGATTGTTGGTCTTCCTGACCCAGGCCCGCACATCGACCAGCACGTCCGGCAGCACCGCCTTGACGTCGGCGAGCGTCATGCCGGCCTTGACGCGCGGGTCGTACAGCAGGTTGAGGATGTACTGGTCGTAGACGTCGAAATAGCCCATCGAAACGTTGTCGTTGAACATCGTCCAGGGCACGCTCGAGGTGTCGTTGATCGGCCCGAGCGACTGCAGCAGCTCCTCATAGGCGCAATCGAGGAAGACGAAATCGCCGTTGTCGACGGTCAGGATGACGTCGGAGCGCTCGATCTCGAACGCCTCGTTCTTGCGGAAGCCGGACAGGCATTGCGGATCCAGCGAGGTCTTGATCTCGCGCGCGCGCTCGCTGCCATAGGCTTGGCTGATGGTGTGGTAGAGGTCGCGGTCGCGCACCAGCTTGACGCGGACATTGGCGTCGCCGTCGGTCTCGGTCATCGCAATGTCGAGGTTGCGGATGCGGGCGGCGATATCTTTGACGACCTTGGCGAGCTGCGCCTTGCGGTCGGCGCGGCGGCCGTCGGCAAACACCCGCACCGGCGCGCTGTACTTCCGGATGCGGTCAACCCGGCCCGCCAGGTGATACTCGGCGCCGAAGGCGGTCTTGAAGAAGCCGTCGGTGATCTCGGCGTCGGTGAAGCTCTTCTTCTCGATGCGCTGGCGGGCGGCGATCGCCGGAATTTCGGCGGCCGACGTCGGCAGCGGGACCACCACGGTTACGAGCGCAGCCAGCGCGGCTGCCACCGCGCTCCGCAGGGGACGCCCGGAGCACCGGTGCTGCCGGCGAGGATGCGCGCTGTGACATTGCCTCATCGTCGTGGTCGCGTGCGGCTCTCAGTTCTTGACGATCACGGTGGCGCCGACCGAGACGCGGTCGTAGAGGTCGGCGACGTCGTCATTGGTCATGCGGAAGCAGCCCGACGATACCGCCTGGCCGATCGTCTCGGGCTCGTTCGAGCCGTGGATGCGGTACAGCGTGGAGCCGAGATACATCGCGCGGGCGCCGAGCGGGTTCTCGATGCCGCCGGCCATGTGGCGCGGCAGGTCGGGCCGGCGCCGCAGCATCTGCGACGGCGGGGTCCAGGCCGGCCATTCCTTCTTCGCGGTGATGCGGTGCACGCCGCTCCAGCGGAACCCGTCACGGCCGACACCGATGCCGTAGCGCAACGCCTGGCCGCCGGGCAGGACCAGATAGAGCCGGCGCTCGCTGGTGTTCACGATGATGGTGCCGGGCGCATACTGGCTCTGGAACATCACGGTCTGGCGCGGAATCGGGCTCACGCCGCTCTGGTAGAAGTTCGGCCCGCCGCCGAAGAGGTCCCTGGTGTCGAACATTTCCGCCCGCGCCATCCCGGCGCTTGCCACCGACGCGACCGCAGCAATTCCCAAAGCCAAACAGCGCTTCATTTCCATCCCCTGGCAAACATCAAATTCCGTTCGCAGACAGGCCATAAACGGTTGCACTTCGCAACCCACGGCGGCGTGAGGCCGGTATGTGGCGACGGTCCGTGACCCAAATCCCACGGAAAATCGCGCGCGTCCTGGACCAACATCCTGTTAGCCAAGCCCGCGCATGAGCACCGCGGCGATGGCAGCAATGCGGCCAGCCCCTTTGACGCCGCGGGCGAACAATGATTGATCTGCCCAGCATTGCAAATGGCGCGCGGAATCAGCAGGAGAATAGGATGAACGGTGCGGAAAGCCTGGTGCGGACCCTGGTCGCGGGCGGCGTTGACGTCTGCTTTACCAATCCGGGCACCTCCGAGATGCACTTCGTCGCCGCGCTCGACCGTGTCGAGGGCATGCGCTGCGTGCTCGGCCTGTTCGAAGGCGTGGTGACCGGCGCCGCCGACGGCTATTTCCGCATGAAGGGCACGCCGGCCTCGACGCTTCTCCATCTCGGCCCCGGCCTCGCCAACGGCCTTGCCAATTTGCACAACGCCAAGAAGGCCCGCTCGGGCATCGTCAACATCGTCGGCCAGCACGCCACCTACCACATCGGCTTCAACGCGCCGCTGACCTCGGACATCGAGGGCCTGGCGCGGCCGATGTCGGACTGGGTGCGGACCTCGCCGAGCGCCAAGGCCGTGGCCGCCGACGGCGCCGCCGCGATCGCCGCCGCCAAGAGCGCGCCGCCGCAGATCGCCACCCTGATCCTGCCCGCCGACACCGCCTGGAACGAGGCCGACGGCATTGCCCAGGTTCCGGGAGAGGCGCAGCGCCCGAGCTATTCGGCTGACGCGGTGGAGAAGGCGGCCAAGATCCTGCATGCCCACGGCCCCGAGACCCTGGTGCTGATGACGGCGGGCGCGCTGACCGAGCAGGCGCTGACCTTCGCCCAGCAGATTGCCGGCAAGACCGGCTGCCGCGTGATGGGCCAGACCTATCACCCGCGCATGGCGCGCGGCGCCGGCCGCTTCTCGATCGACCGCATTCCTTACGTGATCGAGCAGGCGCTGCCGATCCTGAAGAACTACAAGCACATCGTGCTGGTCGAGGCCAACGACCCCGTCGCCTTCTTCGCCTATCCGAACAAGCCGAGCATGCTCAAGGCCGAGGGCACCGAGGTACACCGCATGACCGCCTGGGGCGAGAACTCGGCTGCGGCGCTCGAGGCGCTGGCCGGCCATCTCGGCGCCAAGCCGGCCGACGTGAAGCCGCAGCCGCTCGCCGAGCTGATCAAGCCGCTAGGGGCGCTCAACCACACCACCATCGCCCAGGCGATCGCCTATGCGATCCCCGAGAACGCGATCGTCGTCGACGAATCCATCACCACGGGCCGCGGCTTCTTCCCGCCGACGGCGGCCGCCAAGCCGCATGACTGGCTGCAGAACATGGGCGGCTCGATCGGCTTCTCGACCCCGGTCGCGACCGGCGCCGCGGTGGCCTGCCCGGACCGCAAGGTCATGTGCCTCGTGGGCGACGGCAGCGCGATGTACACGATCCAGTCGCTGTGGACCCAGGCGCGCGAGAACCTCAACGTCGTCACGGTGGTGTTCGCCAACAGGATCTACCAGATCCTGCGCGGCGAGTTCGACGGCGTCGGCGCCGGCGAGCCCGGCCAGCGCGCCCAGGACATGCTCAAGATCGACCGTCCGACGCTCGACTTCGTCGCCATGGCCAAGGGCATGGGCGTCCCCGGCCGCGCCGTCGCCACGGCCGAGGAGTTCAACGCCGCGCTGGCCGAGGCGAACGCCGAATACGGTCCGCGCCTGATCGAAGTGCAGATGTAAATCCGCAACGCTGGCGGCCGCAAAACGGCCGCCGGCCGAGGGAAGGCGCATCGCCTCATTTATGGGGTTGGCGACTCACGCCGATCGCGTGTTGATGGTGAGGTGTCCTTCTCTCCTGTATCTGAGCGGCATGCACAGTGAATTGAACCGGCTGATCTCTGCGCTGCAGGAGTTCTATGCGCGCGAGCGCTTCATCCTCGACCGTGATCTCGGCGAGCGCGCCTTGACGCATCGGCTGGCGGTGCATCTCGAACGCAACTTCCTGGGGTGGGACGTCGATTGCGATTACAACCGGCTCGGCGACCGCGCCATGCTGCTGCCGCGTGGCACCATCGTCTCGACCGACGACGAGCTGGGAAAATCGGTCTACCCGGACATCGTCGTGCACAAGCGTGCCGTGCCCGACAATCTGCTGGCGATCGAGGTCCGCAAGGCCGGCAACCACCAGCCGCTGGCGCATGACCGCCACAAGCTGATGGCGCTGACCGATCCGCATCTGTGGTTCGCCTATTGGATCGGCGTGCTGGTGATTCTCGACCGCCGCAGCGTGATCACGCCGGAGGTCTATGTCGGCGCCCGGATCGATCCGGTCTTGTCGGCCTGGTTCGCGGGGCGATTGCAGCAGATGGGACTCGCCGCCGGCTGAGACATCTCGCAGAAGAGGTGCGCGATCGCCGGTCGACGCGAATGAACAAGGGCCGCCCCTGAGAGGAGCGGCCCGATCTCGTCGCGCATGTGGAGCCTGCGGACAGGCGCTCCCACGCCTTACTTCGACATGGCGTCGCCGGACGACTTCTTCGCCGACTTCTTCTTCGTCTTGCTCATCTTCATGTCGTCGCCCCCGCCCATGGCGTCGCCGCTCTTCGCCGACTGGCCGGTGGTCGTCATCGGCTTCTCGGTGGACTGGGCAAGAGCGGCCGACGAGACGAACGCGAGGGCGGCGGTAGCGATGATCAGTTTACGCATGCGGAAAACCTCCGTGGGTTGGAAACGCGCCGGACCATAGGCGAATTCGACCAGCGGCGTTCTGACGCAGGAATCAGGAAAACGTGAGAGTTCCGCCCCGCAAAAGCCGACTTGCACCGGCGGCACGGGCAGCGGCGAGGGCATTCTGTGACGATTGTGCCGGACGCAGGGAGCCCATGCGCGGGTGAGCGAGGCCAATTTGGCCCAGTGCATCGACGCAGCAGCCTCCAACTGCGGCTGCGAGCTTCGGGCTCTCATCGCGATGCGGTGGGCTCGCGGCGTCATGGGAATGAATGTCATGCCAATCGGCCTCAGCGCGGTGCCGAGATCCTGGCGGAGGTCGCTCGAGCCCACGACCAGGACCTCGGCATTCCCGCCAAGCTCGGGCGCTGCCTGGAAGCTGCGCGCGACATCGATGATCTCGCATCGACGCCGCTACGGAGAGCCAGGAGCGCCGCTGTCAGATCTACGCGCCGGATCTCTGCGCGGGCGGCGGGACTGTCGGAGCGCGAGGCGATCGATCGGCGGCGGTTCGATCTGCCGATGAGAGGCTAGTCCGGCCGACATTCAGGGACAAATTCGCCCATGAATCCTCTGTGGCGCCGCATCGGCTTAGGTCGCGCTTTCGCCTCAAGTCATCAGTTGGTGCAGTCCCAGCCAACCCGTATAGGTCCCGACCAGTACGATCAGAGCAGCCGAGAGATAGGGCGCCTGGTGCGCGAGGCGGCTGAAGCCGGACCAGTGGCGCTCGACATGCCGAAGGCTGAGTGCGGCCAGAACACCGACGGACACCATGGTGATGGCCAGGCCGATGCCGAAGCAGAGCACCAGGATGAAGCCCAGGCTGAACTGCTTCAGTTGAAGGCACAACAGCAGGACCGTGATGGCGGCGGGGCAAGGGATCAGACCGCCGCTCAGTCCGAAGAGGACGATCTGTGCGGTCGTGACCGTACGGCCGGCGAAGCGCCGTCGAATGTCGTCGGCGTGGGCGCGCGCATGGGCATCGTCCTCGTCGCCGAGGTCCATGTGATCGTGGGTGTGCTCCTCGAACAGAATCTCGACGGAGGCGCCAGCAAGCGTGATGCGTGCCTTGAACGCGTGCGGCTCCGGGATCTCCTCGATGCTCTCCAAGGCGTCGCCGCTGGCCCGGAAACTGAACTGCTGCTCGTGGCCGTCTCCACGAACGGTCGTGACGTGGAGCGTATCGGCGGGTGGGAGTGCGCCGGTCTCATTCCGGATCCGCCAACGCGGCGGCACGCCATCTTCGAAGATCTCCACCGACAGCGCGTGGCCGGCAAGCGCGACCGATCGCAGCGCGTCGTGATGGTGATGATGGTCATGGTCATGGTGTCCACTCTGGTCCCGCCAGGTGCGCCAGACCATCCAGGCCGCGATGCCGATGATGACGACGGCCGAGATCAGTTGCAGAAGGGCTTCGCTGCGCTCGCCCGAAAGCTCCTGACCGAAGTGAAGACCGGCGAGTGCGATCACCCATACGATCGCGGTGTGGGAGATGGTCGCCGAGAGGCCGAGCAGCACGGCCTGCAGGACGGTGCCGCGGATTGCGACGATGAAGGCGGCCATCATGGTCTTGGAATGACCGGGCTCCAGGCCATGCAGCGCACCCAGGGCAATCGCGCTGGGCACGAACAGCCACGCATGCGCGCTGCCTTGCTGGAGCAGTTGAGACAGATCGGTCATGCCAGTCTCACTTCAGATAGGTCCGGACCACTTCGATCAGGTCGGCGGCGCCCTTGGCCTTGTCGGGATCGCTTTCGTGGGCGGGGTCCACGACATGGTGCCGGATGTGATCTTCCAGCAGCTCGGTGGTCAGGCCTCCGATTGCGCCCCTGACCGACGCGACGAGCATGAGCACGTCGGCGCAGCCCAACTCCGCTTCGAGCGCGCGCTCCACCGCATCGATCTGGCCCTTGATGCGCCGGACCCGTGCGAGGAGCTTGGACTTGTGTTTGATGGTGTGCGACATCGGAATAATATAGGGGGGTACCCTATATAGGTCAACTTCCCATGTCGACCGCAGACGTCGAATGCGACGCTCGCGGCGTATCCGCTTGCCGATCGGCCCCCGGCAGCCCCGTCGTACCGGTCATTGCACGAAACCGACGAGCGCCGCGGATCCCCCGTTCGGATTGACGACTGCCAGGCGGAGGCGGAGTCGACGGCTTCATGGAGCAGGTCCTCTCCTAATGGCCCCGCTGCATCCGCATGGAGCTCATTCGGCCGCCCCGCATCCCCATCGGCGGCATGCCGAGATTGGGCGCGAGCAGTTCGTCGGCCACCTTTCGCTGCTCGTCGGAAAAGGTTGCGACGAGGTCGCTCAGGGCGGTCTTGATCGCTCGCGTGGCGTCGAGGCGAGCCGATAGCGATTTTTCCTGTGCGGTCAGCTGGTCGAGCACCGTCTCCGAGCCGGCCTGCGACATCATCGCAGTCCGCAGATCGCCGAGCGTCTTCGCACGCGCGCGAAACGCGTCGGCGAAGCCGTTCCATGCCGGCATCTGGGCGTCCGTGATCTTGAGCTCCGCCCGCAGGAATGCGATTCGTCCCTCCACATGATCGAGCACCTCCATGCAGCCCGTACAATCGTCGGACGGCCGCGTCATGCCGGACATCATCGGCATCATGTTGGACATCGGCATGCCGTCCATCATCTTCATCATGCCGCCGCCCATCATGGTCTGTGACGAACTCGCCCCGCTGGTCGATTTGCCGGCATCAGTTGCTGGCGCTTCCTTCTGATCAGGATGATGGGCCGAATGGTCACTAGAGGATTGAGCAAAGGCGGGATGCGCCAAAGCAGAAAACGCCAACAGAAAAGCCAGGGGCAATTTTTGCATGACCAAGTCCTCCTTCAGGGGGCGATCAACAATGGCCAGACGTGGGCCATTCAGGTTGATCCACATCAACGGTCGGCGGGCTCAGGGGTGACGATCGTTCGTTGTCAGCGCCGGTACGGCTAGTCGCTGACCGTGATCGGGCGCCTTCGCCGCGCCGCCGCGACCACCGGAGCTCCTGTCGCGAAATTTCTCATCGTCTCTCCTCTCGCTGTCGGTGGATCAAGCTGCCCTTTGCACGTCCTGCGACCCGCTCGAAGCGCTTGCCGCCGTCCCGGTTCTGGTCGACAGGCTGCGTCCCTTGACCAGACCGAAGATGGCCGGAATCACGATCAGGGTGAGCAGGGTCGACGAAATCATGCCGCCGATCATCGGCACGGCGATGCGCTGCATGATCTCTGACCCTGTGCCCGTACTCCACATGATCGGCAGCAGGCCCGCCATGATCGCGACAACGGTCATCATCTTCGGGCGCACGCGCTCGACCGCGCCTTCCATGATCGCGTCCTGGAGATCCTGCCGATTCACCGGACAGCCTTCGACGCTGCGCCTCGCCTTCACCGCGGCCAGCGCGTGATCGAGATAGATCAGCATCACGACGCCGGTCTCTGCGGCGACGCCGGCAAGCGCAATGAAGCCGACGGCGACGGCGACCGACAGATTGAAGCCGAGCCACCACATCATCCAGATGCCGCCCACCAGCGCGAACGGCAGCGACAGCATCACGATCAGGGTTTCGGTCATGGCCCTGAAGTTCAGATACAGCAGCAGGAAGATGATGGTGAGCGTCACCGGAATGACGATCTTGAGCCGGGCAGTCGCGCGTTGCAGATACTCATACTGCCCGCTCCAGAGTACATAGGTGCCGGCCGGAAACTGGATGCTCTCGGTGACGGCGCGCTGTGCGTCCGCGACGTAGCTGCCGATGTCGCGGTCGCGGATGTCGACATAGATGTAGGTCGCGAGCTGGCCGTTCTCGGTGCGGATCGAGGTGGGGCCCCTGGCCGGCTCGACCTTCGCGACCTCGCCGAGCGGCACGGCGCCGCCTGAGGGCATCGGCACCAGGACATCGCTGGCGATGGCCTTCGGATTGTCGCGGAGATCGCGCGGATAGCGCATGTTCACGCTGAAGCGCTGCCGGCCCTCCACCGTCGTGGTGACCGTCTGGCCGCCGAGCGCGGCCGCGATCGTATCCTGGACGTCCTGGACCAGGAGTCCGTAGCGGGCGAGGGCCTCGCGGTCGGGGGTGATCTCGAGGTAATAGCCGCCGATGCCGCGCTCGGCATAGGCCGAGGAGGTTCCGGGGACGGTCTTGATCACCCGCTCGATCTGCTTGGCCAGACGATCGATCTCGGTCAGGTCCGTGCCTATTACCTTGACGCCGATCGGCGTGCGGATGCCGGTCGAGAGCATGTCGATGCGCGCCTTGATCGGCATCGTCCAGGCGTTGGAGACGCCGGGGAATTGCAGCGCCTTGTCCATCTCGGCAACGAGGCTGTCGATCGTGACGCCGGGACGCCACTGCTCCCTGGGCTTGAGGTTGACGACCGTCTCGAACATCTCGGTCGGCGCGGGGTCGGTGGCGGTCGCCGCCCGCCCGGCCTTGCCGTAGACAGAGGCGACCTCGGGGAACGACTTGATGATCCGATCCTGCATCTGCATCAGCTCGGCGGCCTTGGTGACGGAGATGCCGGGCAGGGTGGTCGGCATGTAGAGCAGCGTGCCCTCGTTCAGGCTCGGCATGAATTCGGTGCCGAGCTGGCGTGCCGGCCAGACGGTGATGGCGAGCACGGCGGCCGCGGCGAGGATCACGAGCGTCTTGGCCCGCAGCACACCCTTGATGACCGGCCGGTAGATCCAGATCAGCAAGCGGTTGATCGGATTGCGATGCTCGGGAACGATCCTGCCGCGCACGAAGATCACCATCAGCGCCGGCACCAGCGTCACCGAGAGTAGCGCCGCTGCCGCCATCGAGAACGTCTTGGTGAAGGCGAGCGGGCTGAACAGCCGGCCTTCCTGCGATTCCAACGTGAAGATCGGCATGAACGACACGGTGATGATCAGCAGGCTGAAGAACAGGGCGGGACCGACCTCCGCGGCCGCGTCGATCAGGATCTGGACGCGTGATGCGTCGGGCTCGGCACGCTCCAGATGCTTGTGGGCGTTCTCGATCATGACGATCGCGGCATCCACCATGGCGCCGATCGCAATCGCGATGCCCCCCAGGCTCATGATGTTCGAGCCGAGTCCGAGCAGCTTCATCGCGCCGAACGCCATCAGCACGCCGACCGGCAACATCAGGATGGCGACCAGGGCGCTGCGGACGTGCAGCAGGAACACGATGCAGACGAAGGCGACGACGATGCTCTCCTCGAGCAGCGTGTGCTTCAGCGTGTCGATGGCGGCATAGATCAGGTTCGAGCGGTCGTAGACCGGAACGATCTCGACCGATTTGGGCAGGCTGCTCGCGATCTCATGCAGGCGCTTCTTGACGTTCTCGATCACGTCGAGCGCGTTGACGCCGAAGCGCTGTAGTACGATGCCGCTGGCGACCTCGCCCTCGCCATTGAGCTCGGCGATGCCGCGCCGTTCGTCGGGGCCAAGCTCGACATTGGCGACGTCGCGCAGCAGCACGGGCGTGCCGCCTGAGCTCTTGAGCACGATGTTGCCGAGATCGTTGATGCTCTTCAGATAGCCCTTGCCGCGGATGACGTATTCGAACTCGGACAGCTCGACCGTCCGGCCGCCGACATCGGCATTGCTGGCGCGGATCGCGTCGCGGATCTTCTGCAGGCTGATGCCGCGGTCGCGCATGCGCTGCGGATCGAGCACGACGTTGTACTGCTTGACGAAGCCGCCGATGCTCGCGACCTCGGCGACACCCTCGGCCTTGGCGAGCGCGAACTTCAGGTTCCAGTCCTGGATCGTGCGGGTGTCGGCGAGATTCAGCTCCTTCGACATGACGGCGTATTGATAGACCCAGCCGACGCCGGTCGCGTCCGGCCCGATCGTCGGCGTGACCCCCGCCGGAAGCCGCGAGGCGGCGCTGTTCAGGAACTCCATCACGCGCGAGCGCGCCCAGTAGATGTCGGTGCCGTCTTCGAAGATGACGTAGACGAACGACACGCCGAAGAACGAGAAGCCGCGCACGACCTTCGACTTCGGCACCGTGAGCATCGCGGTCGTCAGGGGATAGGTGACCTGGTCTTCGATGACCTCAGGCGCCTGACCGGGATACTCGGTGTAGACGATCACCTGGGTGTCCGACAGATCGGGAATTGCGTCGAGCGGCAGGTGAATGAGTGCGTAGAGCCCGGCTGCTGCGGCGAAGCCGGTCCCGAACAGGACCAGCAGCAGGTTGCGCGCCGACCAGGCAATGATGCGGGCGATCATTTGTGGTCTCCCATGCCGGCGTGGTCGCTGCCGGCGGATTGCGCTTCGTCGGAGTCCGCGAAGCTCTTCAGCGCGGCCTTCAGGTTGCTTTCGGCGTCGATCAGGAAGTTGGCCGAGGTGACGACCGCCTCGCCATCCGACAGGCCATCGCGCACCTCGACATAGCCGGCGCCGCGCCGGCCGAGCGTCACGGCGCGCGGCTCGTAGCGGCCGCCGCCCTTGTCGATGAGGACCGCCTGGCGCCTGCCGGTGTCGAGCACGGCATCAGCGGGCACGGCCAAGAGCGGCGCCGGGTCCGCGGTGTCGATCTCGGCATCGACATACATGTCGGGGAGCAGCGCGAGGTCCGGATTGGCGAGCTCGATCCGTAGGCGCGCCGTCCGCGTGTCCTTGTTCACCTGGGGATAGACGACTGCGATCGTGCCGGCGAAGGTTCGGCCCGCGAAGCTGCGCGCATGGATCGTCACGGGCTGTCCGACGGCGATGCTGCCGAGGTCGCGTTCGGCGACATCGACCAAGGCCCAGACCGTCGAGATGTCGGCGATCCGGAACAGCACGTCGCCCGGATTGGCGCGCATGCCTTCGGTCGCATTGCGCTCCAGCACGACGCCATCGCGCGGCGCTGACCATTGAACCGTGATCGGTGCGACGCGCGACCTCTCCATCGCCATGATCACCGGCTCCGGGACGTCCAGATTGGTCAAGCGCTGGCGCGCGCCGCGGCCGTAGGCTGCGTTGCCGCCGACGATGTTGGAATTGATGGTGGAGAGATACTCGGCTGCGGCCGCGGCCATCGCCGAGCTGTAGATCTCCATCAGCGGCTGGCCCGCCTTCACGCGCGTGCCCGTGGTCACGTCGGCGACCTTCTGCACGAAGCTTTCGGCCCGCATCGCGATCACGGAGACTCGGCGCTCGTCGAGCTGGATCGTTCCCGGTGCCTTGACGGCGATGCGGAGCGTGCGCCGCTCGACCGGCGTGGATCTCACGCCCGTCCGCTGGATCTTGCCGGGCGACAGCTTCACCACGCCATCCTCGGCATCGTCGCCCTCGTAGACGGGAACGTAGTCCATTCCCATCGGGTCCTTCTTCGGAGAAGGCGACGTGTCAGGTAGGCCCATGGGATTGCGGTAGTAGAGAATCCGGCGCGAGGAGTCCGCCTGCTGCTTCGGCTTGGCGGGGGCGGGCGCGGCTTGATCGTCGTCGTAGACCGGCAGGTAGTCCCGCCCGCGCTCGTCCTTCCTGGGGCCTGCCGACCAGGCAGGGGCGCCGCTGGGATCGCGATAATACAGCGGCATCCGCTCCGCCGCCGTGGCGGCAAGATGGGGGCGGAGCGACGGCGGCGATGTCTGGATCGACCAGAGACCACCCAAACCAAGGCCGGCGCCGAGCGTAACGGCCGCGAGCAGACGCAATGTGTTCATGACATCACCGTGAGGCGCGCGACGCGCGCGATCCGTTGGGAAGGGCGGGGCGCTCGTCGGGGAGCGCCCCGCAGGCTCACTTCGTCGCCTTGACGACGACCTTGCCGGTGACCGTCTCCGGCTCGCCCTGCACCTTCGCGGAGAGTGTGACCTGGTAGCGCCCGGCCATCGGCAGGTCGGTCTTGAAGGCGTAGACGCCGGGCTCCTTGGACGGCAGCGGCGCCACCTCCGACACCATGTCGGCCATCCCATCCGGCGCCATGTCGACGCGTGTCTTGAAAATGACCGCGTCAGTTACGGCCTTGCCGGTCTGCTTATGGGTGAGACGAACGGCGACCGTGACGTCGTCGCCCTTCTTCATCTCGGCCGTGACGGGCTCGAAGCTGTAGTCGGCGGCGCCGGCGATGGCGGCCGGTGCGGCAAGCGAAAGGGTGGCGGCGAGGGCCGCGGTGCTGATTCTGGAAAGCATGGTCCTGTCCTCATGAATGGATCTCGGCCGTGGCGCCCGCGGCGCGCACGTCAGTCATCGGCGCGCAGACATTGTGCGCGTCGGCTCGTGCGAGATCAGACTCGAGGAGGTCGGAACGGAGGACTGCCGCTGTGAAGAGAAGCGACCTGATCGGCGGGAATGGCGATCCTGGTCGCGCTCACGGCGAGGGGCGCGAAGGCAACGGTCCTGACATCGCCGAGCGCAACCGTCCCTCCCGCGCAGCAGAAACCCATGCTGCATTTGGTGTTGTGCGACGGGGAGCCGGTGCCCTTCATGTCGTCGGGGCAGCATTCGTCCATCGACATGCCGGCCCCGTCGTCCATCTGCATGCTCGTCTGCATCTCGTCCGACGACGCCATCACAGCCGCCGATGCGCCGATCGGCAGCATCGCCACGGACAGGGCAATCGCGAACGCCAGGATGGTACGGACGAGCCGCATCGAGATGGAGTTACCTTTCCGGTCGCAGAGCAAGACAGCTAACATAAGCCAGGCGCCGACGCAGTCGTTGATCCCGCTCAATCCTGCGTGACCATCGCGTCGCCGGAGGCATGACGACGGGCCAGACCAGCACAAGCGATCGCATGAAAGGAAAAGGATGGCGACGGCAAATGGTGGGCGCACAAGGGATCGAACCTTGGACCTCTCCCGTGTGAAGGGAACGCTCTCCCGCTGAGCTATGCGCCCGGTTGCCGGTGGCGGTCGTGGCTGTGAGCCAGCGAGCCGCCGAAGCAGTCCGTCGGAGCCCGCGATTTACGAAGCGCGGGCAGGGGGTGTCAAGGATTTGCGGCGGAGATGGCGAGGAAAACTGCCGGGGTGCGGTGGCCCGTCCTCGATCGGGGCCGAAACCGGCCCTCTCGCGGGCCAGCCTCCATACTGAAGCGAGGGGCAGATATCCGCCGCACTCGGCTCCGATCCGGCGGCCTCAGGCCCCGAGCTGCCGTGCTCGCGAGGCATGAGACTGCAGCGCGCGGATGCGGTCGGCCAGGGTACCGCCCTGGGGCGCACCGCCGGCCGCAGCAGCCGGCGCCGCGGCGACGCCATTGGCGTTGGCAGGCTTGGCGGGGGCCGGCTCGGCGGCCAGCATGGCCTCGATCGTCGAGTTCGGGCCCTCGATCTGCATCGCGAGCTTGGCGACCTCGGCGGCGATGTCGTTGATACGTTCGCGCAACAGCGCGTTCTCCATCCGCTCCTGGGCCCAGGTGCTCTCGGCCTGCTGCTGGATGGCGTTCATCTCGCGCTGCAGCTTGGTGCGCTCGTCGCGGGCGGCCTGCAGCTGCTGTTCGAGGGCGGCCTTCTCGGATTTGAGCCGCTCGAACGCGGCCGACTTGCCGCTGCCCATGCCGGCCAGCTCCTCGCGCAGCTCCTTCAAGGCGCGGTCGGCGGCCACGTTGGCCTCGCGCAGCTGGTTGTTCTCGAAATCACGTTCGGCAAGCAGCTTGCCCTGGGTCGACAGCCGGCCCTCGAGGTCGGCGACGCGGCTCGCCAGCATCTCGGCTTCCTTGACCTGGACGATCAGCTGGCGGTCGAGCTCGGTGACGCGCTGGCTGAGATTCTCGACCCGCGCGCGGGCGTCGTTGAGCGCCTTGGTCGCGGTGTCGGATTCGTCGCGCTCCAGCGCGAGCCGCGTCTGGGTCGCGGAGAATTCCTTCTCGGCGTCGGCCACGCGGCTGCGCAGCTCCTCGACCTGGGTCCTGACCGACACCAGCTCGACCTGCCGGCTGTCGGCCAGCAGAGCCTTGTCGTTGAGCTCGGCAGTCAGGCGCACCTGCTCGGCCTGCTTCTCCTTCAGCGCCTGCTCGGCGGCGCGCAGCGCCTCCGTCTTGGCGGCGAATTCTTCCTCGGTGGCGCGCAGCTGATCCTTCAGCGCCTTCTCGCGCGCCTCCAGCGCAAAGATCGCGGCGTTCTTCTCGCCGAGCTCGATCTTCATGCGGTTGATGGCGTCGGTCTTCTTGCCGAGGTCGGCGAGCTGGCCGGTGGCCTTGTTCTTGAGCGCGTCGACGCTCATCTCCAGCCGCCGCGCCGACATCGCGAACTCCGCGCGCAGCTGGTCCTTGTCGGCCTGGATCTCGGCCATCGACAGCGGCGTCGCCGCCTCGAGCCGGCGCGTCGTCAGCCGCACCGCACGATTGTGCACCAGCGGCACGATCATCAGCGCACAGAGCATGGCGATCAGAAAACCGATCGCAAAATACATGATCGGCTCGACCATGACGCACAACTCCCGGTCAGAAATGATTAACGGAATCACAATGCACGGCGGGCTGATTCAACGCCAGCCCAATGCCGTGTTAACCTTGATCCGTCACGGGAGAACGTGTCCTCGCGGCATCAATTGGCGGTATCGGCGGCGGCCTCAGAACGGGTTCCAGGTCGCGCTCGGCGTGAACTTGAGGTAGCCGACATTGGCGCCGAGCCGCAGGCCGATGCCGGACCTGATCGGGACCAGCACGATGTTGTTGGCGGTGAGCGCCGTCATGCCGAAGCCGCCGACGATATAGGCCGAGCCGTCGATGCCGACGAAGCGCTGGTAGATCGCGCTGGTGGCCGGCAGATTGTAGACCAGCGTCATGGTGCGGGCGCCGTCGCCGCCCCAGTCGAAGCCGAGCGAGGGGCCCTGCCAATAGACGCGGAGGTCGCCGGCGTTCTTGGTGTAGAGCGTGCCTTCGCCGTAACGGAGACCGGCGACGAAGGCACCGGCGCCTTCCTCACCCAGGATGTAGCCATTCGGCAGGCCCCATTGGCTGACGGCGCGCTCGATCACCGAGGCGAGGCCGCGCGAAACGTTGCCGAAGAAGCGGTGGCCGGCATTGACGAGCTCGTCCGGGTTGAAGCTGTCCGGGCTCGGCGCAGGGCGCGGCGGGGGTGCGGGCTGCTGATACGGCGGCGCGGCAGGCGGGGGCGCCTGCTGCGCGGCGACCGACGCGGTCATGGCCAGCACGGCCGCGAACGTCGTGGCGGCAAGGCGGGATGCGAAACTCATCGATGGAAATCCCCTGCTATCGGCTGCCCGAGCCTCGCCTTAACCTGACGCCAACCACATCGGGCGATTGTCGGGCGAGGGGCGATGCCCCTGCGACTCTCATGTTATCGGCACCAACTATGACCGCACAACGGCAACAACCGCCCCAGACCGGGTCAAAGTCGCTGTTTCGCCTTGTAATTGCCGCTATCGCGCTCGCTGGGCTGCCGCCGGTCGGCGCGCCGGCGGCCACGACGCAGCGCATCATCTCCGACCGCTTCAGCGGGCTGGCGATCGACGGCTTCGACCCTGTTTCCTATTTCGTGGATGGCAGGGCCATGCCGGGGCTGCCGGATTTCGAGGCGTCCCAGGGTGGAGTGGTCTGGCGGTTTCGCAACGAGGGCAATCGCGCCTCGTTCCTGGCCCATCCGGAGGTCTACGGCCCGCAATTCGGCGGCTACGACCCGACCGATGTGGCTCGCGGCGTAACGGTGGCCGGCAACCCGCGCTTCTTCGTCGTGGTCGAGGAACGGCTGTTCCTGTTCAACCGAGAAGAGAGCCGCGACGCTTTCGCGGCCGACCCGAGCCGCTATCTGCCGGGTGCGGAGGCCCGTTGGCCGGCGCTCGAGGGCGACCTGCCGCAATAGCGCGGCAGCGCTGTCTCAAACCTTCACCGCAGCCGGGTCGCCCCAGGCGATGAAGGACGGCACGATGAAGCCGTCGGGGCGCTCGCCATAGCGCAACGGCGCGCCGGTCTCGCTGGTGACGGTGCCGCCGGCGGCTGCGACCACGGCATGGCCTGCCGCCACGTCCCATTCCGAGGTCGGGCCGAGCCGCGGATAGATGTCGGCCAGACCTTCGGCGAGCCGCCCGAACTTCACGGCCGAGCCGAGCGGCAGGCGCACCGCGCCCGGACGCGCCGCAATGAAGGCTTCGGTGCGGGCATCGCCATGCGACCGGCTGACCGCGGCGACCCATGCCGCGCCTTGCGGCGGCATCGGCCGGGTGCGGATCGGCTCGGCGGCCGCCAGACCCGCCTCCGTGAACGACAGCCGCTCGGCGCCACGGCCGACCAGGCCGCGCCAGATCTGGCCGATGGCCGGCGCGCAGACGATGCCGAGCAGCGGGCTGCCGTCGGTAACCAGCGCCAGATTGACCGTGAACTCGCCGCGCCCGGCGACGAACTCCTTGGTGCCGTCGAGCGGATCGATCAGGAAGAAGCTGCCCTCGAACGGTCCTGCGCTCGTTCCGACCCGCTCCTCCGACAGCGCGGGGATCGCGGGCGCCAGCCGCGCCAGCCCCTCGGCAATCACCCGGTCGGCGGCAAGATCGGCCTCGGTGACCGGCGAGCCGTCGGATTTGTCGGTGACGGCCATGGCGCGCCGGTTGACGGCGAGGATCGCGTAGGCCGCCTCGACGACGAGCTCCGTCAGGGGCGTCATCAGCGCCGCGGCGGCCTCGACCCCGACGGTTCCTGCAGTCGGTGCCGTCGTCATTGCGCGGTGCTCCTTCCGGCCGTTCCGTACGCAGCTGGCATCATCGTATCCCTGTTCTGGCGCCCGGCGCATCCGGGTACGGCCGTTCGCACGTTCATTGCGGCTGCCGGGAAAACCGCTACGTACTTTCCCGTGTGCCGCTCTCAGTTCGGTGGCGGTCCATGCTTTCGCAGTGTATCAAGCGTTAACGCAAGCATGATTCGCCCAGGTTCGCGGATTTCAGGAACATCGAATGTCCGGCACGTCCTCTCCCGAGATCGCCAATCCGATTCCCGCTCCCGATACGCTCGAACTTGCCGCTCTGCTCTGCTCGAAGGTCTGCCACGACCTGATTAGTCCGGTCGGGGCCATCGTCAATGGGCTCGAGGTGCTCGACGACAATCCGAAGCCGGAGGATCGCGACTTCGCGCTGGAGCTGATCCGCAAGAGCGCCAAGACGGCGTCGGCCCGGCTGCAATTCTGCCGCCTCGCCTTTGGTGCGGCCGGCTCTGCGGGCGCGCAGATCGATCTCGGCGACGCCCAGACCATGGCGCGCGGCCACATCGAGGACGCCAAGACCTCGATCACCTGGAATCTGCCGCGGCTGCTGTTGCCCAAGAACCGGGTCAAGCTGCTGCTCAACATGATGGTGGTGGCGCAGCAGACGATCCCGCGCGGCGGCATGCTGACCGTCGACCCGATCGGCGATGGCGAGACCATGAGCTTCCGCGTCGCCGCCACCGGGCTCAATGCCCGGCTGCCGCAGAACATCGTCAATCTGCTCGGTGGCGACTTGCAATCGACCATCGATGCCCACGCGGTGCAGCCCTACTACACCCGTCTGCTCGCCGATGCCTGCGGCCTCAAGGTGACGCTCACCGCCGACGGCAATGCGATGGTCGTGCAGGCGGTCTGATCGGGCGGACGTCCTGCCGCGTCAGTCCCTGCGACCTCGTGTCGTGGGACAGACGCAACAATCCATTCACCATGGTTAATCAAGCCTTGCCGATGTGTCCGAACTTGTCCGGATGCATCTTATCTCTTTGTTGAGTCCGTTCATTTGCGCTTACTCAACTAATATTAAACGCTTTGCACCGAAACTGGCCACGGTTTGAAGGGCGCGTCATGTCGCGTTCCGTTGCGTGCGAAGGCCAGTTTCATGGATGACCTGTTGCGTGAGTTCCTGACGGAGACCAGCGAGAGCCTGGATACCGTCGACAATCAATTGGTGCGGTTCGAGCAGGAGCCGAACAACGCCAAGATCCTCGATAACATCTTCCGGCTGGTGCACACGATCAAGGGGACCTGCGGTTTCCTCGGCCTGCCGCGGCTCGAGGCGCTGGCGCACGCCGCCGAAACATTGATGGGCAAATTCCGCGACGGCATGCCGGTGACCGGCGAGGCCGTGACGCTGATCCTGACCACGATCGACCGCATCAAGGACATCCTGGGACAGCTCGAGGCCAACGAGGCCGAGCCCGAGGGCGAGGACCGCGACCTCATCAGCGAGCTCGAGGCGATGGTCGAGCGCGGCATGGCGGCGATGGCCGCCGGCGAGGCGGCCCCGCCGCTGGTGCCGGCCGCGCCGCCCGCCCCCGCGGTGACGCACGGCTCGCTGATCGACCAGACGCTGGAGCGTCCGCTGCGTCCGGGCGAAGTGTCGCTCGACGAGCTCGAGCGGGCCTTCCGCGAGACCGCGATCGAGTTGCCGCCCGCGCATGAGAAGGCGCCTGAGCCCAAGGCCGCTGCCCCGGCGCCGGTCGCCAAGGCCGGGCCTGCCAAGGCGGAAGCAGAGGCCAAGGCCGAGCCGAAGAAGGCGGCGCGGCCGAAGGTCAATGCCGACGGCGAGGTGCACGAGAACGACAAGGTCGCCAACCAGTCGATCCGCGTCAACGTCGACACGCTCGAACATCTGATGACGATGGTCTCGGAGCTGGTGCTGACGCGCAACCAGCTCTTGGAGATCGCCCGCCGCAACGAGGACACCGAGTTCAAGGTGCCGCTGCAGCGGCTGTCCAACGTCACCGCCGAGCTGCAGGAGGGCGTCATGAAGACGCGCATGCAGCCGATCGGCAATGCCTGGCAGAAGCTGCCGCGCATCGTCCGCGACCTCGCCACCGAACTCGGCAAGCAGATCGAGCTTGAGATGCACGGCGCCGACACCGAGCTCGACCGCCAGGTGCTCGACCTGATCAAGGACCCGCTCACCCACATGGTGCGCAACTCCGCCGATCACGGCCTGGAGACGATGGCCGAGCGCGCCGCGGCCGGCAAGGCCGAGCAGGGCACCATCCGGCTGTCCGCCTATCACGAAGGCGGCCATATCATCATCTGCATCGCCGACAACGGCCGCGGCCTCAACACCGAGCGCATCAAGGCCAAGGCCTTGGCGAACGGCCTCGTCACCGAGGCCGAGCTCGAGAAGATGACGGAAGCGCAGATCCACAAGTTCATCTTCGAGCCGGGCTTCTCGACCGCGGCCGCCGTCACCTCGGTCTCGGGCCGCGGCGTCGGCATGGACGTGGTGCGCACCAACATCGATCAGATCGGCGGCACCATCGACATCAAGTCGGTGCTCGGCGAGGGCACCTCGGTCACCATCAAGATCCCGCTGACGCTCGCGATCGTCTCGGCGCTGATCGTCGAAGCCGGCGGCGACCGCTTCGCGATCCCGCAATTGTCGGTCGTCGAGCTGGTGCGTGCGCGCGCCAACTCCGAGCACCGCATCGAGCGCATCAAGGACACCGCGGTCTTGCGCTTGCGCAACAAGCTGCTGCCGCTGATGCATCTGAAGAAGCTCCTGAAGATCGACGACGGCTCGTCGACCGATCCGGAGAACGGCTTCATCGTGGTGACGCAGGTCGGCAACCAGACCTTCGGCATCGTGGTCGACTGCGTGTTCCACACCGAGGAAATCGTGGTCAAGCCGATGTCGACCAAGCTGCGTCACATCGACATGTTCTCGGGCAACACCATCCTGGGCGACGGCGCCGTGATCATGATCATCGATCCGAACGGCATTGCGAAAGCGCTCGGCGCCGCCGGCTCGGCCTCGCAGGCGGTGTCCGACGAGCACGCCGCGCATCACGCCATCGGCGGCGAGCAGCTCACCTCGCTCTTGGTGTTCCGCGCCGGCACGGCGCAGCCCAAGGCGGTGCCGCTGGCGCTGGTCACGCGGCTGGAGGAGATCGCGGCCGACAAGATCGAGATCTCCAACGGCCGCTACATGGTGCAGTACCGCGACCAGCTGATGCCCCTGGTGCAGATGGAAGGCGTGTCGGTGCAGACGTCGGGCTCGCAGCCGATCCTGGTGTTCGCCGACGAGACCCGCGCGATGGGCCTCGTGGTCGACGAGATCATCGACATCGTCGAGGAGCGGCTCAACATCCAGGTCTCCGGCGCCAAGGACGGCATCCTCGGCTCGGCGGTGATCAAGGGCCAGGCGACCGAGGTGATCGACGTCGGCCACTTCCTGCCGATGGCCTTCGCCGACTGGTTCATCCGCAAGGAGATGCACACGGACGCGCAGACGCAGTCGGTGCTGCTGGTCGACGACTCGCCGTTCTTCCGCAACATGCTGGCGCCGGTGTTGAAGTCGGCCGGCTACAAGGTGCGCACGGCGGCCTCGGCGATCGAGGGCCTGGCCACGCTGCGCTCCGGGCACAGCTTCGACATCGTCGTCACCGACATCGAGATGCCGGAGATGAACGGCTTCGAGTTCACCGAGGCGATCCGCGCCGACCAGAACCTGAGCCAGATGCCGGTCATCGCGGTGTCGTCGCTGGTGTCGCCGGCGGCGATCGAGCGCGGCCGCCAGGCGGGTCTCTACGACTACATCGCCAAGTTCGACCGGCCCGGCCTGATCGCGGCGCTGAAGGAACAGATCGAGGAACGGGCCCGCGCCGAAGCCAACCGGCGGGCCGCGTGACAGCAAGCGGACAGGAGTAGCGTGCGATGAGCAGCAAGATCGAAACCACCGAGGGCGCCGCCGTCGAATACGTCACTGCGATGATCGGCGGCCAGCTGTTCGGCCTGCCGATCTCCCGGGTACAGGACGTGTTCATGCCGGAGCGGGTGACGCGGGTGCCGCTGTCATCGGCGGAGATCGCCGGCGTCCTGAACCTGCGCGGCCGCATCGTGACCGTCGTCGACATGCGGGCGCGGCTCGGCCTTGCCCGCGCCGAGGACGGCAAGCCGCCGATGGCGGTCGGCGTCGATCTGCGCGGCGAGTCCTACGGTCTCCTGATCGACCAGATCGGCGAGGTGCTGCGGCTGCCCGAGGAGGGCCGGGAGGAGAACCCCGTCAATCTCGATCCGCGCATGGCGAAGCTTGCCGGCGGCGTGCACCGCCTCGACGGCCAGCTGATGGTCATTCTCGACGTCGATCGCGTGCTCGAGCTCGCCGCCGACAAGATGGCGGCCTGAACACTGCAACGTGCGGGCAGCGGCGCATCATGCGTCGTTGCATTGGATCCTGATCTCGTGAGGCTGATATGAGAACGTGTCTGGTAGTTGACGATTCCAGCGTCATTCGAAAGGTGGCGCGACGCATTCTGGAAGGTCTGGATTTCCAGATCGTGGAAGCGGAGGACGGCGAGCAGGCGCTGGAGATCTGCAAGCGGGGCCTCCCGGATGCGGTGCTGCTCGACTGGAACATGCCCGTCATGGACGGCTACGAGTTCCTCGGCAATCTCCGGCGCATGCCCGGCGGCGACGCGCCGAAGGTGGTGTTCTGCACGACCGAGAACGATGTCGCGCACATCGCGCGCGCGCTGCACGCCGGCGCCAACGAGTACATCATGAAGCCCTTCGACAAGGACATCGTGACGGCGAAGTTTCAGGAAGTCGGGCTGATCTGATCTCTGTCGCGTGCGTCGGTCCCGTGGTCGTCCGGGCTTGCCGTCACCCCGTGCCTCTGTCCTGTTGGTGAACTATGAGCGTCGCGTTGGCCAGTTCTTCGATCCCAAGTTCGACCAGGCAGGAACCTCTCCGCGTGATGGTCGTGGACGATTCCGTGGTCATTCGCGGCATGATCTCGCGCTGGATCGCGTCTGAGCCCGACATGGTCGTGGCGGCGTCGCTGCGCACGGGCCTCGAAGCCGTGAACCAGATCGATCGCGTCAATCCCGATGTCGCCGTGCTCGACATCGAGATGCCCGAGCTCGACGGCATCGCCGCCCTGCCGAAGCTGCTTGCCAAGAAGAAGAACCTCGCCGTCATCATGGCGTCGACGCTGACCCGCCGCAACGCGGAGATCAGCTTCAAGGCGCTGTCGCTCGGTGCGGCCGACTACATTCCGAAACCCGAGAGCACGCGCGAGGCCTCGGCGGCCGACAATTTCCACTACGATTTGATTCAGAAGATCCGCAATCTCGGCGCCAAGGCGCGCCGCGCCGCTCCCGCTCCGCATGCGCCGGCCGCATCGCCGATCGTCCCGCAAGTCCAGGGGCTCCGGCCTGCGTCAACGGCGCGGCCGATGGTCGCTCCCGTGGCGCCCGCCGCGCCGACCCAGCTGGCGCGCCGCTCCTTCAGCACGCAGATGCCGAAGGTGCTGCTGATCGGATCGTCGACCGGCGGCCCGCAGGCGCTGATGTCGCTGGTGACCGAGCTCGGTCCCGTGATCGACCGCTTTCCGGTGCTGATCACCCAGCATATGCCGCCGACCTTCACCACCATCCTCGCCGAGCATCTGGCGCGCTCGAGCCGCAGGCCGGCCCATGAGGCCGTCGACGGTGAAGTGGTGAAGCCGGGTCAGATCTACCTTGCCCCCGGCGGCCGCCACATGCGTGTGGCGCGCCATGGCGCCGATGTGGTGATCGCGCTGGACAACGGTCCTCCGGTCAATTTCTGCAAGCCCGCCGTCGATCCCTTGTTCATGTCGGCGATCGAGGTCTGGCAGGGCTCGACCCTGGCCGTGATCCTGACCGGCATGGGATCCGACGGCATGCGCGGCGGCAAGGACATCGTCGCCGCCGGCGGCAGCGTGATCGCGCAGGACGAGGCGACCAGCGTGGTCTGGGGCATGCCGGGCGCAGCAGCCAATGCCGGCATCTGCGCGGCCGTCCTTCCCTTGAATCAGATTGGACCGAAGCTGGTTCGTCTGTTTGCTGGAGACCGTTCGTGACACCCCTGGACTATGAGTTCTTGCGTAAGGTTCTGAAGGATCGCTCCGGCCTCGATCTGTCGGCCGATAAGCAGTACCTGGTCGAAAGCCGGTTGCTGCCGCTGGCCCGCCGCTCCAACCTGCCGGGAATCACGGAGCTGGTGCAGAAGATCAAGAGCGGCTCGGAGCAGCTCACGACGCAGGTGGTCGAGGCGATGACCACCAACGAGACGTTCTTCTTTCGCGACAAGATTCCGTTCGATCATCTCCGTGAGGGCATCCTGCCGGCGCTGATCCAGTCGCGCGCCAATCGTCGTTCCCTGCGCATCTGGTCGGCCGCCTGCTCGACCGGACAGGAGCCGTATTCGATCGCGATGTGCCTGCGCGAATTCGGTCCCGCTCTGGCGGGCTGGCGCATCGAGATCGTTGCCACCGACCTGTCGCAGGAGGTGCTGGAGAAATCGAAGGCCGGCCTCTACAGCCAGTTCGAGGTGCAGCGTGGATTGCCGATCCAGCTGCTGGTGAAATATTTCACGCAGCTCGGCGAACTTTGGCAGCTCAGCGCCGACATTCGCGGCATGGTCCAGCATCGCCAGCTCAATCTGCTGCAGGACTTCTCGCATCTCGGCAAGTTCGACATCATCTTCTGCCGCAACGTGCTGATTTATTTCGATCAGGAGACCAAGGCCTCGATCTTCGAGCGAATGGCCAAGGTGATGGAGCCGGACGGCACGCTGTTGCTGGGAGCCGCCGAGTCGGTCGTCGGCATCACCGACGCGTTCCGGCCCAACCAGGAGCGGCGGGGTCTGTACCAGATCAATCCGGTGCGCAGCCCGCGCGGCGGCGCGGCGCTGCTGCCCGGCCTCAAGGTGGTCGCGGCGCGCTGACGCCGGCCGGAGCCGTCTGTGACCGTGGGGCGCTTCGACCGTTCGGGCGGTCGGCCGTTCCGTCCCACGTGCGTCCGTCCCGCGCGGGCGGCCGGTCCTTTCTGCGCCCGCAGGCCTCCTTCCGAAGCAAATCTCGCCGACCCCTGGAACTTTTCGGTTCCTGACGCGTCTATTCACGCCTTGGTGTGGACTCACGCGTGTTGAATTGGTGGCGGGGGATTGGATGAAAACGAGTGTGCGTCCTCGAATCGTGACGCGGGATCTCCCTGTCATCGCCAAATCGCCGACCGGGATCGACGGCCTCGACGAGGTCACCTTCGGTGGCCTGCCGCAAGGGCGGCCGACGCTGCTGTGCGGCGCGGCCGGTTGCGGCAAGACGTTGTTTGCGATGACGTTTCTCTACAATGGCGCGGTCGCCTATGACGAGCCGGGCGTGTTCATCGCGTTCGAGGAGCAGCCCGAGGACCTGATCAAGAACGTCGGCTCGCTCAGCTACGACATCGATAGGCTGATCGAGCAGAAGAAGATCGTGGTCGACCACATCCATCTCGATCGCAACGAGATCGAGGAGGCCGGCGACTACGATCTCGACGGCCTGTTCATCCGCATCGGCTTCGCGATCGATTCGATCGGCGCCAAGCGCGTCGTGATCGATACGATCGAGACCCTGTTCGGCGGCCTCGACAACCAGGCGGTGCTGCGCTCCGAGTTGCGCCGGCTGTTCGAATGGCTGAAGAGCAAGGGCGTCACCGCCATCATCACCGGCGAGCGCGGTGACGGTACGCTGACGCGCTACGGCCTCGAGGAATACGTCGCCGACTGCGTCATCCTGCTCGACAACCGCGTGCACGATCAGCTCTCGACCCGCCGGCTGCGCGTCGTGAAGTATCGCGGCACGGCGCATGGTACCAACGAATACCCCTTCATCATCGACCAGGAAGGCATCACGGTGATGCCGATCACCTCGTCGGGGCTCGCGCATGATGCGTGGACGGAGCGGGTCTCCACCGGCATTGCCGATCTCGACGACATGCTCGAAGGCCAGGGCTACTACAAAGCGTCGAGCATCCTGATCTCGGGCATGGCCGGCTCGGGCAAGTCGACGGTGTCGGCACACTTCGCCAATTCGATCTGCAAGAGCGGACAACGCTGCATCTATTTCGCGCTGGAGGAATCCCCGCAGCAGATCATCCGCAACATGAAGTCGGTCGGTCTCGACCTGCAGCAATGGGTCGATCGCGGCCTGCTGCGGTTCTCGGCGCGGCGCCCCAATCTGTACGGACTGGAAACGCATCTCGCCGCCATGCATCGCGAGGTCAAGGAGTTCGATCCAGCCGCCGTCGTGGTCGATCCCATCTCGGCGCTCATGGGCGCCGGCATTGCCGGCGACGTGCATTCGATGACGTTGCGCCTCATCGATTTCCTGAAGGCGCGCGGCGTCACGGCGCTGTTCACCAATCTCGGCGCCGGCAGCGCGGAGACGGCGACCACGGAGATGCAGATCTCGTCGCTCACCGACACCTGGCTGCTGCTCTACAATCGCGAGAGCAACGGCGAGCACAACCGCCAGCTCTATCTGCTGAAGTCGCGCGGCATGGCGCATTCCAACCAGGTCCGCGAATTCCTGATGAGTGCCGACGGCATCTCGCTGCGCGAGGTCTATGTCGGCCCGGAGGGCGTGCTCACGGGATCGGCCAGGGTGGCGCAGGAGGCGAGAGATCGCGTCGAGCGCCTGCTGCGCATGCAGGATACGGAACGACGCACGCGCGAGATCGAACGTCGCCGTCGCGACCTCGCGGCTCAGATCGAAACGCTCAAGGCTCAGCTGGCCAACGAGGAGAGCGAGATGGAGCTCATCAATCTGGAAGGCGCTGCCCGCGAGGATCAGCGCGCAGCCGCTCGCCTCGCGCAGATCGAGAGCCGCTCGTCCAGGCCTCGTCCGAGCTCCCCAGCCAACCCGCTGACATCCAGCAAATGACGGCGGCTCCGATGGAACAGGATGGCTACAATCTCCGGCTCTATGTCGCCGGTCAGACGCCGAAATCGCTGGCGGCGCTCGCCAACCTCAAGAAGCTGTGCGAGACGCATCTGCCGGGTCGCTACACGATCGAGGTGATCGACCTGATGAAGGATCCGGCCCTCGCACAACGAGATCAGATCGTCGCAATCCCGACCTTGATCCGTCAACTGCCCGAGCCCCTCAAGCGAATCATCGGCGATCTCTCCAATGCGGAGAAGGTGCTGGTTGGTCTGGACATCGCACCGAGCTGAACGGAGGACGCGTGGCATCAACAGAGGCGATGCAGGCGGGACGGCCGCGTAACGAGGCGGAGGAGACGGTCGAGGCCATTCATCGCGGCAACGTCGATGCCGTGGTGGTGCAGGGCCCGGCCGGACCCCAGGTCATCATGCTGCAGGGCGCGGACGCGCCCTATCATGTTCTGGTCGAGCGCATGAGCGACGGCGCGCTGACGCTCGATGCCGACGGCTGCATCGTCTATGTCAATTCCAGGCTGTGCGCGCTGACCGGCCTCGGCGTACAGCAATTGGTGGGACGCAGCTTTGCCTCGCTGTTTGCGGGAGCGGTGCCCGAGCAGCGCGCCGACGATGCGGCAACCGACGCTCAACTGTGCCGCGCTGACGGCGGCCAGCTGCCGGTGTCGGTGTGGATGCGCCAGATGGCGATGGGCGGCGTGGTGGCCACGCTCGTGACGCTGACCGACATGTCGATTCAGCGGCGCGCCGAGGAGGTCGCCAATGCCGAGCGCTTTGCGCGCTCGATCCTGGAGCAGGCGACCGATGCGGTCGTGGTGCTGGCGCTCGACGGCCGGATCACCCATGCGAGCTGGGTCGCGGAGCAGCTCGCGGAACGACCGCCGGTCGGCCAGTTGTTTTCTGAGGCGTTCCCGCTCGATGGGCAGAGCGCCAGCCAGCGAGGCACGTTGACGCGCTTCTCGCGCGAGAGCCTTGATCAGGCGCTGGCGACCAAGCCCTTCCATGGCGTCGAGGTCGCCTTGCGCAACGCGCAGGCGTCGGGGCGGTCGTTCCTGCTGTCCGGCGGGCCCCTGGTGAACGATCTCAAGGAGACGGTCGGCTCGATCGTCACCCTGACCGACATCACCGAACGCAAGCGCGCGGAAGAGCAGCAGACCGTGCTGGTCGCCGAGCTCAATCACCGGGTGAAGAACATCCTGGCGATCGTGCAGTCGGTGGCGGGGCAGACCTTGCGGACCTCACCGTCGCTGCCGGCCTTCAACAAGGCGTTCTCCGGGCGCATCCAGGCGGTCTCGATCGCGCATGACATCCTGACGCAGACCCGTTGGATCGGCATCGGACTGAACGAACTGCTCACCACCGTGCTGGCGCCCTACGGCATCGGCGAAGGGCGGATCGCCATCGACGGCCCTCCGGTGCTGCTGGAGGCACGGCTGGTGCTGCCGCTTTCGATGGTGCTGCACGAGCTTGCGACCAACGCCTCCAAATATGGCGCGTTGTCCGCCTCCCACGGCCAGGTCACGATCTCCTGGCGCCTGCGCGACGATGGCCGCCGGCTGGAGCTGGTCTGGCTCGAGCGCGGCGGACCGCTGATCGAAGGCGGCGGCGGGCGCGGCTTCGGCACCACGCTGATCGACCGCGTCGTCCGCTTCGATCTCGAGGGCGAAGCCCTGCTCGACTTCGAGCCCGCGGGCATTCGGTGCTCGCTGACCTTTGCGCTGACCGCGGAGACGACCCCCGAGCATCTGCCGGCATCGGCCGTGCAGCCGGACTGATCGGATGCCCGCCTCAGCGCGCGACCGGAACGGAGCGTGCCGCCTTGCGGCGCCAGACGTCGTGGTCCCTTTCCGTCGCCTCACGCGCGGCGCGCGCTGCTCGGCGCAGCCAGCCTGAACCGCGCTGCTTCAGGTCCGCCGCGATCCCGGCGCCGGCGCGGCGGTCGGCGGCATGGATGGAGGCGAGGTCGGTGCCCATGCCGCGCAGAAGCTCCAGCTTGAGATCGGCGCCGGCTTCCTTGCCGAGATCGATCTTGCGCGAGTCCGCGGACAGGCGTCGGACCACGTAGTCCCCGTCATTGGTTCTGTGAACGTGCAGGAATGGATCGGGCGCGCGATAGGTCCCGGTCGACAGCTCGACGAATCGGTGCGGCGGCGCCGGCTTTGGCTGCATCCTGCCCTTCGTCCTGTTCTTGGCCCAGGTCCAGGCCGAAGGGACCAGCGCCTTGGCCTCGCGGACGACGCGGCCGCCGCGCCATGTCGCGACGACGACGTAGCGCGGACGTCCGCGGCTGCCGCCGCCGGCGAAGCGATGGAAGAATGCGGCATTCTTCGCTTGCTCCGGAAGGCTGGCGGTGAGCAGCTTCCGCACCGCGGATGGAATCGCATCGGCGGCCGCGAGGCCGTTGATCTCCTCCCAGAACGCGCGGCGGCAATCATCCGAGCATTTGACGTAGGGCCTGATCCAGATCTCGTGTTCGTCGAGCAGCGCCGGCCGCGGGTGTTTGAGACCGTCGCGATAGCCTTGGAGGATCGCGTCTGCGGCGTCGCGGCTGTCGATTGCCATGTCGGGCGCGAGCTCGATGCTGGTCGTGAGCCGGACCAGATCGAAGGCGTAGGGCATCCTCGCAGCCTCGTCGAAATCGTTGACGCCCCACACCCAGCGCCCGTCGGCATCACGCCACGTGCCGAAATTCTCCAGATGGATGTCGCCGACGCACAGCGCGACCGGCGCCTCGGCCAGCTCCGGGCAGATCTCCTCGATGCGCCGCGCCCAGCGATAATAGGTGGCGCGCAGCAGGGCGAACGGAGACTTTCGCATCCGCTGGTGCTTCGTGAGAAGGTCGTCCTCGACCACCTTGCATTGACTGCGAAGCCAGGCCTCGTAGGCCGCGGTATCTTCGATGATGGACACGCGATGCCTCCCGATGCGCCGGGCGTGAGCGAAGCGTTATGAGTTGCGTTGACGCCGAACGAAAGTGGCCTCGCACATCGCGCGCAGCGCGCGCTCGTCGAACGGCTTGGCGAGCCGGGCCAGGCTGCGGAACTCCGGCGGAAACAGCGTCGCATCGTCATAGCCGGAGGTGATGACGATCTTGAGCTCGCGCGCGATCAGCTGCGGCAGGACGGCGAAGATCTGCTCGCCGCGCAGGTTGACGTCGAGCAGCGCGCCGTCCAGGCCGCCTCGCTCGGCCTCGCGCAGCACGTCGCCAACGCGCGAGACGGGACCAACCACCTCGCAGCCGAATCCCTGCAACACCGTTTCCAGCTCAAGCGCGATCAGGCCCTCGTCCTCGGCGACCAGGATACGCAAGCCTTCGAGTTCGGGTTTGTCCGTCGCCATGCCTCGTCCCGGTCATGTCCCGGTCATGCGCGCCCATCGCGCAGGGAGTTCACCCTCGGTCTATCTAATCCTCTCGACCGGCGTGTCGAGGCGTTTTCGTCGGCGGTCGTTAATATCCTACAGGATTGCGTGCGGCAAAAAGCGCGAGCGGTTGCCCGTGATCGGGCTCGTGTCTTCGCGGATCGACAGGCCGCAGGGCTGATGGTCGACGAGCCAGCTGCCGATCACCGGGAACACACCGCCGAAATCCGGCAGCGGCGCCGGCGCCTGGCGGATGAAGCCTTCGGCGCCGTAGGGACCCTCCTGCGTAGAGACGGCGACGCCGTCGGACACCAGGCTGACATTGGCGCCCTCGCGCGAGTAGATCGGCTTGCGCACGAAGCTCGGGCCGAGGCCGGCGGCCTTCGGATCGTCCTCGAAATAGGCCGGCAGCAGGTTCGGATGGCCTTCGTGCATCTGCCAGAGCAGCGGCAGGATGCCCTTGTTGGACAGGATGGCCTTCCACGGCGGCTCGATCCATTGCGTCGGCGCCTGCGCGAGCTTGACGCCGAATGCATCGCGAAACATCCATTCCCAGGGATACAACTTGAAGGCGAGCGCGATGTCGCCGTCCTCGAGATCGACGAAGCCGCCGCCGGTCTCGCGCCAGCCGATGTCGGCGACGTCAAGGATGGTTGTCGACAGGCCCGCTTGGGCTGCCGTGTCGGCCAGATAGGCCAGGGTCGTGGCGTCCTCGGCGTTGGCGGTCAGCCCGGCCAGATGCACGCGGCGCCGCTTGCCGAGGGCGCGCCAGCGTTCGATCAGGCGTTCATGGATCGAGTTGTACTGGTCCGCGCGCCCCGGCAGGATGCGGCGCTCGATCGCCTGCTCGAGCCACGTCCATTGGAAGACCGCGGCCTCGAAGATCGACGTCGGCGTGTCGGCGTTGTATTCGAGCAGCTTCGCTGGCGTACGGCCGCCCTGATAGCTGAGGTCGAACCGCCCATAGAGGCTGCCGTCCCTCCGGCGCCAGCTCTCCGCCAGCAGCGGCCAGACCGCTTGCGGGATCTTCAGCCGGCGCAGCAGCGCCTCGTCGCCGACGACGCGCGCGACCAGCGCGAGGCACATCTGCTCGAGCTCGGCCGTCGGCTCCTCGATGCCGAGCTCGATCTCGGCGATCGTGAATGCGTAGTAGGCGCGCTCGTCCCAATAGCGCTCGCCGTCGAGTTCGTAGAAGTCGAATCCGCATCGTGCCGCGGTCTCGCGCCAGCCGTCACGTTCGGGACAGGGGATGCGCTGCATCGGCGTCAGCCCAAGGCAGCAGCGAACAAGCCGTGCCCGTGGCAACAGGGCACAGCACGACCGCGGCCGCCATCAATGATGCGGCCATGATCACGTCCGCGCGGTCCCGGCGCCATCCCGCGCCGGCGACCACGCGATCGCCTGCCAGCAGATTGCTGCGAGGCGGCGGCGGTCGCCGCAGCCCTCATCGTCGCCGGCACCATCAGGTGCCGACATTGCATCGGATCGCTTCCGATCAGTAGGTAGGCCAGTTTTTTATGATTTTGAGTCTGTGTCAAAGATCCGAATCCGAGATAACAGCATGAACGCGGTGTTTTCACGGCGCCGGCGCGACGAAAATCAGCCGCCGCCTCCGAAGCCGTGTCCGAACGAGCCGAAGCCGCCGCGCGAGACATGTGCGGAGGAGGCCTCGGCAACATGGCTCGAGCCGCTGCTTCTGGAATCGCTGTCGCCGCTGGAAAATCCCCAGCGGCCGGAGCCGCTGCCGCCGCCACCGCCACTCGAGCGGCGCGTCGTGCATTCGCCCGTCTGCGGCTGGCCGGCCATGGTCGGCGTCTCGGCGCCTGGCTGCGGGCAGCTCTGCGGCCGCGGCATCAGCGCATAGGCAGTGCTGCCGACGGCGAGTGTGCCCATCAAGAGCAGCGCGACATGGCCGGAGCGCTTCACCGGCGGCGTCGCGGGCGGGGGCGGCATCGGCCGGCGCTTGCCGAATTCGCGGCGTTGCTCGGCCATGGTCAGATGATCATCGAGGCGGCGTTCAGCGCGCCGGCCGAGAGCGACGCGAGACCGAGCCAGATCGCCGAAGCCAGCTCGCCGGCGACGATGCGCTGGGCGAGATCCGGCACCGGGATGCGGACGAGGTAATAGACGATCACCTGGACGATCAGCGCGACCAGCGCCCAGACCAGGCAGTCCAGCACGTTGGCGGAATGGGCGATGGCGCTGACCAGCGGCAGGGTGAAGCCGAGCAGGCTGAGGCCGAGCGCGATCGCGGCCGAGGGGTGATTGTCCCGGATCAGCTGGAATTCATTGTAGGGCGTGACGCGGGTGTAGACGAACAGGTAGGCCGTCACCGCGGCCAGCGCGGTACAGAAGTACACCAGAAAGGCCGGCAGGCCGGCGAGCGATTGCAGGATCATGATCAGGCCAAGCGTGTGGAGCTCTCATCTGTCGCGATGCCAGCATGCCCGGTTCGACGTGAACAAAGTCTATCCGCCCTTCGCCAGTTCCTGGCTGGCCTGGTCCAGCATCTGCAGCACCGAATCCCCGGTCTTGCGGGTGTGCTCGGAGAGCGCCTGCGCGAAGCCGTCGCCGTCTCGGGCCCGCAGCAACGCCATGAAGGCCTCGTGCTCCCGGATCGACTCGTCCCAGCGCCGCGCATCGTAATTGGCCACGGCGCGGGCGCGGAAGACGCTCGCGTGCAGTGTGCCCCACATGTTGAGCAGCACGGCGTTGCCGGCGAGCTTGGTGATCTCGGCATGGATCTGCTGGTTGAGCCGGAAATAGGCGGCGCGCTCGGCGGCACGATGCAGCGCCACCAGCTCGGCATGCATGGCGTCGAGCCTGGCGAGGTCGTCCGCCGTCGCACGCGCGGCCGCGGCGCGGCCCGCGGCGGCATCGAGCGACACCATCACGTCGAAGATCTCGGCGATCTCGCGGGCGTCGATCGGCGCCACCACGGGCGTGCGATGCGGCCGCAGCTCGATGAGGCCCTCGGCGGCGAGGATCTTGAAGGCCTCGCGCAGCGGCGTGCGCGACACGCCGAAAGTCTCGCATAGCATGCGCTCGGGCAAGGCAGCGCCGGCGGCGAGCTCGCCGTCCACGATCATCTCGCGCACCCTGGCGACGACCTGATCGTGCAGCGACAGCCGCTCGAGCGGCCGCTTGGAGTGGTCGGACGACAGCTTCAGCCGCGCCGGCTTGAAGCGCGTCTTCAGTCTGGGCCGGGGGGCTGGTGGGGTCATGTGGGCGCGGCTGCTCCGCTGCGAGATGCCTGAAATTCGGGCGATGCGCCCGCGGATCAGGCAGATCCTTCAAGATTGAATGGTCGTTAGATACTGACTTTATTGTATAAAAGCAATATTGCATATCGCATCCAGTTGGCATGTCGCTTGCTGATGAGAACACAAGCCATGAGAGACAAGCCCGTGGATCGACCTGCCCTGGAGATGGATGTGAAACGTTTCGTGCTGCTCATTCTCGCCCTGCTCGCGCTGCCCTCGCTCAGCTTCGCCGACGACGCGCCCAAGATCAAACTCGGCTACGCCAAATGCGCGCATTGCACGCCGATGTCGCTGACGCCGCAGTTCGCCGAAGGCGTGGCGGTCGACGCCGTCGGCTTCAACACCGGCACCGATGCGCTGACCGCGCTGGTCTCGAAGAACATCGACGTCGCGCAGGTGACCTATCTGCATTACGCCATCGCGCTCGACAAAGGCTTCGACGTGGTCGCGATCTCCGGCCAGGTCAATGGCGGCTCGGCGATCCTGCTCGGCAACGATCTCGAGGTCGCGCCGGGCGATTGGAGCGCGCTGAAGGCGCTCATCGCCAAATACAAGGCCGACGGCAAGCCGTTCCGCGTCGCCGCCTCGCGCGGCAATGCGCAGGACATCCACATGCGCGGCGCCTTCGCCAAGCAGGGCATCGACATCAACAAGGACGTGCAGTTCGTCAACATCCCCAATCCGTCCGACCATCTGCAGGCGCTGCGCCGTGGCGAGGTCGAGCTGATCTGCACCGTCGAGCCGTTCGCCACCCAGATCATGCAGGCCAAGGCGGCGAAGTTCTTCGGTTTCCCCTATGACCAGGCCGCCGGCAAGCTGACCAACCTGGTCCTCACCCGCTCCGACGTCATCGCGTCCAACCCGAAGGCGCTGGAGGGCGTGGTGCGCGCCGTCGTCAAGGTCGATGCGCACATCGCCGCCGACAAGCCGGCGCTGATCGAGGTGATCTCCAAGATCACCGGCCTCGACAAGGCGATCGCGACCGGCGCGGTCGAGAATCTCGATCCCGACCCGAAGATGTACCGCGCCTCGGCGCTCGCCATCGCCGCGATGATGCGCGACCTGAAATACATCAACTCGGACGTCACGGCCGCCGTCGAGAAGAACCTCGACTACCGCTTCCTGGAAGCGGCCACGGGCAAGCCGAAGACCGAGCTCGGCTACTGAGATGACGGCGCTCGCCCAGCTCAGGAAGCTCGACCGCTATGTCGTGCCGGTGCTCGTGCTCGCCGGCTGGGAGGCGTTCTCGCGCTCCGGCGCGCTGCCGGCAGCGCTGCTGCCGGCGCCGTCGACGGTCGTGTGGGCGTGGGCGGACTGGCTGGTCGGCACCGACGGCAACACCCAGACCTACAGCGGCCATTGGCTCGCCGACATGCTGGCGAGCCTGTCGCGCGTTGCCGCCGGTTTTGCGATTGCCACCGTGCTCGGCGTCTCGCTCGGAGTCGCCATCGGGTGGTCGCGCAAGATAGAGATCGTGATCGAGCCGACGCTTCAGATGCTGCGGCCGATCCCGCCGGTGTCGTGGATCCCGCTCGCCATCATCTGGTTCGGCATCGCCAACAAGCCGGCGATCTTCCTGGTGTTCCTCGGCGCGTTCTTTCCGATCCTGCTCAACACCATCCACGGCGTGAAGACCTGCGACCGCAATCTGATCCGCGCCGGCGCCATGGTCGGCGGCAGCGAGCGCAAGCTGCTGCGCTACATCGTCGTGCCCGCGGCGATGCCGAGCATCTTTGCAGGGCTTCGCATCGGCATCGGCTCGGCGTGGATGCTGACGGTGACGGCCGAAATGGTCGCGGTGAAGAGCGGGCTCGGCTACGTGCTGTGGGATTCCTACTACTTCCTGCGCTACGATCTGGTGCTGGCGGCGATGGCGAGTATCGGCCTGCTCGGCTTCTGCAGCGATCTCGCCATCCGCTTCGTGATGGCGCGCGTGCTGCACTGGCAGCGCAACACCACGCTTCGTGGCGGAGAATGACGATGGCCACGATCGAGATCTCCGGCGTCTCCAAGATCTTCACCGACAAGAAGCGCAACGCCGACGTCACCGCGCTCGCCGACATCAATCTGTCCATTGCCCGCAACGAGCTCGTCTGCCTGCTCGGTCCCTCCGGCTGCGGCAAGTCGACATTGCTCAACATGATTGCCGGCTTCGAGAAGCCGAGCGCCGGCAACATCACCGTCGACGGCCGGCCGGTGACTGCGCCCGGCGCCGATCGCGGCGTCGTGTTCCAGCATGCCAATCTGATGCCGTGGCTGCCGGTGTGGGAGAACGTCGCCTTCCATCTCCTGCTCGGCGGCGGGCAGAAGGCCGAGCGCCGGGCGCGGGCGCAGGTCTATATCGACATGGTCGGCCTGAGCGGCTTCGAGAACCACTATCCGTCCGAGCTGTCGGGCGGCATGAACCAGCGCGTCGGCATCGCCCGGGCGCTGCTGATGAATCCGCAGGTGATCCTGATGGACGAGCCGTTCGGCGCGCTCGACGAGCAGACCCGCATGGACATGCAGACCGAGCTGGTGCGCATCTGGCAGCAGCACCAGGGCACGATCGTGTTCGTCACCCATGGCATCGACGAGGCGCTGACCTTGGGCACGCATGTTGCGGTGATGAGCGCACGGCCGGGGCGCATCGTCGAGATCATCCCGATCGATCTGCCGCGGCCGCGTGATATCACGTCACCGCAGTTCAATGAGTTGAAGCGGCATATCCTGGCGTTGTTGCGTGGCGAGCGGGCGGAGCAGGGGGCGAGTGCATGATTGCTGCTCAATCGCGCCCGCCCAAGCGCTGCATGTTCAGGTCCAGCCCTCGCCACAACGGCAGTGCGCCCCCTCTCCCGCTTGCGGGGGAGGGCTGGGGTGGGGGCGCCGCACGGCGCGCTGCCCGAGCGGATAGAGTTCCCCCACCCGGATCGCATCTGCGATGCGATCCGGCCTCCCCCGCAAGCGGGGGAGGCTCTCCCGCTCGCCATCCGCGATCGAACGAGGTCGTTCACCCATGACCACACGCACGCTGCTCGGCATGCTCACGCCGTCGTCCAACACCGCGCTGGAGCCGATCACCTCGGCGATGGTCGCGAGCCTGCCCAACGTCTCCGCGCATTTCTCGCGCTTCAAGGTCACCGAGATCGCGCTCTCGTCCGACGCGCTCGCGCAGTTCGACATTTCCAACATCCTGCGCGCCGCCGAGCTGCTGGCGCATGCCAAGGTCGACGTCATCGGCTGGAACGGCACCTCGTCGGGCTGGCTCGGCTTCGAGGCCGACGTGAAACTGTGCGAGCATATCACCGCAGCCACCGGCATCCCTGCGACCACCTCGATGCTGGCGCTGAACGAGATCCTGGCGGCGGCGAAGGCCACCTCGCTCGGCCTCGTCACGCCCTACCGCGACGACGTCCAGGCGCGCATCATCGCCAACTACGACAAGCTCGGCATCGCCTGCCGCGGCGACCGGCACCTCAACCTGCAGGACAATTTCTCCTTCGCGGAGGTGACGCCGTCCGAGATCGAGACCATGATCCGCGAGGTCGCGCGCGAGAAGCCGGATGCGATCGCGGTGGTCTGCACCAACATGCGCGCCGCGCCGCTGGTCGCGCGGCTCGAGCTGGAGACCGGCATTCCCATTCTCGACACCATCGCCACCGTGGTATGGAAATCGCTGAGACTGGCAGGGGTCGATGTCAGCGGCGTCAGCGGGTGGGGATCGCTGTTTCAGAAATTCGCTTGAATCTGGACTAGGGAGAGCGCGTCACATGGCTGCCTTCGACACCGTCATCCGCAACGGCACCGTCGCCACCGCGAGCGATACGTTCAAGGCCGATGTCGCCATCAAGAGCGGCCGCATCGTCGCGATCGGCGAGGCCATCGCCGATGCCGACGAGATCGTCGATGCCACGGGCCTGCTGGTGCTGCCGGGCGGCATCGACAGCCATGTCCATATCAGCCAGCCCTCCGGCCCCGGCATCGTCATGGCCGACGATTTCGAGAGCGCGACGCGCGCCGCCGCCTTCGGCGGCAACACGTTCGTCATGCCCTACTGCCTGCAGGAGAAGGGCCAGCCCTTGCGATCAGCGCTGAAGGACTATCACGCGCTCGCCGACAACGCCTGCTACGTCGATCACTCCTTCCATCTCATCATCGCCGATCCCACCGACGCCGTGCTCGGCCAGGAGCTGCCGGCGCTGGTCGCCGACGGCTATTCGTCGCTGAAGATCTTCATGACCTATGAGGGGCTCGCGCTGAACGACTACGAGATCCTCGGCGTGCTGCAGGTCGCGCGCGAGCGGGGGGCCCTGGTGCAGATCCACGCCGAGAACTACGACGCGATCCGCTTCCTCACCGATCGCCTCGAGCGTGCCGGCCACATCGCGCCGTACTATCACGGCAAGTCGCGCCCGATTCCGGTCGAGCGCGAGGCAACGCATCGCGCGATCTCGCTGGCCGAGCTGATCGACGTGCCGATCGTGATCGTCCACGTCTCCAACCGCGAGGCGATGGAGGAGATCCGCCGCGCGCAGGCGCGCGGCCTGAAGATCCATGGCGAGACCTGCCCGCAATATCTGGTGCTGACGGAGGAGGACATGCAGGGCCTCAACATGGAAGGCGCCAAATATGTCTGCTCGCCGCCGCCGCGCGACAAGGCCAGCCAGGAGGCCTGCTGGGAGGGCCTGCAGCAGGGCGTGTTCTCGCTGTTCTCCAGCGACCACTGCCCGTTCCGCTACGACGACGAGGCCGGCAAGCTGACGCCGAAGGGCCGCACCAGCTTTCGCTGGGTACCGAACGGCATCCCCGGCGTGGAGACCCGGCTGCCGATCCTGTTCTCCGAAGGCGTCAGCAAGGGCCGCATCACCCTGAACCAGTTCGTCGCCTTCACCGCCACCAACCACGCCAAGACCTACGGCCTGAAGGGCAAGGGCTCCATCGCCATCGGCTACGACGCCGACATCGCGCTGTGGGACCCGGCGAAGACCGCGAAGATCAGCCAGTCCGGCCTGCACCACGGCTCCGACTACACGCCCTATGAAGGCATCGAGATCACCGGCTGGCCGGTGGCGACCATGCTGCGCGGAAAATTCGTCGTGCGCGACGGCGAGTTGATCGGCGCCAAGGGCAGTGGCCGCTACGTCACCCGCGGCAAGCCGGGCGGCCTGGCCTGAGCGGCCTGAGCGCGCTCTCTCGACGCGTCATTGCGAGCGAAGCGAAGCAATCCAGAGTCGTGAACGGGACTCTGGATTGCTTCGTCGCTGCGCTCATCGCAATGACGAGTTGGACACAGGTGCCCACCCTCCCCTGGACGGCAGGGCGATCGCATATGACGAATGCGACAATCGCGGCAGCGACGCCTGCCGGCTAGTTACTCCGTCATGCCCGGGCTTGTCCCGGGCATCCACGTTGCTCCCAGGGCGCCGGACGACGTGGATGGCCGGGACGAGCCCGGCCATGACGACGTGGAAACAGACGAGAGCAATCCGTAGGGGGCCATATGCGATCGCTCTGCCCGGGAAGTTGAGGCTACGCGCGTCGTCCATCCGGAAGGCTTCCTCGCCAATCCATCTCATTCACCTCATGTGTGGGTAGTCTGTCCCCCACCCCGGCTCTCCGGAGGAGGGTGAGCAGCGATCCGGTCGAGCCACTGCCCTCCCGCACCGCACCATCTTCCCTCGCGACCTCCGACTAGCCACTTCTTGTTCCGGATGTGTCGAACCCTTGTCACAACCGCACGACATATCCTTGTCAGACAAGGAGTGCCGCCATGCCCGCGCTTGCCTTTTCCAACAATGATATTGCCGTCATCGCCTGGACCTTCGATCGCCGTCTCGACGGCTGTCTCGGCTTCGCCATTCATCGCATCGATCTCGCCGATCACACCGACACCGTGCTGCCGGCGCTGGCACGGTTTGCCGGGCAGACCGCGGACAAGCTCACCACCGAGCAGGCGCCGATCCAGAAGTTCTGGTGGAAGGATCTGTTCGCCAAGCGCGGCGGCACCTACAAATATCGCATCGTGCCGATGGCCGGCACGCCCGGCCAGGCGCTGACGCCGCTCGAAGGCGTCGCGCCGCTGGAGAGCAATCCGGTCACGCTGACGCCGGAGCGGCCGCCGTTCCACGTCTATTTCAACCGCGGCATCACCGCGACCCAGGCGCTCAGCCATGCGCTGAACGACAAGCCGAGCGTGTCGGCGCTGGCCCCGCACATCCTCGATCCTGCCGATCCCATTCGCATCCGCCTGATGGGCCAGCTTCAAGACGGCCTGACCTCGCTGCTGGCGCGCGCCGATGCCGGCGGCGGCGCCATCCATGCCGCCCTCTACGAGCTGAACGATCCCGACGGCCTCGAGAAGCAGCTGCACCAGAACCCGAACAGCCGCACGGTCATCCTCGGCAACGAGCAGGGCAAGGACACCGACGACGCCGACGCCGAGAACCGCGCCGACCTCAAGTCCGCCGGCGTCACCGTGATCGACCGCATCCTCGGTAAGGGCAGCATCCCGCACAACAAGTTCATGGTGCTCACCGAGAACGGCAAGCCGAGCGCGGTGCTGTCCGGCTCGACCAACTGGACCTCGACCGGCCTGTGCACCCAGACCAACAACGCGCTGGTGGTGGAGAGCCCAGTGTTGGCGCAGCGCTATCTCGGCTATTGGAACGCGCTGAAGGCCGACGTCGACGCCGCCGCCGGCGACAAGTCGGCGCTGCAGTCGAAGACCTTGCGCGACTTCGCCCGCGCCAACAATGCCGACGCGATCCAGGCGCCGGTCGACCTGGGCCACGGCGTCACCGTCGAGCCGATGTTCTCGCCGAACACCCACGGCAAGCTCGGCAAGAATCCCGATACGCCCGGTGACATGGGCCGCGTGTTCGAGCTGATGCGATCGGCCAAGCACGCCGTGCTGTTCCTGGCCTTCGATCCCGGCAACAACTCGATCCTCGACGTCGCCGGCCGGTTGCTCAAGGACAAGCCCGATCTGTTCGTGCGGGGCGCGCTGACCAGCCCGGTGCGCGCGACGAATTTCTCCGCCGCGCTGCATTCCGGCGGCCATTCGGAGGTGCCGGCGGAGGAGGGAGCGGACGACACCGCGCCCCAGGTGACGGTGGTCGGCGAGGCCGGCAAGCCGAAGAAGCCGGGCGCCAAGGGCAGCATCGATTTCCGCGCCGTGCCGGCCGGCGCGGTGCAGGACGCGTTCGGCAAGTGGGAGAGGGAGCTCGGCAAATACGGCTTCGCCATCATCCACAGCAAGATCGTGGTGATCGATCCGTTCAGCGACGACTGCGTCGTCGTCACCGGCTCGCACAATCTCGGCTTCCGCGCCTCGCACAACAACGACGAGAACATGCTGATCATCCGCGGTCACCGCGGTCTCGCCGAGGCCTATGCCTGCCACGTCCTCGACCTCTACGACCACTACGCCTGGCGCTTCCTCTTGCAGCAGCACCCGGAGATCTTCGGCAAGCCGCTGCAATCCGACGACACCTGGCAGGACCGTTACATCAAGGGCGCGGATGAGAAGTCGCCGGAGCTGCGGTTCTGGCTGTCGGCGGCGGGTGGCGGCGGGGCGGTCGAAACGCCACCGACGCCGAAGAAGCCCGCCAAGCCAACCGGCACCACCAAGCCGGCCAAGACACCGGCTGCGACGACGAAGCCCGCGAGGCCGTCGACCAAGCCGGCCAAGAAGGCCCAAAAGAAGACCGCCGCTGCAGCCAAGACCTCGGCCGGCCGCAAGACAAGCACGACAAAGAAGGTCGCGAAGAAGGCGTCGAAAACGGCAAGCCAGCGTGCCGCCTCAGCGAAGAAGGCGAAGGCCAAGGCGACCAAGACGGCGGCCAAGCGTCCGGCGAAGAAGACCGCGACCAAGACCGCCAGGCGAGCCAAGACGAGCGCCAAGAGGAAAGGGCGCTGAGCGTTGCGCCCGCGCTGAACCGTCGCCGCGCAGACGAGGCCATGGGATCGTGATGCGAGTCCGCGGGATCGCATCATGATCTCGTCTCTTGCCCGAAGCGGATCGCGGGCACACGAGCGTTCCAGTCCTCAGAGCATGATCCAAAAAAATGGAAACCGGTTTTCCGAAAAGATCATGCTCTAGCCGTCTTGAAGCGGGCTCAGTAGGCCGTCCATCCGCCATCCGTCGCGTAGAACGCGCCGGTCAGGTTCGACGCCTCGGGCGACAGCAGGAACAGCATCACCGCGACCTGCTCCCACACGGTGGCCGGACGATGCCTGGGATCGGCATAGCTGAGGATCGAGTTTGTCTTCAGCCGTCCCATGCCGCCGTCGGCCGGCGACCGCTGCATCTTGGCCGCGACGGCCTGCGCGGCCCGCGCGATCATCGGCGTGTCCGTCGCCGCCATGTTGACCGAGTTGATGCGAATGCCGTGGGGCGCGTAGTCGACCGCGGCGTTGGCGGTCAATCCGTTGACGGCGTGCTTGCTGGCGACATAGGCCGGATTGCCGGCCAGTCCGGTCAGGCCGGCGATCGAGGCGACGTTGACGATCGCCCCGCCGCGCTTCTGCGCGACCATCTGCCGCAGCTCGGCCCGCATGGCGCGGAACACGCCGGTGGCGTTGGTGGCGAGGACATTGTCCCAATAGGCATCGGAGGCTTCGTGGATCGGCGCGAACAGCAGGTCCTTCTGCTTGTCGTAGTCGAACGCCTCGCCGGAAAATACGCCGTCCATGACGCCGGCATTGTTGATGGCAAAATCCAGTCCGCCGAATTTCTCGACCGCCCGCCTGACCATCATGTCGCAGGTGTCGCCCTTCGCGACATCGCCGACGAGAAATTCGATCGCGCCACCCTCGCGCTGGATCATGGCCGCCGTCTCGCGCGCCGTGTCCGGCAGCCAGTCGATCCCGACGATGTTGGCGCCCTCGCGCGCCGCCCGCAGCGCGGCGGCGCGGCCCATGCCGCGGGCAAATCCGGTGATGGCGATCGTCCGTGACTTGAAGCGATCCTTGATGAAGTAGTCCGGATCGATCGGGCTGATCGCGAGGTTGGCCGGGCCGACGGGCTCAGCCGCCTCAGCGCCTCCCGGAAGCAGTTGCGCCAGCGGAATCGTCACGGCCCCCGAACCCAGGCTCTGCAACATGCTGCGGCGATCCATCGACATCTCCCCTCAGAAGCTGATCCGGGCCAGCGACATCGCGCTGAACCACGGGCGGGTGTTGCCGGCAACGGCCTGGCTGACGCCGGACAGCGGCGCCGTCAGCGCGACGCTCGACTGGAACATCACGTTGCGGCTCATGAAATACTTCACCGTCAAATTGACCTCGTAGCCGAGCAGATGCCCGGCCAGCGTCGAGGTGGTGCCGCCGATATTGTTGAGCTGCTGCGCCTGGAACAGCCAGGCCTGCGGCACGAGCTCCCATTGCGGCGCCGGCCGCAGGATCGCCTGCAGGCGATGGGCGATCAGGTTGGTGTCCTGAAACAGCTTGTAGTGGTTCAGCCCCTGCACCCATTCCTCGCCGGTGCCGCCCGACAACAGCGGATCCCAGCGCTCATAGGTCCGCGTCGCCGGATTGTCGCCGCTGAATCCGGACAGCCGATAGCTCAAAGTGGGGCGCCACAGCGCCTCGTTGAAGGTGTAGCCCGCCTCGACATAGCCGCCCCAGGCGCGCATCGGAAACGCGTTGCGGTCGTTCCATTGCAACGCCAGCTCCGTCTTCGCATAGGGACCGGACGCGCCGATGGCCGGCGTCCAGTAATAGCGCACGTCGGCGACCTGCAGCCCCTGGCGCGTGCCCTGCGCCGTCGCCGTGTACCAGCCGTAGTCGGAGCGCGGCACGGTCAGATAGGTCAGTCCGAGCTGATGCGGCGTGCCCAGGCCCGTCTCGAGGTTCGCACCGGCGATGACGGTGTGGGTATCGATCGCCGGCAGCTCGTCGGGGGCGAGACGGAAGGCCTCGAATTTCGTGGTGTTGTAGCGAGCCTGCGCGAGGAACAAACTGTCGGCAGCCCAGCGCGGATTGAGCTGCAGCGCGGCGCGGTCAAAACCGTTGGCTGCCGTGATCCTGATCAGCATGCCGTCGGCAATCTGGAACGGCTGCCGTCCGCCGGACAGGTTGATCACCAGCCGCGAGCCGTCGTCGCCCGTGATCCCCGTGACGAGGCCCGCATAGGCGTCCTCGATCGCGCCATGGCGGCGCGGGCCGGTGACGAACAGGTCCGTGCCGGTCGAGCCGCTGGCCAGATAGGAGAGGCTGCCATAGGCATAGATGTTGTTGCCGACCGGTCCGATGCCCTGCAGCCCGCCCTCCAGCGCGGCTTCGCCGAACGACGACCAGCCGGCGCCGGCCGGTCCCTTGGCGAGTGGATTGGCGCCGACGAAGGCCTGCGGCCGGCCATACCAGGCATCGTGATTGGCGTAGCCGAGCGTCGCGGCCGTCAGCTTGAGCTTCAGCAGGCTGTCGTCGCCCTGATGAAGATAGGGGAAATCGACGCGGCCCGGATCCGCCTGCAGCCGGTCGCCGACGACGACGCTGAGCTCGACCGCAACGCCGCCGGTGTTGCCGTCGACGTAGTTGATCGAGGCCGTGGCCACGCCGGGGATGCGCTTCACCTTGCCGAGCCCGAAATCGACCATCAGGTCGTGAAGCTGCGACCCCGGATAGATGTTGAGTGCCCGCCGAATGCGATCCTCGAACGCGACCCGCTGCGCCCCACTGGGCACCACGCCCGACAGCACCAGACGCACCGACTCGATCGGCCGGTTCTCGAACGTGGGCCCCAGTGCCTGGGCGCCGGCGGCAGAAACGAGCAGCAGCGAGAACAGCCACGCCGCCAGGTGCGGACCGAGGCCTCCGCGCATTGGGAGACGTCTGCCGTCCGGCATGGCTCTGCCACCAGCTCATTGCGTGGTCCGATGATCGGCGAGGCCAAGGTAGCGCGATTGATCTTGATCAACCAGAGCGAAATGTGCCGCAGGCCACCCATCCGGTCCGCGCCGCTGCAGCGAGAGCGACCGGACGGACTCATGGACGTGCTTTTGGCGAGGCTCGCCGTTGGAGGAGGATCGCGCGGTAGTTTTCCGATAGTTTTCTGCAGCGTCACCGTAATCAAGGAGTGCCGCTAGGTCCGCGGCTCTTCCGAGACTCTGAGATCATGATGCGGGTCCGCGGGATCGCATCATGATCTCGTCTCTTTGCTCGAAGCTGATCGTGGGTGAACGATCGTTCCAGTCCTCAGCGGACTGGAAGCGGGTTCAATAGGCCGTCCATCCGCCGTCCGTCGCGTAGAACGCGCCGGTCAGGTTCGACGCCTCGGACGACAGCAGGAACAGTATCTTTGCGACTAGCTCCTACATGGCGTCCGCGCGTACGGTGCCGCCAGCGCGACCGGCCAGACTCATGGGCCCGCCGTTACACAACGACCGAGATGATAGTTTTGTGCAGTCGAGCAGCGTCACCGTAATCGCTGTCGGTCAATGCAAGGACCGCTAGTTTTCGTGGACGTGAAAGCCCGGTGCGCGGAACGCTCCGGGCCAATCACGTGGTCGCAAGAAACGACTATTGATGCACCCGCAGGGTCCCGTCCGCGTTGTAGTCACTCTTGGGATTGTAACCGGAATCGCGGTGCGTTCTACGATGTAGGGCAGCGTTGCTGCCGCTTACGCCCGGAGTTCCGCTATCAACCCGCATGGTCCCGTCTGCATTGTAGTCACTCTTCGGCCCGTAGCCGGAATCGCGATGCGTTTTTGCATGTAGGGCAGCGTTGCTGCCGCTCAGGCCCGGAGTTCCGGGATTGACCTGCATATTTCCATATTGGTCGCGATCACTTTTGCTCGCCCCGACCTGCTGAGCCGCACTGGCTTTTGCATGAGTACCTTTTGCATGATGAGTACGATGTCCTGCCAAGGCCGCAGATGTAGAGACGGCGAGAATAGCAAGACCAACAGCAATGCTTCTAGCCATAGTGAACTCCTCACGTTGAAGGACCATTGATGACGGATACGCCGTCAATGCTAGCCTGCCACGGAAATTGTTGACCGTCTTTGATGCAACTCAAGGTAATAAGGCGGGTGCGACGTCACGGTCCGCACAACTTTTGGCATCATTTCTTCGGCTCTGGTGCGGTGCCCGGCGGAGCCGATGTCGCTCCGCAACATGCCTCTGACGACGGGTTTGACCGATGCCTTCACCGTACCGCTATCGACTTCGACTTGCGAAACGCCGGTCGTCATGTCGACCAGAAGCCGATCGCCGCTCAGCACGTTCCGGCAACTGGTCGACACCACCCCGCCGAGCGTGGTGATCAGAATTGGGACCGATCTCTGCGCCGCATGGGCATCGCAGGTGACTTGCGCGAAGCCGCACATGGCAGATCGTCGATCCGAAACAGGAGCGTTCGACAGAGTCTCGATCGGGAACGCAAGCCTTGACGGTGGCCGTTCGAACGGCTGGAAGAAATATGATTTCTGTTTATCGAAATTCTATTTTGTTTTTACGAAAAATGTGCTTTACTCCGCGCGTCCCGCCCCAACGAGGGGACGCTTCGCGGTCGTCACGGACGTCGGGTGTGGGATGCGATGGGCGCTTGGGATCGCAGCATGGTTCGCCGTGCCGACGAACGATCCCGGGCGCACGGTGAAGTCGCGTGGTCCTGGCCTCCCGGTGCTGAGGTCGAGCCTGTGGGCGTTGCTGATGAGCTGCCTGCGGGTGATGGGGGCAAGACAGCCGGTCCCCAGGGAGATCGCGTATAAATCGTAAAGCCATCGCGCAGGGAGGGCCGGGTGTTTCGGCCAGACCTGTGGTGACTGCCGCCTGCTTTCTTTTCTGCAGGCGGGCCACGGGCGCGGCCAGCGCCCGGCCTTCCCTGCGCCCTCGGTTAGGAGAGGGCGGTGAGAATGGCACATAGCTCGGGCGCTGGGCGCCGCGAGATCGCGAGGGTTTGTCCGCAGGGTCGCATAAGGTGCATCCGTAGATGTCGTGCGTGCTTCTCGGGTTGAACGTCGCCCCCGGGCGTCATTGCGAGCGCAGCGAAGCAATCCAGGGGCCAGGGTGGTACTCTGGATTGCTTCGTCGCTTCGCTCCTCGCAATGACGGAGATGGGGGGCAGCAGATCGCGCCCGACTGCCAGGCTTGCCCTGCCGGGACAGGCGATGCGCCGCAACCGCCGGAGAAGGGAGCGCAATGTTCGCGAAGCCGCAGCCTGTGCGCGACGTTCTTCGCCTCGATCGACCCAGCCCACAAACAAAAACCCCGCCATTCGCGGCGGGGCCCAGTCTGGGAGGAGCAAGCCGTGAGGCTCGCCGGTGGACCCAGTGAAAGCTCAGGCGGGGATGCGCTCGTCCATGTCGTGCGGCTCGCGCAGCACGTAGCCGCGGCCCCAGACGGTCTCGATGAAGTTGCGGCCTTCGGAGGCGTTGGCGAGCTTCTTGCGCAGCTTGCAGATGAAGACGTCGATGATCTTCAGCTCGGGCTCGTCCATGCCGCCGTAGAGATGGTTGAGGAACATCTCCTTGGTCAGGGTGGTGCCTTTGCGCAGCGAGAGCAGCTCCAGCATCTGGTATTCCTTGCCGGTCAGATGCACGCGCTGGCCGCCGACTTCGACCGTCTTGGTGTCGAGGTTGACGACGAGGTCGCCGGTCTGGATGACCGACTGGGCGTGGCCCTTGGAACGGCGGACGATCGCGTGGATGCGGGCGATCAGCTCGTCCTTGTGGAACGGCTTGGTCATGTAGTCGTCGGCGCCGAAGCCGAGACCCTTGACCTTGTCCTCGATGCCGGCGAGGCCGGACAGGATGAGGATCGGCGTCTTGATCTTCGAGACACGCAGCTGCTTCAGCACGTCGTAACCGGACATGTCGGGCAGATTGAGGTCGAGAAGGATGATGTCGTAGTCGTACAACTTGCCGAGGTCGACGCCTTCTTCGCCCAGGTCAGTCGTGTAGACATTGAAGCTTTCGGACTTCAACATCAGTTCGATCGACTGCGCGACGGCGCTGTCATCCTCAATCAGCAAAACGCGCATGCCAGTTCCCCATAGTCGCCGCTCCGGGCGTCAGGTCGGCCGCCATCTGCGGCACTCAAAACGCCTTTGAACAACTGATTCGGATCCTGACGAGAGATGGTTAACAAATCCTGATTCCCCTCCGCAAGCTCTATCCGTGCAATTTTTATCGAATCGCCGTAAGGTGTTGCGATGAAGCAGTTTTTCTTAGCCGCTCTCGTTCAAGCTCCATGTTAAGAGATGGACCTAACCGACTCTCGGATCTCACCGCTTTTTGAGGGCGGCAAAGCGAAGCACGTCAGTCACTCCAGACCATGACGTAATGATTAATGATGCGAGTAAACACAGAGTTAAGCCGACGACGCGAATCTGCCCCTACTTAAGGTTTTCGCAATGAAGGCTCTGGCCCAATGACAGCTCTCTCGCAATGAAGGCGCTTTGGCAATGAAGGCTCTGGCCGAGCAGATCAGCGACATCGACGCCGTGAACACCTATGGGCGTGTCGTCGGCGTGAAGGGACTCATGGTGGAGATCGCCGGGCCGATTCATGCGATGTCGGTCGGCGCGCGCATCGTGATCGAGACCGGCAACAATTACATCCCTGCCGAAGTGATCGGTTTCTCCGGCAAGAATGCCGTGGTGATGCCGTTCGCCGGGCTGGAGGGCGTGCGCCGCGGCTGCCGCGCCGTGATCGCCAATGCCGCCAATCAGGTGCGGCCGTCGCCGGCCTGGCTCGGCCGAGTCATCAATGCGATGGGCGAGCCGATCGACGGCAAGGGGCCGCTGCCGCAGGGCGCCTCACCGGTTCCTTATCGGAACAATCCGCCGCCAGCGCATTCGCGCCGGCGCGTCGGCTCGCCGCTCGATCTCGGCGTCCGCGCATTGAACACCTTTCTCACCTGTTGCCGCGGCCAGCGACTCGGCATCTTCGCCGGTTCCGGCGTCGGCAAATCGGTGCTGCTGTCGATGCTGGCGCGCAACGTCGACGCGGCGGTGTCGGTGATCGGGCTGATCGGCGAGCGCGGCCGTGAGGTGCAGGAGTTCCTGCAGGACGATCTCGGCGAGGAGGGCCTCGCGCGCTCGGTCGTCGTGGTCGCGACGTCCGACGAGCCGGCGCTGATGCGAAGACAGGCGGCGTATCTGACGCTCGCGATCTCGGAATATTTTCGCGACGAGGGCAAGGATGTCCTTTGTCTGATGGACTCGGTCACGCGCTTTGCGATGGCGCAGCGCGAGATCGGGCTGTCGGCCGGCGAACCACCGACCGCGAAGGGCTACACGCCGACGGTGTTCACCGAGCTGCCGAAGCTGCTCGAGCGGGCGGGGCCGGGCAGCGGCGAGGGCACCATCACCGGGATCTTCACGGTGCTGGTCGATGGCGACGATCACAACGAGCCGGTGGCGGATGCGGTGCGCGGCATTCTCGACGGCCACGTGGTGATGCAGCGTTCGATCGCCGAACGCGGCCGCTATCCGGCGATCAACGTCCTGAAATCGGTATCGCGCACGATGCCGAAATCGGCCGACCCCGTATTCTTGCCGACGATCATGCGCGCGCGCCAGGTGATGGCGACCTATGCCGACATGGAGGAACTGATCCGGCTCGGTGCCTATCGCGCCGGTTCCAGTCCGGAGGTCGACGAGGCGATCCGGCTGCACGAGCCGCTGGAGGCGTTCCTGCGCCAGCGCAAGGACGAGGTCTCGACGCTGCAGAACGGGTATCGGGAGCTGGAACAGATCCTGGGGCGCTTGGAAACGGAAAGCTAACTTTGTCGGGTAATCATCCCCTCCATGTAATGAGCCTAGTCGGCGAGCCCAGCAAGGGCGGCCGGCCCTGTCCCGCGCCGTACACGGGACTTCTGGGGAGTATGAGTCGATGAAGTCGCGCGAAACGCTGATCCGTCTGAAGAAATTTCAGGTGGATGAGAAACGCCGCCGGGTGACGCAGATCGAGGGCATGATCGCTGACTTCCAGCGCATGTCGGCCGAGCTCGAGCGGGAGATCCAGACCGAGCAGGAGCGGGCCGGCATCAACGACCCGACCCATTTTGCCTATCCGACCTACGCCAAGGCCGCGATCCAGCGCCGGGAAAACCTGACGCGCTCGGCCGACGAGCTGCGCACCCAGCTCGAGGACGCCAAGGCCGCGTTGTCCGAGGCGTTCGAGGAAATGAAGAAGGTCGAGCTGCTCGACGAGCGTGACCAGGCCCGCGAGAAGGCCGAGGAGAGCGCCCGCGAGCAGGCCGACATGGACTCTATCGGCCTGATGCGCGCCCGGCTCGGCGTCATCGCCTGAGCCTGTCGCCGTCACGGCTGTCGCTTTCGAAAACCCGGGCCGCGAGGTCCGGGTTTTTCGTCGTGCCCACCCCGGTGGAGAGTTGCCCAGGACTTGTGCTACGGGAGGACGTAGGCTCGAACGAGGGAGTGGGGCGATTTTCGGGGACGCTGAATGCTGACGCCGGCAGAGCTGGTCTGGTTGCTTGCCGCTGTTGCCAAAGGGGACGAGGCTGCCTTCGAGCGCCTCTACGCGGCGACGCGCGCGAAACTCTATGGCGTCGTGCTCCGTATCTTGCACCGACAGGACCTCGCCGAGGAGGTCGTCCAGGAGACCTATGTGAAGGTCTGGAACAACGCCGCACAGTTCAACCCGGCCGTTTCTTCCCCGATCACCTGGATGGCCGCCATCGCCCGCAACCGCGCCATCGATCTGGTGCGCAAGCGCGGTGAGCTGTCTTTGGAGGATGAGCCCTCCGCGCTGGAGGTTGCGGCCGAGACGCCGGATCCGCTGGCGCGCCGCGAGATGTCGGAGGAGCTCAAGCGTCTTTTGGAATGCGTCGGCCAGCTCGAGCCCGACCGCCAGAAGCTCGTGCTGCTTGCCTACTATAACGGCTGGAGCCGCGAGCAATTGGCGACCAAGTTCGAGGCGCCGGTGAACACGGTGAAGACCTGGCTGAGGCGGAGCATGATGGACATCCGCCAATGCCTCGGTCTCGGATGAGGTGCTGTTCGGACCGGCGAGAGACCTTGTAGGACGTGACCTGGACCTGTGATGGCGTATAGCGAAGACCATATCGCGCTGGCGGCGGAATACGCGCTCGGGACGCTCGACGCCGCCGAACGGGCGCAGGTCGAGACCATGATGGCGGTCGACAAGGATTTTGTCGCGCTGGTCCACGCGTGGGAATTTCGCCTCGGTCCGCTCAATCAGATGGTCGGGCTGGTCGAGCCGCGTCCCGAACTGTGGGAGCGCATCAAGGCCGAGATTGCGCGGTTGCGCGCGAACGCCGAGAGCGCGCCGGCTGCACAGGTGACGATCGTCGAGGCTCCGGTCGTTGCCGCTCAGCCCGAGCCCGCGCCTCCCGAGGTCCCGCTTGTCGAAGCGGAAGCTGCGCCGATCCATGCGTCTCCCGTCAGCGAACCAGAGCCTGAGGTCGCGGCGCCGGTCATCACGCCGACACGCAGCACGTCCGCGGCTGGCGAGATCGCGAACGACGACACCAATGTCGTTCAGCTCTCGTCCAAGGTCCGGCAATTGCGCGCGGTCGCCAACATCATGACCGCGCTCGCGGCCGTGCTGCTCGCGCTGGTCGTTGTCCAGGTTTACCGCCCCGACCTCCTGCCGCGGCCATTGCAGCCGAAGCCGCGGATCCAGACTGTCGAGGTCAAGGTGCCGGTCGCGCAACCCTCCGCCCAGTTCGTTGCCCTCCTGCAGAAGGACGCGGCGTCGCCGGCGTTCATCCTGACCGTCGATGCCGCCAGCAAGAGCTACACCGTGCGCCGGGTCGGCGCCGCGCCGGAGCCGGGCAAGAGCTTCGAGCTGTGGCTCGTGTCCGACAAGCTGCAGAAGCCGCGCTCGCTCGGCGTGATCGGCGGCAGCGACTTCACCAGCCGTCCCGTTCTCTCGTCCTACGACGCCGACACAGTCAACCGCGCGACCTACGCCGTCACGGTCGAGCCGGAGGGCGGGTCGCCGACCGGGCAGGCGACCGGGCCGATCGTTTTTACCGGCAAGCTGATCGAGACGGTGCCGTCGGCGCGGTGATTCAACGCCCAAAAGAGAAAACGCCCGTGGGGAGCGGGCGTTTTCAGTAGTCGACTTGGGGTTGGGTCTACTACATATCCACGCGGCCAGTTGGGGGGCTGTGAGAACCGCGTGAATTCCGGGAATTCCTGTCAGCGAACCACCGACATCTCCGAGCTCGTCACCACGACCGGCTTGCCGGCCTTGAGGACCTTTGCCGTCTGCGCGTAGTTCGGCTCCGCATTCAGTCGGGCGGAGATGCCGAGGCCGGCCACTGCGATGCCAGCCACGAGCGCAACCACCACAATCTTGAGGTGGGTCGTACGATCCGCGCTGTAAATCGAGTGGTTCATGGAAGCCTCCTGCCGTCTTCCGTCCTTCGCTGATTCGTGTGAGCCGGGGGCTTTCCGGTTCATCGTCTCGCGTGAACTAACGTAGGAAACCTCAATTCTGTTTCGTAGACCACATCACAAGTGTGTGATAAGGCGTGATGTCTCGCGATCGAAAGTCGATGAAATCCAAATTCATGTAGTTATATCAAAGGTTTGATTGGTTGTTCGGTATGCGGATGAAATTTCAGCCACCTAACGCAAAATTAAGAATTCGTTTGCCTGTGGCGGTAAAGCAAGGGGTGGTCCGCCGGTAAAAACGGCAAAAGCCGACGCCTCGCGCCGGCCCCGCCGATCAAACGCGCCCGGAATTCTGCGGTTCCGCAACGTCAGCCGTCACACGCTCCCCACCGTCTTCAGCCGCGCGCGCGGATGGATCTCGGCCTGCGACAGCACCGTGGTCTGGGCCCGGAAGCGCTCGACCAGCGAGCGGACGAACGGCCGGATCGCCGCCGACGTCACCAGCACCGGCGATTCGCCTTCGCGTGCGGCGCGCTCGAAGGCATCGCGCGTGGCGGTCATGAACTCCGACAGCTTCGACGGCTGCATCGCGAGGCTCCGCTCCTCGCCTTGGCCGATCAGCGATTCCGCAAACGCCTGCTCCCACCTGGCCGACAGCGCGATCAGCGGCAGGTAGCCCATCGGCGAGGTGTTCTGGGCGCAGATCTGGCGGGCGAGGCGGGCGCGCACGTGCTCGACGATCGTTGCCGGGTTGCGCGAGAACGCGAGCGCGTCGGCGATGCCTTCGAGGATGGTCGAGAGGTCGCGGATCGAGATGCGCTCCGACAACAGCAGTTGCAGCACGCGCTGGATGCCGGAAATCGTGATCTGCGTCGGCACGATGTCCTTGACCAGCTCGCTCTGCTCCTTCGGCAGCTCCTTCAGGAGCTTCTGCACCTCGCCGTAGGACAGCAGGTCGCTCATATTGGCCTTGAGCAGCTCGGTCAGGTGCGTCGACAGCACGGTCGCCGCGTCGACGACCGTGTAGCCCTTGAGCGTCGCCTCTTCCTTCAGGCCGGCGTCGACCCAGGTGGCGGGCAGGCCGAAGGTCGGCTCCGTCGTGTGGATGCCGGGCACCGCGACCTGGTTGCCGCCGGGGTCCATGACCATGAACTGGCTCGGCCAGATCTTGCCGGAGCCGGCGTCGACCTCCTTGATCTTGATGATGTAGGTGTTGGCCTCGAGCTGCACGTTGTCGAGGATGCGCACCGACGGCATCACGAAACCCATCTCGATCGCCAGCGACCGGCGCAGCGCCTTGATCTGGTCGGTCAGGCGGTCGGTGCCGTCGGGTGCGTTCACGAGCGGCAGCAGCGCATAGCCGAGCTCGATCTTGAGGTCGTCGATCTTGAGCGCGGCCGAGATCGGCTCCTCGGCGGCCGCGGCGGTGGCAGCCGCTGCCGGCGCTGCAGCCGCGGCGACCTCCTCGGCCTTCGCGACCTCCTTCTGCTTGCGCGCCTTGAGGGCGAGCGCGGCGGCGCCGCCGCCGAGCGCCAGGAACGGAAGGGTCGGGATGCCCGGCAGCAGCGCCAGCACCAGCATCACGGCAGCCGACATGCCGAGCGCCTGCGGATAGCCCGAGAACTGCTTGATCAGCGCCTTGTCGGCGGCACCGCTGACGCCGGCCTTGGAGACCAGGAGGCCCGCGGCGGTCGAGACGATCAGCGCCGGCACCTGGGTCACGAGGCCGTCGCCGACGGTCAGCGTGGTGTAGGTGCGGGCGGCCTCGGCAAAGCCGAGACCCTGCTGGGCGACGCCGATGATGATGCCGCCGATGATGTTGATGAAGACGACGAGCAGGCCGGCGACCGCGTCGCCGCGGACGAATTTGGAGGCACCGTCCATGGCGCCGAAGAAGCCGCTTTCGTCCTCCAGCTCCTTGCGCCTGATCTTGGCGACCTTCTCGTCGATCAGGCCGGCGGAGAGGTCGGCGTCGATCGCCATCTGCTTGCCGGGCATGGAGTCCAGATGGAAGCGCGCCGCGACCTCGGCGATGCGGCCCGAACCCTTGGTGATGACGACGAAGTTCACCGTCACCAGGATCGCGAACACGATGATGCCGATGACGAAATTGCCGCTCATCACGAAGTTGCCGAACGCCTCGATGACGTGGCCGGCGGCATCGGTGCCCTCGTGGCCACGCGACAGGATCAGCCGGGTCGAGGCCAGGTTGAGCGACAGCCGCAGCATCGTGGAGATCAGGAGGATGGTCGGGAAGGAGGAGAATTCCAGCGGCGCCTGGATGAACAAGGCGGTCATCAGGATCAGGATCGACAGGGTGATCGAGATCGCCAGGAACAGATCGAGCACCAGCGAGGGCAGCGGCAGGATCAGCACCACCAGGATGGTGAGGATGCCGAGCGCCAGCGCGATGTCGCCGCGCAGGACGGCTGTCTTGAGGTCAGCGAATGAGAACCCGCCGGCCGGAGATCCGACCCCCTGACCCGCCGTGACGTCGACCATGGCTTTCGCCCCTTCCCGCGGGCCGCGTGTGCCGGCCCCAAACGACTGCGCGACGGCCGCAGGGCCGCCGTTCCGAAACTGAGGTACCGCGCCGGCGTCCACGGAAGGTCTCCTCCGTCAACTGCACCCAACCACGACACGCACATTCCACCCGGCAATTTTTGCCCGGTGGTTGGTTAGCGTTCGGTTAATGGCGGTTAACAAAGGGTTGCGGGGGCAGGAGAGCGGGCGCACTTGGCAAGCTAGGCGCTGGTCTGCATCGGTCGGTCTCCTGCATCGGCTTGGTTGGCGTGCGCCCGCGGTCTCGCGGCGCCGCGCGCCCGAGTTGTGCGTCAGGTCTGCCCTCAAATCAGGTGGAGGGCGCAGGGAAGGCCGGGCGCTGGCCGCGCCCGTGGCCCGCCTGCAGCAAAAAAAGCAGGCGGCAGTCACCACAGGTCTGGCCGAATCACCCGGCCTTCCCTGCACGACGGTTGGAACGGCTTATACGTGGTCTCCCTGGTGCGCCGGGCTTGTTGGCCACCATCCCCACGCGAAGCGAAGCTTCGTCGTGAGTTGACACCAGCGTCGGGGTGTCGGGACCGCACGATTTCGCCGTGCGCAACGAACCGTTCGTCCGCGCGGCACGAGGCCACGCTGCGATTCGCTGCGCCCATCGCATCCCACCTCCCACGTCTCGTGACGGTCGCGACACGCCCCTCCGGCGGAAGCAGGACGGGAAGAGATATACACGGTTTCGGAAAAAATGAAAGAAGAAAATTCGGCAAACCAAAAAGTATGATCGATACGGGCTGCGGCGCGCCTTGAGGTCAGCCGGCCTGTTGTCGACGAGCCCCATCCGAGCGCGATGAAGTCCGGCGTTCGCCAGGCGCGCGTCGAGAGATGATTGGCCGAGTCAATGGGAGGAGAGTTTTCGCTACAGTCCGCAGACGTTAGACGGGGCGAGGGATGTGTGCGTGTCAGTGTGTCCGGCGCTGCTTCAGGACGAAGGCATCATCGATATAGTGCAGTTCTTGTCCATCGAACAGCCGCTCATCGTCCCGCGCGACGGCGAGCACGAACGCGAAGCCATCCTCCACGGTGATGTCGTCGATGATGTCGGCCCGATTGTCATAGAAGCCAATGACGACGCGGGATGTCGCGATATCTGGGTTCAAGTCGGCGTCGAGCCACATCACGGCCGGGATCACCTCGGGAAGTCCGTTCTGTCTCTTGAGCGCGTCGACCAGGGCCTCGATTCGACGTCTTGCGCTGGCTGCGATCGAGAATGCAATCTTCATGGTCGAAGCTTAGCCGTCGCTCAGGGCTGGGACAACCAACCTGGCTCGTTCGCTGTGACGTATCGAAATCGAGGAATACACGAATGCGTACGGTCTTTCTACTTTGGCACGCCCGCCCGTTCGATGATGACGAGAGGGAAGACAAGCTCGTCGGCGTCTACAGCAGCGCCGAAGAAGCCATTGCCGCCAAGATACGCAAGCTTCAGTTTCAAGGCTTTCGCGATTATCCTGATGGCTTCTTCGTCAGCGAATACGAAGTTGACAGGGATGCCTGGAGCGAAGGATTCACTGTACGGTAGGTTGGGATTATGCGCGCAAGACTGCCCCGTAGTTTCGCGGGCGTCACCGTTCGTGACATTTTGTAACGACGCCACATGCGGCCTTCTTTAAGCAACGCTTGCTGCTATCGTCTCACGACGATGGAGCTCTCGATGTTGCGTTCGATACCTGCTGTTTTGTTAGCTGCCGGCCTGTGGCTGCAGCAGCCCTTCTTTCTTTCACCTGCACTCGCAGGTCCCTTTCTGGCGCGGCTGCAGGCGCGCATGGCGGCGCGCGAGGCCGAGCGCCAAAGCGGGCCGGCCACCGAATATGCTTATGGCGCCGATCCGCTGCAGAAGCTCGACTTTTGGCAGGCGAGGGGAGGCAAGGCCGCGCCGCTGGTCGTGTTCGTACATGGCGGCGGATGGAAGCGCGGCGACAAGCGCAACGCGACAGGGGCCGCGAAGGTCGAGCACATGCTCGCGCAGGGTTACGCGTTTGCCTCGATCGACTATCGGCTGGTACCGGCCGCGACCGTCGAGCAGCAGGCGGCTGACGTCGCCGCGGCGCTCGCGTGGTTGCGCTCCAATGCCAAGCGTCTGGGCATCGACCCCGCGCGCATCGTGCTGATGGGGCACAGCGCCGGCGCGCATCTGGTGGCGTTGGTCGGGACTGATCCGCGCTACTTCACGGCGGCCGGGCTGTCGTTGCGGGACGTCAGCGGCATCATCGCGCTGGATGGCGCCTGCTACGACGTGGCGCGCCAGCTCGCCGACAGCGGCCGTTTCATGCTCGATACCTACATCCAGGCATTCGGCACCGACCCGGTGCGTCAGCGGGCGCTGTCGCCGACCCTCCAGGCCGCGAAGCCGAACGCGCCGGCGTTCCTGATCCTCCATGTCGACCGCGCCGACGGCAAGGCGCAGTCCGAGGCGCTCGGCGCCGCCCTGATGCAGGCGGGCACGCCGGCCGAAGTCCAGGGCGTCGGCGGCACCGGCCTGCGCGGCCACATGGAGATCAACCGTGAACTCGGCGATCCCAGCCATCCGGCGACCGCGATCGTCGACGCCTGGCTGCGCCGAAGGATCGGCGCCGAATGACGATCGGCGACTCGCCGCTGTCCGCAGGACTGCAGCGCCCACCGCACCTTCGTGTCGCGCCGGGGTCGCTGGCGTGACGCCAGGCAATGTGTCCGTATCGTGCGCGCCGCGCGGCGGATGGCATCAAGTTTTTCTGATCGCCGCGATCAGCGATTGCGATTGGCGATGCAGGATGTCGCTCTTTAGAAGGTTTCTAAATCTTTCTCAGGAGAGCCCAAGATGCATCGACAGAAGCTCCCCCATGGTCTGCGGCTGACAGCGACGGCCGCTGGCCTGGCCGGGCTTGCATCGCTCATCGCGGTCGCCGCGCCCAGGGCGGACACGCCGACACCTAGCCCGGCGCCGGCCTACCTGCCGACCGTCAGCGACCTGATGATCGCGACCATCCAGCCGCGCCATCTCAGGCTTTGGATCGCCGGCCATAGCGGCAACTGGGCGTTCAGCGCCTATGAGCTCGGCAATCTCAAGGGCGCGTTCAACCGCGTCAGCCGGGCGCAGCCACTGGTCGAGGGCAATTCGTTTGCCGATATGACGACGGCCGTGACGCAGCAGCCGTTCGACGAACTGGCGCAGGCCATCAAGCAGAAGGACATCGGCCGCTTCGAGCGCTCCTATGCCGACCTCACCGCCGCCTGCAATTCCTGCCACCAGGCGCTCAATCGCGCCGCCGTGGTCATCAAGGTGCCGCAGACCGCCAGCGTTGCCGACCAGGACTTCACGGCCGGCGCGGAGTGACAGCGGGCGGACGGCGAGGCACGATCGGTCACGCGTCGTCCGGCGCTGCTGCCGGCCGGGGCCAAAGGACGCGTGTGCGGATCAGCGAGCGTGATCGACCCCTCGCCTTCTCGCGTGGGTTGATTCCAACCCGGAGAGATTTCCGGCCGGTCTTTGTTGGCAGGTGCCAACTCGGGGGGATGCGCTTCCCGGCGTCGCAGATCGGCGAAGTGCTCACATCCTCTCGCCTATAGCTTCAAAACGATCTTGCCGAAATGCGAGCCGGACCGGAGACGGGCGAACGCTTCGGGAGCGTCGTCAAAGTCGTAGACCCGATCCACGATCGGGTGGATCGCGTGTTCGGACAGGAATCGATTCATCGCCGTGAAATGTTCGACCGAACCCACGGTGACGCCGATGATGTCGGCATTCTCCCACTGCAGGCGGGCGAGGTCGGGCTTGGGGCCGAACCCCGTCAAGACACCGATCTGGACGATCTTGCCACCCGAAGCGACCGACCGCAGCGATCGGTCGTAGGTGCCGGGGCCGCCGAGCTCGAGGACATGCGTGGCGCCTACGCCGTCCGTCGCTTTCATCACGGCGACATCCCAATCGGGCGTGTCGCGGTAGTTGATCAGGATCGAGGCCCCGAGCGCCTGGGCGCGGGCAAGCTTCTCATCCGAGGACGAGATGACGATTGCGCGCGCGCCCAGCGCGGCCGCGAACTGAAGGCCGAACAGCGCGACGCCGCCGGTTCCCTGCACCAGCAGCGTGTCGGCCTTGCCCATTCCGCCACGGGTGATGAGGCCGTGCCAGGCCGTCACGCCGGCACAGGGCAGGGTCGCGGCTTCGATCGACGTGAGGTGCGCCGGCACGGGGACCAGCGCCGTCGCCGGCAGCACCACGTACTCCGCCAGCATGCCATCCATCGTGCTGCCGCCGAGGGCTGACGGAACATAGCTCGCCTTGAATGGGCCGGAAATCCAATCGCGAAAGAAGGATGCGGCCACACGGTCGCCCGGGCGCCATTGAACGACATCGGAGCCTACGGCATCAACGATGCCTGCTCCGTCGGAGAGCGGGACGCGGCGGTCGAAACCGCCTTCACCCGCTCGGTCGAGGATCAGGAGGTCGCGATAGTTGAGACTTGCCGCCTCGACCTGAATGCGGACCTCGCCAGGGGCGGGTTCGGGTTTGATGACGTCGGTGCGCACCAGGCGACCCGCGCCCGCATGGCCATTCAAATGATAGGCTTTCATCGTCGCTCCTTCACAAGGGACTCCACTTGGATGAGCACGATCTGTAAGGTCTGACAGCGCTGTCAGGGTCAAGAGGTTTTCAGTGAAGATCGGCGAACTTTCCCGGAGGACGGGAGTCAGCATCCGGATGCTGCGTTACTACGAGGACGAAGGCTTGCTTGCGCCGCACCGAACCTCGTCCGGTTACCGCGACTACGGGCCGGCGGACGAGGAAGCCGTGCGCCGGATCAAACTGCTCGGCTCAGCCGGCATGACGCTCGAGACGATCAAGCAGTTGCTCCCCTGCGTGCGCAACAACCGTCCAGATTTCAGGCCTTGCGACAATTTGCGAAGAATACTGGCGCAGCAGGTCGGCCTCATCGATCAACGCATCGAGGCACTCAGCCAGAGCCGGACGATTCTCGCAGGCTTCATCTCGAGCGTGAACTGATCGCCGGATATCGAATGTCGACCGTGGGCGACGGATCGATCGAAGACGTCGACATTCACTCGCCTGCCCAGGGGGACCCGCATGAAGCTCTATTCGTTCTGGCAGTCGCTGGCGAGCTTTCGCGTGCGCATCGCGCTCAACCTCAAGGGCATCGCCTATCAGCAGGTCGCGGTCGATGTCGACCGGCAGCAGCATCGCGACGAGGCCTATGCCGCGCTCAACCCGCAGATGGCGCTGCCGGCGCTGGTGCTCGACGACGGCACCGTGCTGACGCAGTCGCTGGCGATCCTCGAATATCTCGACGAAGCCTGTCCGGGCGCTGCGCTGCTGCCTGCCGATGCCAAGGGGCGCGCGCGGGTGAGGGCGCTGGCGGCGATGATCGCCTGCGATGCGCATCCGCTGACGACGCCGCGGGTGCAGCGCTATCTCACCGAGGTGCTGCACGTGGACGACGCGGCGCGCGCGGCCTGGCTCAGGCACTGGGCGGCGGAGATGCTGGTCGCGATCGAGGCCCAGCTTGCCGGCCATGTCGCGACCGGCCGGTTCTGCCATGGCGATGCGCCGACGATGGCCGACATCTGCCTCGCCGGCCACGCCGTCTTCGCGCGCAATAAAGGCCTCGACCTCGCCGCGACGCCGACGGTGCAGCGCGTCGTCGAGGCCGCGATGGCGCTGCCGGCGTTCGCGTCCGCCCATCCGCTGGCGCAACCCGATACGCCGGCGGCGCTGCGCCGCAAGCCGGCGGTGTCGTAGTCGACGCCACGACCATCGGCGCTATCGCGCCGGCTGGCCGCCGTCCCGCTTCATCCAGTCGCGGAACTGCTCGAACAGGACCCTGGTCTCGTCCTCGCTCATCCGCCGGCCGCCGGTCGGCGCCCGCGTGCTCATCCACTCGTCGAACTGCTGCTTGATGGCGGCGCCGTCGGCCTGCGGCGGGCGCGTGCTGGCCAAAAGCTCCTCCGCGGCGCGGAAACGGGTCCAGCCGGGCAGCGAGGAGGCGAGGTTGATCTCGTTCCATTTCGGATGGAACGGCGGCCGCTTGAACTGGTCGAACCGCTTGAACAGATAGTCGACGAAGCGCGCGACGCGGCGGTAGCGCTCGGTCTCCGGCGGCCAGTTGTAGACCGCCAGCACCTGCGGCACGCCGATCGTCTCGACGCTCTCGCCGGGCTTGAGCAGATTGGGGTAGTCCTGCGAGGTCAGCTTGGTCGGCACGTAGTAGTCCTGCAGGCTGCGCGCAAACGGAATCGGCAGGAAGTGGAAGCCCGGCTCGGGCTTGAACTTGGCGAACAGATCGGTCGGCTTGCCGGTGACGTGGACGACGCCGGCGATCTCGCCACTGCGCATCTTCTCCAGCGCCACCGAATTGTTGATGAACACCTTTTCCGCGCCGATCTTGAGCCGGTCGAACACGATGCCGCCGGTGAGGTTGGCGGCGCTGCCCACGGTGTTGAAGGAGACCTTCTTGCCGGCGAGATCCTCCAGCGTCCTGATCTCCGGGCGGACGTAGACGTGCATCTCGTTGATGTAGAACGAGCAGATGTAGCGGATCCGGTTCTTGATGTTGGCGAGCGTGCCGTTGCGGACGAACTCGTCGAGCACGTCCGCCGAGGTGATGGTGACGTCGACGCCGCGCAGATACAGCAGGTCCTCGATGTTGCCGAGCGCGCCGTAGGTCACCATCGGCAGCACGCGCAGATTCGGGCGGTCGTCGAGCACCTTGGCCATCTCGGCGGCAAACCGGATGTTGGTGCCTTCGAGCAGGCCGCCGGCGACGCCGACCGTCCATTCGTTGGACTCCTGCAGCTTGCCGCCTTCGCCGGCCGCAGCGGCCGTTGCCGCCGCCGGCCTTCCGGTCCGCGCCGTCTGTGCCATGGCCGGCAGCAACGGTGCCGCCAAACTCAATCCCGCCGCAACGACGCAACTCAACAACGCGACCCGCATGCCCCAAATTCCTCCGTTGCCGGCCACACGGCGATCGCGAGGCACGGTCGATTTTCGCGCATTATCTCCTTGGTTGATGAATGAGGTCTACTACTCGCCGGTTGGGCGCAACCGGGGCTGCTGCGAGGCGCATCCTCGCCACCAAAAAGCCATGGGCTTGATTGCGCCTTGGTCTGGACGGAGAAACGCCGTGGTATCAGTCCGAGAGTCGCGCGAGATCGCACGCGGCCAAAACGGCACAGCGGAAATAGATGCAGCTTGCGGTTGCAGGGGGCGGTCGAAGCCGGACGTTCGTGCGATCGGGCGTCGGGGCCTGCTGCGAGATCGAGGCCTTGGCACGCCGGCGCGATCAGGCGCCGGCCTTGCCTCCCTTGGCGCAATAGTCCCGCCAGAACTGCCGATAGCCGGCTTCGACGCAGCGCGTGTAGTTGGCGACGTCGCCGGCCGGCGAGCGCGCGACCAGGCCGGGTAGTTCGGGCCGCAGCTTCGCCAGCAGCTCGGGCTGCGCGGCAAAGCTCTTGGCGATCCGGATGTAGCCGTCATCATCGCCGGCGACCCAGTCGGCGAGGCCGGCCGCGGTCAGGATGCCGCCGGCGGCGCGCGACGCCGCGCCGGCGCCGAGCTTGGCGACGACCGGCACGCCCATGTAGAGCGATTCGAACGTCGAGATGCCGCCGTTCTGCGGGAACGGGTCGAGCGAGATGTCGATGCGCTCGTAGGACTTGAGATGCTCGACGCGCTCGCTGGCGCCGAGGCAGAGGATGCGCGCCTCGGGCACGCCGTGTGCGACGAAGCGGGCGAGCAGCCCGTCGCGCACCGCGGGATCGTTCAGCGCGAGATGCTTGACGACGAGCTTCGCGTCGGGGACATCGGCGAGCAGCCGTGCCCACAGCGCGATCGCCGCGTCGGAGATCTTGTCGATGCGGTTGTAGACGCCGAAGGTGACGTAGCCGTTCGTCAGCATCGGCAGCGGCGACGGCGGAACGTCGAGCACCGGATCGATCGTGATCACCGAGGGCAGGTCGTGGACGTGCTCGGCGAACAGCGGCCGGACGCTCTCGGGCACCGTGACCGGATCGGCGAAGAAGTAATCCATGGTGGCAAGGCCCGTGCCGGTGCCGCTGCCCCAGGCCGTGACCTGGATCGGCGCCGGCTTGCGCGCGAACACCGGCATGCGCGTGCCCGTGGTGTAGCCGGAGAGATCGACCAGGATGTCGACGCCGTCGGCCTGGATGCGGTCGGCCAGCTCGTCGTCGGACAGGCTCGAGGCCTCGACCCAGACGTCGGCGATCGACTGGAACGTCGCGGTGTAGGAATCGTGTCGCGGCGAGGTCGAGTAGCAGTTGACCTGAACCTGCGACTTGTCGTGGCCGCGCAGCACGGGCAGGAAGGCGAAGGCCGCCGAATGCATGCGGAAGTCGGCCGAGACGTAGCCGACGACGATGCGCCGGTCGGGATCGAGCGAACGCGGCGCAAGCTTGCGGCGCGGGAATCTGGAGCCGACCGCCATCCACCAATATTGCCGCGCCGCCTGCTGGACCGCGAAGTCGGCGCCGGGCAGGAAGTCGAGATAGAAGATCTTCTTGGTGATCGCCTCGTCATAGTCCGGCTGCACCGCGAGCGCCTGGTCGAACTGGGCGATGGCGCCTGCGACGTCGCCGAGCCGGCCGCGGCAGGCGCCGAGCAGGGTGAGCGCGACCTGCGCCTTCGGATTGGTGTCGAGCACGCGCTTGCAGGCGGCCATCGCCTGCGCGACGTTGCCGTTGAGGATGCAGATCTGCGCCTTGCCCTGCCATCCCAGTTGCAGATTGCGATCGAGCGTCACGGCGGCGTCGAAATCGGCTTCGGCTTCCGCCGTGCGTCCGGAGATCATGTAGAGCCGGCCGCGATGCGCCCGCAGCTCGGCGTGGGCCGGGCGTGCCGCCAGCGCCGCATTGAAGGTCGCTTCCGCCAGCTCGAAATGGTGCAGCTCGAGATGGGCGAGGCCCTTGTTGACCGTGGCCTCGAAATGGTTCGGGCTGAAGGCCAGCGCGCGCTCGGCGCTGGCGGCAGCGGCGTCCCAGCGCCGCAGCATCAGCTCGGCGACGCTGCGATTGCACCAGGCATCGACGTCGTCCGGCTTGAGCTCGAGGGCGCGGGTCGCGGCCGCGAGCGAGGCCTCGCCCTGTCCGAGCCGCAGCAGCGCGATCGCGAGGTTGCGCAAGGTGATCGGCGCATTCGGGCGCAGCGCCAGCGATCGCTCCAGCGCGGCGCGCGCCTCCTCGTAGCGCTCGCAATTGATCAGCGCCCAGCCGAGATTGGACTGCGCGTCGGCGGAATTCGGCTCCATCGCGACGGCCTGCGCCAGGAAGGCGGTGGCCTCGGCGAAGCGCGCCGACGACACCAGCGACACGCCGAGCAGATGCATGGCATCGAAGCAGCCCGGGACCTCCTGCAGCAGCTTCGCGCACAGCGACTGCGTCTCCGCCTGGCGTCCGGCCTGGAAGGCCTTGTACGCCGTCGTCAGCTGCGTCTCGACGAGCTTCTTCTGCTTCTTTTCCTGCCGCGCCTTCTGGAAGGCGCGCGAACCGACGGTGCTCAAGGACTTGGGTCTCCGGACAGACAGGACGGCATGGCGTCGGACGCCGCAGCGAAGCGCTGCGGCCGGCAACCGGGCCGCCGCCATGCCCGGCGGCAGCAAAGCCCAGGATGTCCTGTGGTCGTCCGGTCGCCGGCCACGCGTAGCGCGACGCGGCAAAGCTTGCCCGCGCCATGGTTAGCAAATGGTTAACGGGAGGACGGAGGGAACTTGTTGCGCCCGCGAATGCCCAGGGAGCGACGGGGCAGTTCGCGCAGGGCTGATCAGCGCCGCGTGATCCGCCAGCTGCGGATGTCACGCCGACGATAGGGCGCCTCCTTGGCTCGGCACAGCCTTCCGGCACAACATTGCAGCGCTCACTCCGCGCAGCCGTCGACCAGCACCAGCCGGCTTGACGTGGCGCGGTGACGGATCGCGAACAGGTCCTGGATCTCGGGATCACCGAGGAAGTCGGTGGCGTTCTGGCGCGACGGGAATTCCAGGATCACGATGCGCTCTGGCGTCCAGCCGCCTTCGACCGGCGTGGGCACTGCGCCCTGGACGATGTAGCGGCCGCCATGCCTCGCGATGAAGGCGGGGATCCGTTCGATGTAGACCTTGAACGCTGCGAAGTCGTGAACGGCGAGATCGAGGACGAGATAGGCTTTCATGACATGCTCCGCGCAGGGAGCCGCGATCATACGATCCGAACTTGGAATGCAAACCCATCCGGCCGCCGGTTCGTGGCCTGATCCATCCGCACGTTATTCCGGGCTCGCGCTGTCCGGCGACGTCGTCGCCGCGCGCGCCCCGGAATGGCGGTGGAGAAAGGGACGGCTCGAAACGCTGCCGCCTACTTGCCCTTCTCGATCTTGGTCACCGTGTAGCCGGAGGCGTCCTCGACCGCCTCGAACTTCACCTTGTCGCCGGCCTTGAGGCCTTTCAGCAGCGCGGCGTCCTTGACGCGGTAGACCATGGTCATGGCCCCGTCCATGCCAAGACTCTTGGCCGGGCCGTGGTGGAGCGTGATCTTGGCGTTGGCCTCATCGACCTTCTTGACGTCGCCGCTGATGGCCTCGGCGGCGAGGGCAGGGGTCGCGAGAGCGAGAACCAACGCGGCGGCGGTCGCGAGCTGAGAGAACGTCTTCATGATGTGTTTCCTTCTAATGGTGAACTCATGGCGAGGCGTAGGGCGGATGACGCGGCGATGATCCGCCCTACGCGTTGTCAAGACGGCTTCATCCGTCACTTCACGGCAACGTGGCCGGTCATGCCGAACTCGCGATGATCTGGGATCAGGCAGGAATATTCGAACGTGCCGGGCTTGGTGAACCGCCACAGCAGCTCGGCGGTCTTGTTCGGCGCGAGCCGGGCGCCGTTGGGCTCGTCGTGCTCCATATGCGGGTGCTTCTTCATGACCGCGGCGTGCTTCAGGTTCTCGGCCTTGGTGGCGAGCAGGAACTCGTGATCCTCCTTGCCAGTGTTGCGCAGCACGAAGCGGATCTGCTCGCCGCGCTTCACCTCGATGCGCGCCGGCGTGAACTCCATCTCGCTCAGCAGCACCTCGATGGTGCGTGACGGCTGCTTGGGATCACCCGGCTCACCGGCGGAATAGCCGCGCGATCCGTGCTGCTCATGGCCACGGGCCGGTGCGACGATCAGAGCGGCCGCCGCCATTGCGCCGATCGCGAATGCAGTCTTCATGGAGATCTCCTGATGGTGGTCGTCGGTTGATGCGGTGCTTGGTGAATTCAGCGCTGCGTGCGAGACTGCGTCGGTGCGCCCTCGCTTCGCCGCACCGGCTCCGGCGCGCTCGCGACTTCGTAGGCCACGGTGCCCTTGGGGAACTGATACGGGCCGGGATCGCGGTAGTCGTCGCGGGCGAGGCCCTCGCGCACCTTCACGGTCGTGAACATGCCGCCCATCTCGATCGGCCCGAACTGGCCGCTGCCGGTCATCATCGGCAGCGTGTTGTCGGGGGCCGGCATCTCCATGTTGCCCATCGCCATGCCGGTGTTGCCCATCACCATGCCGTCGGGCGCGAGCTTGCCGACGGCGGCGGCCAACTCCTTGCGCGGCACGCCGATCAGGTTGCGCATGTCGTGGCCCATCGCATTCATCGTGTGATGCGACTTGTGGCAGTGGAATGCCCAGTCGCCGGGGTTGTCGGCGGTGAAGTCGAGCACGCGCACCGCGCCGACCGGCACGTCGGTCGTGGTCTCCGGCAGTTGCGCCGTTTCGGGAAGCCAGCCGCCGTCGGTGCCGATCACCTTGAACTTGTGGCCGTGCAGGTGGATCGGATGGTTGGTCATGGTGAGATTGCCAATGCGGATGCGGACGCGATCGCCGAGCCGCACCGGCAAGGAATCGATGCCGGGAAACACCCGCGCATTCCAGGTCCACATGTTGAAGTCGGTCATCTCGTTGACCTTCGGCAGATAGCTGCCGGGCTCGATGCGGTAGGTCGACATCACGAACACGAAGTCGCGGTCGACCGGCGGCGGCACGTTGTCGCGCGGATGCACGACGATCATGCCCATCATGCCCATCGCCATCTGCACCATCTCGTCGGCGTGCGGGTGATACATGAAGGTGCCGGCATGCTTCATCTCGAACTCGTAGACGAAGGTCTTGCCGGGCTTGATGTGCGGCTGCGTCAGGCCGCCGACGCCGTCCATGCCGCAGGGCAGGATCACGCCATGCCAATGTACGGTGGTATATTCCGGCAATCTGTTGGTGACGAAGATGCGGAGCCTGTCGCCCTCGACCGCCTCGATGGTCGGGCCCGGCGATTGGCCGTTGTAGCCCCACAGATGCGTGGTCATGCCGGGCGCGAACTCGCGTGTGACCGGCTCGGCGACGAGATGGAATTCCTTCCAGTCGCCGTTCATGCGGAACGGCAGCGACCAGCCGTTGAGCGTGACCACCGGCTGATAGTCCGGGCCGGCGCTGGGATGCAGCGGCGGCTGCATCACGGTCTTGTCCATGGTCGGCGCCTCCGGAATGGAGGCAGCCTGGACGCGGCCGGAGACGGCGGAGGCGCCGGCCAGCGCCGCGGAGCCGAGCAGGGTTCGGCGGGACAACATGTTGGCTCTCCTCTCAGTCGTTGCTTGGCGCGAGCGCGCTCGCGGTCTGCTGTGCGCTGTCTTCGCCGCTCGCGACTCCGCCGTTGACGGCGGCCGACAGCTCGGCCTCGGCGAGGAAGAAGTCTCTGACGGCGTCGATCGCGGCGCGGCGCGAGGCCAGGCGCTGCCGCGCCTCGAGCAGCAGCGCGAAGATGTCGACCTGCATGCTGGAATAGCGCAGCTGCATCTCCTCGCTGATGATCCGGCGCAGCGGCAGCACCTCGCGTGCGTAATGGCCGGCGATGTCGAAGGCCGCGCGGTAGCTGCGATAGGCGTCGCGCGCCTCGGAGCGGACGGTGACGGCGCGCTCGGTCAGGCGGTTGAAGGCGATGTTGTAGGTCTCGGCCGCCTGCCGCACGCGGACCTCGCCGCCGTCGAAGATCGGGATCTGGAACTGCACGTCGTAGCCGCGTTCGCGGATGACGCGGCCGTCGGGCTCGACGGTCTTGCGGTCGAGGCCGGCGAGATCGAGCAACGTGACGAAGCGCGTCGCCTCGCTGAGCTGCAGCGAGGTGGCGAGCGCCGTGAGCTCGAGGCGGGCGACCTGCAGATCGATGCGATGGCCGACGGCATCGGCCTCGACGAAGGGCTGGCTCAGCGGGCGGCGCGGCAGCGCCGGCAACCGATCGGGCAGACGGAAATTCAGATCGTCGCCCCACAGGCCCATCAGACGGATCAGCCGCTCGCGGGCGCTTCCTGCGGCACGGCGGGCGGTGGCGAGCTCGGCCGTGGTCTCGGCATAGAACACCTGCTCGCGCGCCTGATCGAGCCGGTTGAGCGCGCCGGTCTCGCCGAGCTTCGAGGCGAGCTTCGCGGTCGCCCCCGCGGCCGATTGCGCCTCGACGAGCAGGGCCACCAGCTCGTTGGCGGCGACGGCGCGCACATGCGCGCGGCGGACCTCGGCGGCGAGCCGCAGTGTCGCCAGCGCGGCCTTCAATTGTACCTGGCGAAACCGCTCGCGCGCGATCTCCGAGCGCAGCGGCAAGGTGGCGAGCGCCAGGATGTCGCCGGCGACCTGACGCTCGGCCTCCAGCGCGCCGTCGCCGCTGATGCGCATGAGGGAGAAGGTCGGGTTGGGCGGCAGGCTGGCCTCCACCATGTCCGCCTCGCTGAGCGCGAGGGCGTTGTAGGCGGCCTGCAGGCCCTTGTTGTTGAACAGCGCGACCTGCACGGCGGCATCGGCCGACAAGGGCCGGGCGAGCAGCCGGCGCGTCGCAGCGCGGACGCGCTCAGCATCGTCATCGCCTCTCACCGAGGCGACCTCCTTGCCGGTGGTGTGGCCGGTGATGTCCGCGACGGCGCTCATGCCGCCGTCCGGCGAGAACGAGGCGCAGCCTGCGAGCGCAAGTGCTGCGGCGAGCGCCGCGAGCCTGATGGTCCCCTGCATGTGGCGCTCCTTAGCGGCTCGGCTCAGGGCGCGGTGCGCCGGGGTCGGTGCGCTGGCCCCATGCGGCCGGCGCGGCCGGGCGCAGCGGCGTGTAGGGTCCGACGACGCCCGACATGCGCACGGGCGCAGCGTTCGCCGCCGGATCGGCCGGATCAGCCCCTGCTAACGCGACCGTGCGCGGCTGGCAGGCGGCGAGGCTCGTCGCGGCAAGCAGCGTCAATGCGCCGGCGACGACGGAGAATGGCAGGCTGCGCCGCGCCGGACATGCGGCAGCGGGCGTCGCCCTGGATTGCGACAACATGAGGTATCCTTGGTCTGATGAAACGCGAGCGGCCGCGCGTCATTTGCGCGCGAAGCCGGGGTCGTTCGCTCAGGCCAGGACGATGGGGGGACGGTACAGGCGCGGCGGCGTGCGGCCGGGCAGGCCTTCGTCGCGCGCAACGACGCCGGTGGCAGCGAGGCGGGCGGGGAGGGCGACTGCCGGCAGCGTGGCGGCCAGGCCCACGGCGCACATCATGGCGCAGCACGGGCCCGGCATCTTGCCATGATCGTGGTGCGACGGTGCGGAAGCTGGAGCGTGCATCCCGGCGTCTGCGACAGGGTGAGCATGATGATGGACGTGCGCCGCAATTGTCTGTGGCATCGCCGTCATGACCATCTCGTGGCGAGCCGCATCATGAGGCGAGACCACAGCGCCAACGACGGTCTCGTCGAGACAGGGCGCCGCCCCCGCGCCGAGCGCGAGCGCCACGCCGGGGCTGACCACGCAGACGAGGTAAGCAAGGACGAGCAGCCGTCCTGCCACCATCAGCATCTTCCGTGTCAGTCCCAACGACATGCGCGGCCAATCACTCCAATCCGGCGCGCAACCTAATGATAAAGCGTTGCGCCGCCAAGAGGGCCGAACCGTGATCGTGCAGATCCCTCCTGTTGCGCTGCTTCTGCATGCCCATTGCCGCAGCAATGTGGCTTGACCTGATGCGGTGCGGCAACGAAGTTGCTGAAATCGTGCACGGACCCAATACAAGATTCGAGCAAGCGCCTCATTTCATTCCGGACTCGCGCCAGGCCTGGGCGCGGCTGGCGCTTGCGCTCGTCATCGGTTCCATCGGCGGCGCGGGGATGTGGACCGTCGTCGTCGTTCTGCCGGTCGTGCAGGCCGAGTTCGCTGCCAGCCGCGGCGCGGTCTCGCTGGCCTACACGCTGACGATGTTCGGCTTCGGCCTCGGCGGCGTCATCGTCGGCCGGATCACCGACCGCTTCGGCATCGTCACCGCAATGGCGCTCAGCATCGCGACGACGGCCGCGGCCTATCTGCTCGCCGGCGCCTCGGTGACGCTGTGGCAGTTTCAGGCAGTGTACTTCCTCGTCGGACTCGGCTCGTCCGTCACCTTCGCGCCGCTGATGGCGGAGGCGTCGCACTGGTTCGTGCGCTATCGTGGCCTCGCCGTCACCATCGTCGCCTCCGGCAACTACGTCGCCGGCACGGTATGGCCGCCGCTGGTGAATTGGGGCGTGCAGCAGATCGGCTGGCGCGCCAGCCATGTCGCGCTCGGTGTGTTCTGCGCGGTGACGATGAGCGCGCTGCTCCTGGTGTTGCGCGCCCGCATGGATGGCGCCGGCGCGCAGAATCATGCCAGCGCGGCGCCGCCGCAACTGGAGCTGCCGATCTCCACCAATGCGCTGACGGTGCTGCTCAGCGTCGCCGCGATCGCCTGCTGCGTGGCGATGGCGATGCCGCAGGTGCACATCGTCGCCTATTGCGGCGATCTCGGCTACGGCGTCGCCATCGGCGCGCAGATGCTGTCCTTGATGATGGCGCTCGGCATCGTCAGCCGGATCGGCTCCGGCTTTCTCGCCGATCGCATCGGCGGCGTCAGGACCTTGCTGATCGGCTCGCTGGCGCAGGGTTTTGCGCTGCTGTTCTATCTGTTCTTCGACGGCCTGACGTCGCTCTATCTGATCTCGGGCATGTTCGGCCTGTTCCAGGGCGGCATCGTACCGAGCTATGCGATCATCGTGCGTGAGGCGATGCCGGCGCGCGAGGCCGCCACCCGGGTCGGCATCATCATCTTCGCCTCGGTGTTCGGCATGTCGTTCGGCGGCTGGGTCTCGGGCGTCATCTTCGACGCCACGGGGTCCTATTCGGCGGCCTTCGCCAACGGCATCGCGTGGAATGGCCTGAACCTGGCCATCGTCGTGACGCTGCTGATCCTGGCACGACGGCAACACCGGCTGGCAGCCTGAAACAAGAGGCGTTGCACGAGAGCCACAGCCGGAGTCCAATATCCGGCTTATATGCACGTCGTCATACAAAATCCCGGCGGCCGCCGCAAATCGATCGAATCACGTCACGCAACTATGGAACTCGATCGGAGCCGATCGCGGCCATTTGGCCTCGGGCGCGCTCCGCATCGCGAGGTTGGTTGTCGCGAGGTCTCAGCCGAGGCCGCGGTCGCCCGTCGCATGCCTGACGTAGGCAGGCCTCGAGGTGAATGCTCCGAACGGGTCGAGAACGCTGCGGCGGCATCGCGATGGTGCAGGAGGCCGTTGCGCTATGTCCATCGTTACGAAGGCAGCTTCGCAAGTCGCGCTCGCCGCGCTCGCAGCCGGACTCATGCTGAGCCAGGCATCGGCGCAGGCCTGGCCGCAGCTGCAACAACAACCGCCGCAGCCGCCGCGCCCGGCAGCGACCCGCTCCATCATCGTGCCCGTCGCCCCGGCCGCCCGGCCGAACGGTGCGCCCGTGATCCCCGCGCCGCCACGTCCCGCCGGCCTGCCGGCGTCGCTGTCGCCCGCGCCCGGTAGCGGGCCGGACGTGTGGCGGCTGCCCAACCCGACCGACGTCAACGACGGCACCGTCACCATCATCACCGCGCCGGCCGGCGGCGCCACCTCCGTGTTCGGCTCGGACATGGCGCGCGTGCTCGATGATCAGACCAACGTCCGCGTGCTGCCGGTGCTCGGCAAGGGACCGGTGCGCAACGTCTCGGATATTCTGTTCCTGAAGAGCATCGACATGGGCGCGGTCGCCGCCGACGTGCCCGAATTCTATCGCCTGCAATACGGCATTCCCGACATCACCTCGCAGCTCCGCTACATCGCGCGGCTCTATCACAACGAGATCCATGTCATCGCGCGCTCCTCGATCCGCTCGATCTTCGATCTCAACGGCAAGCGCGTCATCGCGCCGACCGATGTCGGCTTCTATTCCGCGCGCGTGATCTTCAACCGGCTGGGCCTGACAGCGTCATTCGACTACGCGACCGATGACGCCAAATCGATCCAGAAGCTGATCGATGGCGACGCCGACGCCTACATCGTCTCTACCGGCAAGGTGTTCCAGCTCGCCCGCAACATCAGGAACGACAACCGCGCGCTGCACTTGGTGACGATCCCCTACGACCGCCGGCTGCAGGACCTCTATCTGCCGACGACATTGTCCTCCGAGGAATATCCGAACCTGCTCAACCCCGGCGAGACGATCGAGACGGTGGCGATCGGCATGCTGCTCGTCAGCTACAATTGGCCGGAGAATACCGAGCGCTACCGAAAGGTGGCGCGCTTCGTCGAGGCGTTCTTCGCGAACTACGACGAGTTCATGAAGCCGCCGCGGCATCCGAAATGGCGGGAGTCGAGCATCGTCGCCGCCATCCCGAACTGGAAGCGGTTCAAGGCCGCGGAAGAGTGGCTGCTGGCGCACAACATGGTGCCGCGGCCGCAGGTCGCCGACGTGCGCCAGACCCAGTTCGAGAGCTTCGTGCGCCAGAGCGGGGGACAGCTGTCGAACGATCCGGCTGAGCGCAGCGCCCTGTTCCGCCAGTTCCTGCAATGGCGCCAGCAGCATGGCGGGCCGCCGACGCCGTCGCGCTGAGCTGTCAGCTCGCGGTTGTCTACTTCGCGAGCTCTTTCGAACGCGCCGTGGCCGCGGCGACCGCCTTGGTCAGCAGCGGCTGGAAGCCGTCGGCTCCCATCAGCACCGACAGCGCCGCGGCGGTGGTGCCGCCCGGCGAGGTGACGTTCTGGCGCAGGGTGGCGGACGGCAGGTCCGATTGGCGCAGCAGCTCGCCGGCGCCCGACACGGTGTGGCGCGCGAGCTTCGTCGCCAGGGACTCGGGCAGGCCGGCGGCGACGCCGGCGCGGGCGAGCTCCTCGGCGAGCAGGAACACATAGGCGGGCCCCGAGCCGGACACGGCAGTCACCGCGTCCATCAGCGCCTCCTCGTCGACCCATTCCACTGCGCCGGTGGCACGCAGCAGCGCGTCCGTCAGCCCGCGCTGCGCGGCGCTGACGTTGCCGGCCGGCACGGCCACGGTGATGCCGCGGCCGATCGCGGCGGGCGTATTCGGCATCGCGCGCACGACCGCGCCGCCGATCGTTTGCTGCAAGCCGGCGATCGTCGTCCCCGCCATGATCGACAGCACCAGCGTCGCGTCGCCGACCCACGGCTTCAAGGCGGGGCCGGCGTCGGGGAACATCTGCGGCTTGACGGCAACGATGACGACCTCGGCCGGCGCAGTCGCCGTCGGATTGAGGCGGACGCCTTGGGCCTTTAGCGCCGTGATCTCGGCCGACGGCATCGGCTCGATCACGACCACGCGCGCGGGATCAAGGCCGCCGGCCAACCACCCGGTCAGCATCGCCCCGCCCATCTTGCCGGCGCCGGCCAGCACGATGGTGCCGGTGAGCTGATGAAGCAGGTTGTTGTCCGCTGATGTCACGACGCACTCCGCTGTCGTCCCTGCGAAAGCAGGGACCCATAACCACCGGCGGTTCTAGTGGAGCAGGGGCAGAGCGACAAGCGTCGCGCGCCACACGGACATCACGCGGTATGGGTCCCTGCGTGCGCAGGGACGACACCGCGTGTGATGGAGCGGCGGCGGCTTACGCCTCGCCCTCTGTATCGAACAGCGCCGCCGCCATGGCCTCCTGGGTCGACTTGCCGGCCCAGACCACGAACTGGAAGGCCGGGAAATAGCGCTCGCAGGCGTGGATGGCGCCCGCCAGCATGCTCTCGCATTGCAGTCCCGACGCGGTGATCCCGCCGGGCAGCACCAGGGCCTGGCGGTGCATCACCATGCCGGTGTGGGTCCAGATGTCGAAATGGCCGAGCCAGAGCTGCTCGTTGATCGCGGCGATCAGCCGCTGCACCTCGGCGCGGCGCGCCTCGGGAATCTTCATGTCGAAGGCACAGGCCAGATGCAGCGCCTCGATCTCCGCCATCCAGGTGAAGGAAAGCTGATAGTCGGTCCACTGGCCCTTGGAGGCGATCGTGATCTCGTCCTCGCCGGAGCGCTCGAACATCCAATTATTGTCGGCCGCAATTGTCTCGACCACGCTCAGCGGATGATCTGCGGAATCGATAGTGCTTTCGAGCAGGGACATGCCGTCTCGACCTCGTCTTCTTGATCTCGTTGGTACATACGCGGCGACCCGGCCCACGCCCTCTTGGCGCTTCGCGACCCGGCTTGCAGTCCCGGAGGTACCCCGAGGCGTGCGAGGACAAACTGATGTGATTTGCGGAATCTGCGCAACGGGGGGGCGAGTCCGTCCACAGCCAAACACCGCTTCGTCCACAACTCCTGTCCGGCCTGTGGAATCATCGGCGAACGAGAACAAAACGGAATCGGACACGCCGCAGCCGCTCGGTCTGAGGTGATTTGGCCGCAGGAACGGCCGTGAGCGTCTGCATGGCCGCCCGTCGCGGACCGCGGGCGTGAGGCCTTGCCGCAGCCGCCGACCGCCTGCATAGTTCATTCAGGCCGTCCATCCGGGCGGCCGATGTTCTCAGGGCGGGGCGAAATTCCCCACCGGCGGTAAGCGTTCTCGGTCGAGCGCGAGCCCGCGAGCGCCTTCTCGGCAAGGCACGGTCTGGAGAATTCTGTTCTCCGGAACGTGTCGCGCAGAGAAGGGTCAGCAGATTCGGTGCGATTCCGAAGCCGACGGTCACAGTCCGGATGAAAGAGAACGGGTCCCGGCACCCCGCGCAATCCAGCGTGGGGGCGTCGTCGTTCCGTGTGCCCTGATTCTGGTCTCTGACGAGGACAACCATGAATCAGATGTTGCAAGACGCGCCTACTGATACGCCCACCGACACCATCACCGCAGGAACGTCGCCGCCGGCGGATACGCCGGTCGCGTCACCGCCCGACGAGTCGCCACCGGCGCCGTCGCATCCGCGCTTCAGCAAGCCGCAGCGCGTCGCCTTCGTGCAATCGGCCTGGCATCGCGACGTCGTCGCCGAATGCCGTCTGGCCTTCCTCGACGAGATCGAGGCGCGCCACATCCCGCGCGATCGGGTCGACATCTTCGAGGTGCCGGGCTCGTTCGAGATCCCGCTGCATGCGCAGCTCCTGGCCAAGACGCGGCGCTATACCGCGATCGTCGCGGCCGGCCTCGTCGTCGACGGCGGCATCTACCGCCACGAATTCGTCGCCGACACCGTCATCAAGGCGCTGATGGACGTGCAATTGCGCACCGAGGTGCCAGTGTTCTCCGCGGTGCTGACGCCGCAGCAATTCCACGAGACGCAGGCGCATTTCGAGTTCTTCCGCAAACATTTTGCGATCAAGGGCATCGAGGTGGCGACCGCCTGCGCCGAGACGCTGCTGAGCCTGGAGCGGCTGCGCAGCCAGGTCGCGGCGGGGATTATCTGAGGCGGACGGTGTGTGGCCGGTCACGGCCGGCCACACATGCTTCAGTGTCGGGAGCCGAGGTCTCACCGCGACGGCGGCCTGCTCCCCTCCCCCTTGCGGGGAGGGGTTGGGGGTGGGGGTCTCCGGGCGCTGAACTTGGTGATGCGCACCGTTGTATTTACCCATCTAGGACGGACTCAATGATGCGAGTCGTTGCCGTCGTGCTCCGCAGAATTCGATTGGTCATCAGCTAAGGTACGACTCGGGGACCCCCACCCCCAACCCCTCCCCGCAAGGGGGAGGGGAACTCACCGCGTTCGCCGCTCCAGATCGAATCCAACGTCTGGCGCCACGCCAATCAAGCTTGCCGCCCTCGCTTGTCCCCCAGCGACAACACGCCCCCTCACGCTCCCCGCCTTGTGTTGTCAATTTCCTCGCCACCCCTGTAAAATCTCCCTTGGGAGGAGGCTGGCCCGTGGCGACGGGCGGCCGACAAGGATGATCGAAGGATACGATCCTTATCTCGTCGCGCTCTCGGTCGTGATCGCGAGCCTGGGTGGCTATACCGGTTTCAGTCTCACCGCGCGCATCCGCAGCGGGCCGGGAGAGAATGCGCGCGTGCTGCTGTCCGGCGCCGCCGGCATTCTGGCTGTGGGCATCTGGACCATGCATTTCGTGGGCATGATGGCGGCGCCACTGCCGCCTGATGCCGTCTATCTGGTGCTGCCGACCATCATCTCGTTCCTGATCTGCGCGCTCGTGATCGGCATCTCGCTGTTCTTCGTCAGCATCGGCGATCCCTCCCCCCGGCGCGTCGTCCCTTCCGCGCTGCTGCTCGGCGCCGGCATCGCCAGCATGCATTATGTCGGCATGCACGGCCTGTCCGGCTCATTCGGGTTGACGCATGATCCGGCGCTGGTGGCGCTGTCGGTGGCGATTGCGATCGGCGCCGCCTATGGCGGCCTGCGCATCTTCCTGGCGCGGCAGGACGGGCTACGGCTCGCCATCAGCGCGGTTGCGTTCGGCATCGCCGTGTCCGGCATGCATTACACGGCGATGCTGGGAATGCATGTCGTGCCGATGGGCGAGGGACACCACCACGCCGCACCGGGACTTGCTGCGTCGCCGCAAGCGCTCGCGATCGTCGTCGCCGTGCTGTGCTTCGTCATCGCCGCCGGATTTTTGCTGTCGCTGGTGCCGGACCCGCGCCGTCAATCGCAGCCGATGCCGGCCGTTGCCGAGGCTGCGCCGCAATTGGCGCCGGAGCCGGCCGCGACGGCGGCCGAGCCGGTGGTCGAGGTCGCCGCCATGAGCCGGGCGACGGCGGCGCCGCTGGGGGGCATCGGCCAGCCGCCGCGCGCGACCGCGGCGCGATTGCCGCTGGAGGGCGCCAACGGCACCCATTTCATCGATGCCGGGGACGTGCGCAGCGTGCGCGCCGATGCGCACTACACGCGGATCCACGACGGCACCCGCGAGCGGATGTGCCCATGGTCGATCTCCGAGGCTGAGGCGCAGCTCGATCCCGGCCGCTTCATCCGCGTGCACCGCAGCCACATCGTCGCGATCGAGCATGTGATCTACGTCGGTCGGGAAGGCGAGGGCGCGATCATCGAGCTCGATGGCCCCTCGAAGCCGCGCGTGCCGGTGAGCCGCGCCAAGGTCGCGGAGGTCAAGGCGCGGCTCGGGCTGCGGCGGCCGGCCTGAGTTCAGCGTTCGTTTCGCTGCTGCAACAGAGCGCCGCCATTCTCCCCAACGCATGCAACACCGCGCGCGCGTCTTGCGCGGCCGCTCACGCCTTCACTCGCGCGATTGGGTCGCCCTCGCTGACGCAATTCGTGCGCGACCAGCCGCAATTCGTGCGATTTCGCCGCTCTCCGTGCCGGCTTCGTTGCGCGGCCAGCGATCCCGATCGACGCTCCGCGCCAATCCGCGATGCGTCCGCGTTCGCACTTCGCTCTCGCAGCACGAACGCCCGCCGCAACAACGCGACGGCCTTGCCGATAAGGCAGGCCAGCACAGGAGAGGAAATGTCATGATTCCTGGCCCGTTCGACTATCACCGGCCGGCGAGCGTCAGCGATGCGATCAAGCTGCTCGCCGACCTCGGCGATGACGCGCGACCGCTCGCCGGCGGCCACAGCCTGCTGCCGATGATGAAGCTGCGACTGGCGACCCCGGCGCATCTGATCGATCTGCACGGCATCGCCGGGCTCAAGGGCATCCGCCGCGATGGCGACCGCATCGTCATCGGCGCGATGACCACGCAGGCCGACCTGCTGGCCTCGACCGAGATCGGAGCCAGCCTGCCGATCCTGCACGAAACGGCGCTTTTGATCGCCGATCCGCAGGTGCGCTACCGCGGCACGCTCGGCGGCAACGTCGCCAATGGCGATCCCGGCAACGACATGCCGGCGCTGATGCTGGCGCTCGATGCAAGCTACCGTCTGGAGGGGCCGAACGGCGCCCGTGAGGTCGCGGCGCGGGAATTCTACCAGGGCGCCTATTTCACCGCGCTGGAGCCGGGCGAGATCCTCACCGGGATGAGCATTCCCGTTCCGCCTGCGGGACACGGCTACGCCTATGAGAAGCTGAAGCGCAAGGTCGGCGACTACGCGACCGCCGCGGCGGCCGTCGTGCTGACCATGGCCGGCGGCAAGGTGGCGAGCTGTGTGATCGCACTCACCAATCTGCACGAGACGCCGCTGCTCGCGACCGACGCGGCCAACGCCGTGATCGGCACGGCGCTCGACGATGCCGCGCTGAAGGCCGCCGCGACGGCGGCGCGCGCGATCATGCAGCCGGCGTCCGATGCGCGCGGCCCGGCCGAGTACCGCATCCATGTCGGCGGCATCATGGTGATGCGCGCCCTGCAGCGCGCGGCGGCGAGGGCGAAGTAGCAGGGTGTGCTGACACCGCGGGCCCGCATGCGGTGCCTTCTCGCCCCCGGCACGTCCTCTCATCTCCCTCCCCCCTTGTGAGGGAGGGGCGGGGAGGGGGGGGGTAGCCCCAAGCGAGACTGCCGCCGTGGACCCCCACCCCCGACCCCTCCCCGCAAGGGGGAGGGGAGCTCACCGCCCGGGAGGCTGATAGCCGGGCCAAAGCTCAAACAAATTTCAAGGGAGCACCAAATGCCCAAAACCCATATCACGATGAAGGTGAACGGCAGCGAGGTCGAAGGCCTCGCCGAGCCGCGCACCTTGCTGGTTCATTTCCTGCGCGAGCAGGCGCAGCTCACCGGCACCCATATCGGCTGCGAGACAAGCCATTGCGGGGCCTGCACCATCGACATCGACGGCATGAGCGTGAAGAGCTGCACCATGCTCGCGGTGCAGGCCAACGGCTGCGAGATCACCACGATCGAGGGCATGGCCAACGCCGACGGCACGCTGTCGCCGCTGCAGGAAGGCTTCCGCATGATGCACGGCCTGCAATGCGGCTTCTGCACGCCCGGCATGATCATCCGCGCGCATCGGCTGCTGCAGGAGAATCCGTCGCCGACGGAGGCGGAAATCCGCGCTGGCATCTCCGGCAACATCTGCCGCTGCACCGGCTACCAGAACATCGTCAAGGCGATCCAATACGCCGCCGCCAAGATCAACGGCGTGGAATTCCAGGAGGCCGCGGAATGAACGACCTGACTCCCACGCGGGAACAACGCGAAGCCGCGCTCGAAGGCATGGGCTGCCGGCGCAAGCGCGTCGAGGACATCCGCTTTACCCAGGGCAAGGGCAACTACGTCGACGACGTCAAGCTGCCGGGCATGCTGCACGGCGACTTCGTGCGCTCGCCGCATGCGCATGCGCGGGTGAAGGCGATCCACACCGAGGAGGCGCTGAAGGTGCCCGGCGTGCTCGCGGTGATCACCGCCGAGACCCTGAAGACCGTCAACCTCGCCTGGATGCCGACCTTGGCCGGCGACGTGCAGATGGTGCTCGCCGACGGCAAGGTGCTGTTCCAGAACCAGGAGGTCGCCTTCGTCGTCGCGACCGACCGCTATGCCGCCGATGACGGCGTCTCCAAGGTGGTCGTCGAATACGAGCCGCTGCCGGTGCTGGTCGATCCGTTCAAGGCGATGGACCCGGACGCGCCGGTGCTGCGCGAGGACCTTGCCGGCAAGACCTCCGGCGCACACGGCCCACGCAAGCATCACAACCACATTTTCGAATGGAGCGTCGGCGACAAGGAGCTCACCGACGCCGCGTTCAAGAAGGCCGACGTCACCATCAAGGAGATGATCTCGTATCACCGCACCCATCCGTCGCCGCTCGAGACCTGCCAGTGCGTCTGCGCGTTCGACAAGATCAAGGGCGAGCTGACGATCTGGGGTACCTTCCAGGCGCCGCATGTCATCCGCACCGTGGTGTCGCTGATCGCCAAGATCCCGGAGCAGAAGATCCACGTCATCGCGCCGGACATCGGCGGCGGCTTCGGCAATAAGGTCGGCGCCTATCCCGGCTATATCTGCGCGGCGGTGGCCTCGATCGTCACCGGCAAGCCGGTGAAATGGGTCGAGGACCGCATCGAGAACCTGACCGCGACTGCCTTCGCCCGCGACTACCACATGACCACGGAGATCGCGGCGACCAAGGACGGCAAGGTCACCGGCCTGCGCGTCCACGTGCTCGCCGACCACGGCGGCTTCGACGCCTGCGCCGACCCGTCGAAATGGCCCGCCGGCTTCTTCAACATCGTCACCGGCTCCTATGACTTCCCGGTCGCGCATCTCTCCGTCGACGGCGTCTACACCAACAAGGCGCCGGGCGGCGTCGCCTATCGCTGCTCGTTCCGCGTCACCGAGGCGGCCTATTGCATCGAGCGCGGCATGGACATTCTCGCGCAGAAGCTCGGCATGGACCCGGCGGAGCTGCGCCTGAAGAATTTCGTCAAGCCGGAGCAGTTTCCCTATCACTCGGCGCTCGGCTGGGAGTACGATTCCGGCGACTACCACACCGCCATGCGCAAGATGATGGAAGCGGTGGACTACGCAGGCCTGCGCAAGGAGCAGGCCGAGAAGCGCGCGGCGTTCAAGCGCGGCGAGACCCGTGAGATCATGGGCATCGGCGTCTCCTTCTTCACCGAGATCGTCGGCGCCGGTCCGTCGAAGAACTGCGACATCCTGGGCATCGCGATGTTCGATTCCTGCGAGATCCGGCTGCACCCGACCGGCGCCGGCATCGCGCGGATGGGCACCAAGAGCCAGGGCCAGGGACACGAGACCACCTGGGCGCAGATCATCGCCAGCGAGATCGGCATTCCCGCCGACAACATCATGGTCGAGGAGGGCAACACCGACACCGCGCCTTATGGCTTGGGCACCTACGGCTCGCGCTCGACGCCGGTGGCAGGCGCGGCCATCGCGATGGCCGCGCGCAAGATCAAGGCCAAGGCGCAGATGATCGCGGCCTACAAGCTCGAGGTCCATGAAGACGATCTCGAATGGGACATCGACGGCTTCCGGGTCAAGGGCCTGCCCGAGAAGGTGATGTCGATGAAGGACATCTGCTGGGCGGCCTACAACTCGGTGCCGCCCGGCATGGAGCCGGGGCTGGAGGCGGTGAGCTATTACGATCCGCCCAACATGACCTATCCATTCGGCGCCTATCTCTGCGTGATGGACATCGATGTGGATACGGGCGTGTACAAGGTCCGACGCTTCTATGCGCTGGATGATTGCGGCACCCGCATCAACCCGATGATCATCGAGGGCCAGATCCATGGCGGCCTCACCGAAGCCTTCGCCATCGCGATGGGCCAGGAGATCCGCTACGACGCCGAGGGCAATGTCGTCACCGGCTCGTTCATGGACTTCTTCATGCCGACCGCGGTGGAGACGCCGCATTGGGAGACCGACTTCACGGTGACGCCTTCGCCGCACCATCCGATCGGCGCCAAGGGCGTCGGCGAAAGCCCCAATGTCGGCGGCGTGCCGGCGTTCTCCAATGCGGTCAATGACGCGTTCTCGTTCCTGGGCGCGACGCACATCCAGATGCCCCACGACTTCTGGCGTAACTGGCAGGCGGCGAAGAACCTGGGCGTGGTGGCGTAGGCTATATCCAAGTGCACCTTCGTCATTGCGAGGAGCGAAGCGACGACTTGTCCGCCATAGCCCGAAGGGCGACGGCGGAAGCAATCCAGAGTCCCGCCCATCACCCTGGATTGCTTCCGCCTACGCCCCCTGCGGGCTTCGGCGGACACGTCGCTTCGTTCGCAATGACGCGGAGAGAGTGGAGCTATAACGGCATCGGCAGTGCGCTCCCCTCCCCCTTGCGGGGAGGGATTGGGGGTGGGGGTCTCCGGCGGCGGTGTCGCCTGATGCTACCCCCCACCCTAGCCCTCCCCCACAAGGGGGGGAGGGAGCGTACTGGCTTCGCGGTGAGATCGAGAATCAAACGCTGATGAAAGCCCGCGACGACATCGCGCAATCGCTCTCCGCTTGCGGCTATATCGCCGACGGCGAACTGGCGACCGCGATCGCTCTGATGCAGCTCCTCAGGCGGCCGCTGCTGCTGGAAGGCGAGGCCGGCGTCGGCAAGACAGAGGTCGCCAAGGCGCTCGCCTGCGTGCACGGCAGCGAGCTGATCCGTCTGCAATGCTATGAAGGCCTCGATCAGAGCTCCGCGCTCTACGAGTGGAACTACCAGCGCCAGCTGCTCGCGATCGAGGCGCATCGCGGCCAGCCGGACACCATCGAGGACCAGATCTTCTCCGAGAAATATCTGCTGGAGCGGCCGCTGCTTGCGGCGATCCGCCGCGCCACGCCGCCGGTGCTGCTGATCGATGAGATCGACCGCGCCGACGACGAATTCGAGGCGTTCCTGCTGGAGCTCCTGTCGGACTTCCAAGTCTCGATTCCGGAGCTCGGCACCATCAAAGCAATCAGCATCCCGCACGTGGTGCTGACCTCCAACGGCACCCGCGAATTGTCCGACGCGCTGCGCCGGCGCTGCCTCTATCACTACGTCGACTATCCCGACGTCGATCGCGAGGCGCGCATCATCCTGGCGCGGATCGACGGCGCCTCGGCGCAACTGGCCCTGCAGATCGCGCGCCTCATCGACTCCTTGCGCAAGGAGGAACTGCGCAAGGTGCCCGGCGTCGCCGAGACGCTGGACTGGGCGGCGGCACTGGTCGGGCTCGACGTGCGCGATCTCAAGGACCAGCCGGAGATGGTGCATGACACCTTGATGTGCCTGCTCAAGACCCATGAGGACCGCGCGCGGATCACGCGCGAGGTCACGGCGCGGCTGCTGGGGAAGGTCGCATGAGCTGCTGTGGCACCACGCCCGACCACGAGGACATGAACGCGGTCGCGCGGCTGGTCGCGGGACGCCTCGGTGCATTTCTCAAGACGCTGCGCGACAACGGCTTTGCGGTCGGCCTGTCGGAGGGGCAGGATGCGGCGGCCGTGATGAGTGCGGGCTATGCCGACAGGCCCGGCCTGTTGCGCTCCGCCTTCAAGCACCTGTTTTCGGCGCGCAAGAGCGAGTGGGATCGCTTCGACGGCCTGTTCGACGCGTTCTGGCTCGGCAAGCGCGTGCGCTCGCGCTCGCTGGTCGCCGGCGCGACGGCGAGAGCGAACAGCCCGTCCCTGAAGAGTCTGCAGGATGCGAATGCCGGTCAGCCGGAGCCTCACGGCGCGACCGATCAGATTCCCTCTGACGAAACCCCACGCGACGCGGGCGGCGAGGGCCTGCGCGAAGGGGCATCGCGCGTGGAGTCCATCAGCGATACCGACTTCCGCAAGCTCGCAGATCCTGACCAGGTCGCGCTGGCGCACGAGGCTGCGGCGCGGCTCGCCCGGGCGATGCGGACACGGCTGACGCGCCGCGATCAGTTGCGGCGCAAGGGCGAGCGGCTCGACCTGCGCCGCACCATCCACCGCAACATCAGCCATGGCGGTGTGCCGATTGCGCTGGTGCACCGGCGACGCAAGCACAAGCCGCTGCGGCTGGTGGTGCTGCTCGACGCCTCCGGCTCGATGAGCTCCTACACCGCGGTGTTCCTGCGCTTCATCCACGGTGTGCTCGACGCCTTTCATGAGGCCGAAGCGTTCCTGTTTCACACCCGGCTTGCCTATGTCTCGGATGCGATGAAGGAGAAGGATGCCGCGCGGGCGCTCGACCGTCTCTCGATGATGGCGCAGGGCGCCGGCGGCGGGACGCGGATCGGCGAGAGCCTGCAGACCTTCAATCGCTGGCACGCGCCGCGCGTCATTCATTCGCGGACCTGCGTGATGATCGTCTCCGACGGCTACGACACCGGTGACCCAGCCTTGCTCGGCCGCGAGATGGCGCAGCTGTCGCGCCGCTGCCGCCGCATCGTCTGGCTCAATCCGATGCTCGGCTGGGACGGCTATGCGCCGGAAGCGCGCGGCATCAAGGCCGCGCTGCCCTTCGTCGATCTCTACGCGCCCGCGCATACGTTGAGCTCGCTCGCGGCGCTGGAGCCTTATTTGGCGAGGTTGTGAGGATGCGGATGCGCGGCATCGTTGTGAGCTCAAGGCGCGCTGTCGCAGCATCGGTGGTGCGCTCCCTCCCCCCTTGTGGGGGAGGGCTGGGGAGGGGGGTACCCCGACATCGGTGCAAGACGCCCCCCTCCCTAGCCCTCCCCCACAAGGGGGGAGGGAACATACCTTCTCTGTCGAAGCAGTGTGCTTCCGACAGTCCGCAGAGGAGGCAGTCATGACCGCTGCTCCCGAACTGCTCGATCTCGCCGCGCAACTGAAAGCCAACGACGAGAGCTTCGTGCTCGCCACCGTCGTCCGTACGGTGTCGGTGACCGCCGCGAAGGCCGGCGCCAAGGCGATCATCCGCCCCGACGGCAGCATCGTCGCGGGCTGGATCGGCGGCGGCTGCGCCCGCGGCGCGGTGCTGAAGGCGGCGCGCGAGGCGCTCGCCGACGGCATCCCGCGCATGGTCTCGGTGCAGCCTGAGAACCTGCTCGCCGAGCTCGGCGTCAAGCCGGGCGAAACCAGGGAGGGCGTGCGCTTCGCCGCCAACATGTGCCCGAGCAAGGGCACCATGGACATCTTCGTCGAGCCGGTGCTGCCGCATCCCGCGCTGGTCATCCTCGGCGCGAGCCCGGTCGCGATCGCGCTCGCGGCGCAGGCGCGGCCGCTCGGCTATCACGTGACGCTGGCGGCGCCGGCGTCCGATCTCGTCACGACACCGGAGGCCGATGTGCTGATCGATGGCTTCGCGCTGGATCAACCGGCCGGGAGCAGCCGCTTCGTCGTGGTGTCGACGCAAGGCAAGGGCGACGAGGCGGCCTTGCGCGCCGCGCTCGCCTGCGATGCGGCCTACCATGCCTTCGTCGGCAGTCGCCGCAAGATGGACAGCCTGCGCGACAAGCTGATCAGGGCCGGCATCGACGCCGCGCTGCTCGACAAGGTCAAGGCACCGGCTGGCCTCGATCTCGGCGCCATCACGCCGGAGGAGATCGCGATGTCGATTCTGGCCGAGATCACGCAGGTGCGCCGGCGCGGCCAGCGCGGCTGAATTCCGTCATGGCGCGAGCGGCAGGTCGAACGAGACCCTGAGCCCATCCGGCGCGAAGTCGCGCGTGACCTCGCCTTTCAGGGCCGCGCCGAGAATGCGCTCGAACAGCAGCGAGCCGAAGCCGTTGCTCGCAGGTGGGGAGACCTGCGGCCCGCCGTTCTCCTCCCAGGACAGCTTGAGCCGTCCGTCGGCATGGGTCCAGCTCAGCGTCACCCCTCCTGCATCGTTCGACAGCGCGCCGTATTTCACCGCGTTGGTGACGAGCTCGTGCAGCCCCATCGACAGATACAGCGCGACGCCCGGCGGAAGCGGCACGCCAGGACCGTCGACCGTGACACGGTCGCCTTGCAGCGGCGCCAGTTCGGCGCAGACCAGCTCATCGAGCGCGATCGCCTCGCGGCCGCGATCCAGCGCCAGCGCGTGGCTGCGGGTCAGCGCGGCAATGCGGCCGCGCAGCACCTCGCCGAACGCGGCCAGCGCCGAATCGGCGCGGATGCTGAGCGCGATCACGCTGTCGACCAGCGCCAGCGTATTCTTGACACGGTGATTGAGCTCATGGACGAGCACGCGATGGTGCTGCTCGATCGTGCGCCGCCGTGCATTCTCGGTGCGCAGCGCGATCTCGTCCATCACGATCTCGCTGAGCTCGGTGAGCTGGGCGATGTCGTCGTCGCTCCACGGCCGCGGCTCGTGATCGATGGCGCAGAGCGCGCCGATCACCTCGCCGCTCGGCAGCCGCAGGGGGACGCCGAGATAGGCCATCACGCCGAAAACCGGCACCGCGAGATTGTCCTTCACCAGCGGATGCTCGTTGGCGTCGCTGATCACCAGCGGCTGCGCCGAGGTCACGACGTGCTGGCAGAAGGAGTGGCTGAGCGGCGTCTCGCGCAGCGACGCCCACGGCTCGCACAGGCCGACCGAGCTCTTGAAGAACTGCCGGTCGCGATCGACCAGCGCGATGATCGCCGCCGGAGCCTGCAGCAGCCGCGAGGTCAAGCGGGTGACGCGATCGAAGCCCGGCTCCGGCGGCGAGTCGAGCAGCTCGGTCTGCAACAGGGCAGTCAATCGGTCTGGCGCGGAGGCGTCGCGATCGGACGTCATGCAGCTTTCGTCGGTCGGGCGTTCAGCCAGTGACAGGTTGCAAGACGGACCGGACGGAGCGCAAATCCGGAGCCGGTCGATCGTGCGGCGCAGTGGTATTCGGCTGGAACGAAGCCGGCGCAGAGACGAGATGAAGCCATCAACGCGGCCATCGCCGCGCCTCAGGGGCGGGGCGAATCCCGGTTCCACGCAGGTAACCAAGTGGCAGACTATGGCCTGACCAAGGCAAGTTTGGCATTCCGCCGCAGGTTCTCTTTGGTATGCATTATACCCGTCAGCCCCCCTTGACCGCACCCGCCGTCAGGCCGGCCACGATCTGCCGCTGCGCGAACACGGTCAGCAGCAGCACCGGCAGGGTCACGATCAGCGCGGCCGCCGCGAGCGGCCCCCACGAGAGCTGATCGAACGAGATCATGTTGTAGACCGCGACCGGCAAGGTGCGGGTCTCGCGTCCGGCCAGCACGATGCCGAACACGAAATTATTCCAGGAGAAGATCACCGCGAGGATGAAGGCGACGGCGAGGCCGGGCTTCGCCACCGGCAATGCCACGTGACGGAAAACCTGCCAGCGCGTCGCGCCATCGATACGCGCGGCTTCTTCGAGCTCGATCGGCGTGGTCTCGAAATAGCCGATCATGATCCAGATCACGATCGGCACGGTGACGACGAGATGGATGATGATCTGCGGCCACAGCGTGCCGAGCAGGCCGAGCCACTGAAACAAGAGGAACAGCGGGATCAGATAGGACAGGCCCGGCGTGATGCGCGCGATCAGGATCACGATCGCGGACTTGTGCGCGGCCATGCGCGCGATGCCGTAGCCGGCGGGCACGCCGACCAGCATCGCGAGCGCCGTCGCGCCGCCGGTCACCACCAGGCTGTTCTTGAAATAGGTGAAGAAGCGGTTGGACGACAGCACGTCGGCATAGTTCTTCCAGGCGAAATGCTCCGGCCAGAACACCGGCGGATAGGCGGCGTTGTCGACCTCGTACTTCACCGACAGCGAGATCATCCAGAGGAAGAACAGGATCGCCGGCGAGACGATGAGGAAGACGCCGAGCGCGAGCCCGAGTCGGCCGAGGATGGTCTGCGCGCTCATGTGTCGCTCCCCAGCGCATTCCACTGCGCGCGGCGGCGCAACACCAGCAAGAGCGCAGTCAGCGCGATGATCAGCGCGAAGAACACCACCGCGATCGCCGACGCATAGCCGAGGTCGTAATAGACGAAGGCGACGCTGTAGAGATAGAGGTTGATGGTCTCCGACGCCGAGCCCGGGCCGCCCTGGGTGATCGCGAAGATGATGTCGAAGCTCTTGATCGCGTCGATGGCTCGGATCATCGCGGCGATGAACAGGAACGGCATGATCAAGGGCAGGGTGATGTAGCGGAACATCTGCCAGGTGCTGGCGCCGTCGATCTGTGCGCTCTCATACGGCTCCGTCGGTAGCGAGGCGATGCCGCCGAGCACGATCAGCATCACCAGCGGCGTCCACTGCCACGTCTCGACCAGCACCAGCGAGGGGATCACCGTGCCCGGATGGAATACCCAGAGCTGCGGCGGCAGGCCGACCAGCGACAGCAGGTAGTTGAGGATGCCGAGCTGCGGATGGAACATCATCGTCCACACCAGGGCGATCGCCACCGGCGTCGCCATCATCGGCATGATGAACAGCGCCCGCAGCAGTCCCCGGCCGGGGAAGCGGGCATGGAAGATCACCGCCGCGAAGGTGCCGAGCACCAGCGGCAGCAGCACCGATAGAGCCGTATAGGACAGCGTGTGCCCGACCGACTCGACGAAGCGCGGATCGGCCGGCAGCCTGAGATAGTTCGACAGCCCGACGAATGTCGTGGGTGAACCGACCTTCCACTCCTGGAAGCTCATCCAGATCGTGAACAGCCAGGGGAAGATGATCACCGCCAGCACGGTGACCAGCGCCGGGATCACGAACGGCCAGTACGACGGCGGCCGCAACGCACGTTCCGGCGCAGCCGCCTCCGCCGCCGCGCCGGCCTGTTCGACGATCGTGCTCACGCTTTCTCGCTGCGCTCCAGGATCGGGCGGAACTGCTCGTGCGCCTTCTTCAGCTCGGTGGCGGGATCGGCGCCCGACAGCGTCGCGGTCAGCGCCGCACCGACGAGATCGCGGAATTCGGCGACCGGGATGATCACGGGCAGGCCGAGCTTGGAGATCTTGCCGGAGTCGATCGCCGACTGCAGCCACTCCTTCGGCATCTTCACGCCGCCCTGGACCCCGGGGTCGTTGAGCACCGAGTTGCGGAACGGCACGCCGCCGCCGGCCTGCACCAGGCGGGCGCCCTGCGGCTTCGACACCAGCCACTGGCACAGCAGCCAGGCCGCTTCCTTGTTCTTGCTCGCGGCCGCAATGCCGATGCCGTCGCCATAGGTCGCCGAGTACTGCCCCTTCGGTCCCGCGGGCACCACGGTGTAGCCGACCTTGCCGACCACGCGCGAGGCGTTGGGATCCTCCAGCGGCGGCGCCCAGCCGACGCCGTCGATCCACATCGCCGAGCGGCCTTGCGTGAACGAGGCCATCGACTCCATCCAGTTGAAGCCGGCCACGCCCGGAGGCGCGCAGGTCGTCAGCAGCTTCTGATACAGCTTGGTCGCCTCGACGGCCTCCGGGCCGTCGGTCAGGATGTTGCCCTTGGCATCCAGGAACTCGCCGCCATAGTTGAGGAAGAAGTTCGTCCAGAGGGTCATGTTGGCGTTGCGCAGGCCGCGGCCGACGAAGCCGAAGATGCCGTCCTTGGCATCGGTCAGCTTCTGCGCCGCCGTGACCATTTCGTCGAGCGTCTTCGGCACTTCGACGCCCTTCTTCGCGAACAGCTCCTTGTTGTAGTAGAGGATGAAGTAGTCCACCGACCATGGCAGCGAGAACATCCGGCCCTTGTCGTTGCTGGCGTAACTGAGGCCAGCGGCGGAGAAATCGCTCTGCACGAGGTCCGGCGCGGTGAGGTTCGGGTCCTTCATGAAGTCGGTGATGTCGGCGAGCCAGCCGGCCTTCTCGAACTGCCGCTTCTGCACGTGATAGCTGAGATGGACGACGTCGAAGCTCGGCTTGCCCGACGACAGTTCGATCACGACCTTCTGTCGCTGCTGCTGCTCCGGGATCTGCTCGGATTCCACCTCGATGCCGGTCAGCGCGGTGAATTCCTTGATGTTCTTCTGCAGATTGTCGCCGCGCGGCCCCTTGGCCAGGATCACCTCGAGCTTGGTACCGGCATATTTCTTCCACTGCGGCTCCGACCAGGCGGGCTGGCCGGTGAGCGCAAGCGCGCCTGCTGCTGCCGTACCCGCAAGCATGTTGCGGCGCGTGATCGCGGTCATCATATCCTCCCAGAAGACTTCTTGTTTGGTCGTGAAGTGTAGCGCGATCCAGCGGCGCTGCAACAGCATGGTGCCCGTTCGACTGGGGATGCGACGACAGCGCGTGGTGCGATGCGGCAATCCGTTATGCGCCCGATGCGGCTGTGAAATCCGTCCGCTCCAGCAGCCACGACAGTGCAAAGCCGGCGACGAGCCCCCAGAACGCGGCGCCGATGTTGAGCAGGGGCACGTCGGCGACGGTGACGAGGAAGGCGATCAGGGCGCCGAGCGAGAAGTTCGTTCTGAACGCGGTCACGAACGCCGTTTGCAGCACGCGCAGCATGGCGAGGCCCGCCAGCGCGGTGATCAATGATTTCGGCGCGATCAGCAGCAGCGTGGTGAAGGTCGGCGCCAGCAGGCCGAAGCCGAGCGCCAGCACGCCCACGACCATCGCCGCGGTATAGTGGCGCTTGCGCTCGCCGCCGGAGACGACGATCGCGTTGGTCGGTCCGGTCAGGCAGGTCGAGACGCCGCCGACGACAGCTGATAGCGCCGAGCCGATGCCGCAGGCCACGGTGACGAGATTGACCGGCGGCTTGTGACCGGCGGCGGTCAGCACCGCAAAGCCCTGGCCGTTCTGCACCACCAGCACGGTGACCGCGAGCGGCACGATCAGCTCGATCATGGCCGCGAGCGACCAGGATGGCGTGGGGATCACCGGATGGATCAGCGCGATCTGCAGCGACGCATTCTGATCATACTTGCCGAACAGGAGAGCCGCGAGCGTGCCGATGACGAGCGCGCCGATGATTGGCGGGCAGCGCCGGCCCAGCGCAGGGAGTGCGGTCAGCAGCAGCCAGAGCACGACCATCGGCCCGGCGATGGCAAAGTCGGCGAACACGGCGCGGACGAGATCGAGGCCGAAGCGCAGGAATACGCCGGCGACCATGCCCATCACGATCGGCATCGGCACCAGCTGCATCGCGCGCTTGACCCAGCCGGTGAGCCCGAGCACCAGCATCAACAGCGCCGTACCGTAGAACGCGCCGACCACCTGCGGGAAGCTGAGATGCGTCAGCGACTGGCCGACCAGGACGGTGCCCGGAATGGTCCAGAACAGCACCAGTGGCTCGTGATAGCGCCACGACAGCAGCAGTGTGATCAGGCCGTTGATGAAGAACACGCCGAAGATCCACGACGCGATCTCCGCCTGCGACAGCCCGCCATTGGCGCCGACCGACAGGATGATGGCGACCGGTCCGGTGATCGCGAACAGCCAGCCGATGAAGCCGTGCGAGGCGTAGAGCGGACCGAAGTCACTGGAGATCTGGCCGAGGCTGGGCGGCGGTCCGGCGGGACGTTCGATGGCGCTGAACATGAGGGCGGGGCTCGGGGCTGGGGTTCTTGTTTGCTCGCATCTCCAGGGGATGCTGGCCGAACAGGACGGCCTGTGCAAGGCACGGGGCTGATCGGCGGATTACGCTTCGCTAATCCGCCCTACAGGTTCGAGCGTAGGGCGGATTAGGCGAAGCCGTAATCCGCCGCAAATCTTGAATTCATGCATCCGCTGCGAGTAGGCTTACGTTGGTTTCGACTCGAAGCTCGATCCATGCCCAACTATCGACGCGCATTCGTTCCAGGCGGTTGTTGGTTTTTCACGCTGAATCTGCTCGATCGGCGTCAGAGCTTGCTGATCGATCACATCGACGTCCTGCGCTCCGCGGTCGCCGCCACGAAGCGGCGTTTTCCTTTCGAGATCGATGCCTTCGTGGTGATGCCCGATCATCTTCATGCCGTCTGGACCTTGCCGCCCGATGACGCCGACTTCTCGATGCGCTGGCGGCTGATCAAGAACCGCTTCGCGCGGGCGCTTCCAAGGACAGAAAATCTCAGCCCCACTCGTGTGGTGCGGCAGGAGCGCGGCATCTGGCAGCGCCGATTCTGGGAGCATCTTATCCGCGACGAAGAAGATTATGCCCGTCACGTGGAGTATTGTTACATCAATCCGGTGAAGCATAGCTTCGTCAGCCGCGTCGCGGACTGGCCGCATTCTTCGTTTCATCGCGATGTGCGCGCAGGAATGTTTCCTGCGGACTGGGCGGGTGATGTCGAGGTCAGCGGAACGTTCGGAGAGCGTTGACGGAGTCAAGTTTGTCTCGAAATCCCGTGCTGTGTGGTGGCGGATTACGCTTCGCTAATCCGCCCTACGCTCGACCCGTAGGGCGGATTAGGCGCAGCCGTAATCCGCCGTATGTATCCGCGCTAAAGGGGCAATCTTCTGCCCGTCGACCAAATCACCTCATTGCTGCAAATCCTGTCCACCCCTTCGGATAAAAATAAATCGCTTGACGATTTCGCAAAATCAGCATTATGGTCCCGCTCGTTCCGTTGCGTCGGAGGGGACGTACCGCGGTCGTCATGGACGTCGGCAACGGAATGCGATGGGCGGGTCGGGTCGCAGCGTGATTCAGTTCGCGTCGACGAACGATGCGGCCCGCACGGTCAAGTCGCGCGGTCCTGGCACCCCGAAGCTGGTGTCCCGCGTAACGCGCGCAAGCGCGTTGCGCGCACGGTGGCCAACAAGCCGGCGCACCGGGGAGAACGCGAAGCAGCCGTCAAAACCGTCGCGCAGGGAGGGCCGGGTGTGTTCGGCCAGACCTGTGGTACCTGCCGCCTGCATTTTTTTCAGCAGGCGGGCCACGGGCGCGGCCAGCGCCCGGCCTTCCCTGCGCCCTTCATCTCGTGAGGGCGGCACGATGAGCAAAGCTCGGACGCAAAATGCGTCGCGAGATCGCGGAGCTGCATCGCCAGATGTCGGCAGACAATGTTGCCATGAAAGACACCGCGGGCGTCGTTGCGAGCGCAGCGACTTGTCCGCCGGAACTCGGAGAGCGTAGGCGGAAGCAATCCAGGATCTCTCCGTTGAGGCACCCTGGATTGCTTCGTCGCTGCGCTTCTCGCAATGACGGCGTATGGGGCAAGCTGCCCACCCTCCCCTGGAGGGGGAGGGTCGCCTCACGACGAGCGAAGCGAGACGTGAGGCGAGGTGGGGTGATCTCTCCACTTGCACCAGAGCCTGCGGAGAGATCACCCCACCCCGCTCGCCCGCTTCGCGTGCGATCGACCCTCCCCCTCCAGGGGAGGGTGGGCCAAATCGAGTTCTAGCGCGAGAAGGATGAGGCGACGTTCGCAGACAACCGAGGTCAGTCGAACAGGCTCGACACCGATTCTTCCGCCGCCGTCCGCCCGATCGCCTCGGCGATCAGCGGCGCGATCGCCAGCGTGCGGATGTTGGGGGCGTTGCGGACCGCTTCGGTCGGCATGATGGAGTCGGTGATGACGAGCTCCTTCAGCCGCGACGAGGTGATACGGGACGCGGCACCGCCGGAGAGCACGCCATGCGTGATGTAGGCGTAGACGTCCTTGGCGCCGTATTTGAGCAGCGCATCCGCCGCGTTCACCAGGGTGCCGCCGGAATCGACGATGTCGTCGATCAGGATGCAGGTGTGGCCGGAGACGTCGCCGATCACGTTCATGACCTCGGACTCGCCGGGACGCTCGCGGCGCTTGTCGACGATGGCGAGCGGCGTGTTGATGCGCTTGGCCAGGCCTCGGGCGCGCGCCACGCCGCCGACGTCCGGCGAGACGACCATGAGGTTGGAGAGATCGAAGCGATCCTTGATGTCGCGCACCATCAGCGGCGAGGCAAAAAGGTTATCGGTCGGGATGTCGAAGAAGCCCTGGATCTGGCCGGCGTGCAGATCGAGCGTCATGACGCGGTCGACGCCCGCATGGGTGATCAGGTTCGCGACGAGCTTGGCCGAGATCGGCGTGCGCGAGTTCGATTTGCGATCCTGCCGCGCATAGCCGAAATAGGGCACCACGGCGGTGATGCGGCGCGCGGAGGCGCGGCGCAGCGCATCGGTGATGATCAGGAGCTCCATCAGCAGGTCGTTCGCCGGATAGGACGTCGATTGAATGATGAAGACGTCGGAGCCGCGGACGTTCTCCTGGATCTCGACGAAGATCTCCATGTCGGCGAAGCGCCGGACCACCGCTTTCGTCAGCGGCAGCCCAAGTTCAGCGGCGATGCCGGCGGCGAGAGCCGGATTGGAGTTGCCGGCGACGAGTTTGATGGAGCCGTTCTTGGCCGACATCGTGAATTCTCCTCGCGTCTCGCTGGAGACCTTGTTCAGCATATCGGGCTATCCATGGAACCGGCAGTTTTGCACGGGCGAGGTGATATCAAGGACACCGCGCGCATGGCAACCCGCCGCGGGTGTTTTTCCCGGTCAAAAACGGCGCAAAATGCGCCTCTTTGCCTAATGGTCGGTGTAGCCGAGGGCCGCGACGCTGGTGCCGCCGGACGCCGGCGACGCGGGCTCGGCCACGGCGACCGCGGGGCCGCGGGTGGCCGGTGCCGCCGGTGGCGCGCCGTCGGCGGGCGCGGTGCCGTTCAGCATGTTCGAAAGTCCGCTGAAGCCCGCCTGCGCGATTTTCCGAAGCACCATATCGTCGACATTGTTCCACGGATCGCGTCCGCCGCGTCCGACCGGCTCTTCACCCGACAGCCGCAGCGCGCGCTGCTGATTGCGATCATAGACGTCGAACACCCAGGCGATCACGCCCTTGCCGCCGACGACCTGGGCGGAGAGATAGGTGCGGACACGATACGCTGCAGGGGCCTCGCGCGACACGATGGCGAGGCTGCGCAGTTTGGACTCGCTGTCGAGCACGCTGACCATGCGGTCGAAGATCTGCGGCGGCGGGCCGTCAATCTGCTCGAAGGCGATCGTGGCGCTATCCGATGCAGGCGCCATCGCATAGGCGTTGGACGGGCCACCGCTGCTGGTCGCGCAGCCGCCGAGCGTTGCAGCGGACGTCATCAGCAAAACGGCAACGCAGGCGTGCTGCGCAGCGCGGCTGATCCGTCGAAGTGGTGTCGGCGCTCCCCTCATCGTCGGGAGCGATATCGTTAAAATCGATTAACGTCTAGGTCGCGGCTGCCACAGATTGGGACAGAGTGCACTCAGTTGTACAGAAAGGGTTAAGCAATCCACATGCGGCCACAATGGCGCCCCGCTTCAGCCTTCGAGCATGATGGCATGGACGTGCCGGCCATAGTCCGGCTCCCTGCGATGCACAGAGCGGCGGTAACTGAAGAAGCGCTCATCGGCATAGGTGTCGAGGCCGAGGTCGTCGATCAGCAGCACGCCGGCGTTTTCCAGCCGCATCCGGATGAAGCCGGCGAGGTCGAACATTGCGTGGCCGTCGCGCGTCGAGGGCAGGAAGAAGCGCGCGTGCTCGGCGTCGTCGTCGAGGAAGCGCGTGACGAACTCGGCGCCGACTTCATAGCTCGGCTGGCGGATCAGGGGGCCGACGGCGGCGACGACCTGCCCGCGCTCGGCGCCAAGCTCCTCCATCGCCTGCAGCGTGGCTTCGAGCACGCCGGTGAGCGCGCCTTTCCAGCCGGCATGGGCGGCGCCGATGACGCGCCTCTCGGGGTCGGCGAACAGGATCGGCCCGCAATCGGCCGTGGTGACGCCGATCGCGAGATTCGGCGTTGCGGTCACCAGCGCGTCGGCCTTCGGCCTGACCGGGCTGTCCCAGGGCCCGGTCGCGACCACGACGTCGGGCGAATGGATCTGGTGCAGGCTGAGGAACTGGTCGGGCGCGACGCCGAGATGGGCGGCCATGCGGCGGCGGTTTTCCCGGACGTTCTCCGGCACGTCATTCGATCCGAGCCCGCCATTGAGGCCGGCATAGATGCCGTCGGAGACGCCGCCCTCGCGGGTGAAGAAGGCGTGGCGCAGGCCAGGGATCGCGGACATCACATCCGATGATACCAGCATCACGCGCCTCCCGTGTTCTCGTTGGTGTGTTCGTCGCTGATGCCCGCCAGCACCGGAATGGCCGGATCGGAGATGCCGAGCACCTTGAACAGCGACCCCATTCCGCCGCGGCCGCCGCCGGTCAGGCGCTTCAGCCCGCTCGCGATGTCCTGCGAGACTTCCGGCGACGCCTTCTGCATCAGGGTCAGCGCGCGGGTTTCGATGCCGAGCCGCTGCAGGAACTCGCCCTGCGTGACCGGGCCGTGAACGCGCGCGCCGACGGCTTCCGCGGCCCGCGCCAGCGCGTCGAAATCGACATGGGCGGTGATGTCGGCAAGCCCCGGTGTCTTGAGGGGATCAGCGAAGCTATGACGGGCGATGGCCTGGAAGGTGTCGCCGACGTCGCTGCGCACATGGCCGTAATCGATGATTACGGCGGCGCCGCGCTGGTCGCGGATGCGCCTGGCGATGGCCATCATCTCCATGTTCGGCCGCCATTCGAAGATCGCGCCGGCCGGCGCGGCGCGCACCAGCGGCGGCAGCAGCAGCTCGAAGCCGGGCGTCGGATCGGCGGCCGCGCCGTAGACGAAGTTCTCCTCCTCGTCGAGCTCGACGACGCGCTCGTGCCAGCCGGTCTCGCGCCTGATCATCTGGTGGATCGGCAGCACGTCGAAATACTCGTTGGCGAAGATGACGCTGGGGCCCTCCGGCACCTCGTCGAAGCTCTCGTGCCAGTTGACGTTGCGCAGGCCGGTCAGCGTCGCCTTCTGCTTTTCGCGCAGGACAGGATTGACCTCGACCAGGTGGACCGAGATCGTCTGGTACAGCGGCGGCAGCACGCGCAGCGCCCGCAGCGCATCCGACATCATGGTGCCGCGGCCGGGGCCCAGCTCGATCAGCCGGAATTGCTGCGGCGATCCCGTCGCCTTCCAGATCGAGGCCGCCCACAGCCCGAGCAACTCGCCGAACATCTGGCTCACTTCGGGGGCGGTGGTGAAGTCGCCCTCGCGTCCGAGCGGATCGCGCGAGATGTAGTAGCCGTGCTCCGGATGCATCAGGCACAGCTCCATGTAGCGCCAGACCGGCATCGGGCCGGACGCCTTGATCAGCCGCTTGATCTCGGTGTGGAGCGGAGAGGTTTCGATCACGGATTGGCCTGCAGCGGGGGAGTGGCTTGATGTGTCCCGTGCTTGCGCAGCGCCCGCGCCACCAGGATGGCGCCGATGATCAGCATCGGCACCGACAGCACCATGCCCATGGTCAGGCCACCCCAGAGAAAGCCCAATTGCTTGTCGGGCTCGCGGAACAGCTCGCTGGTGATGCGCGCCGCGCCATAGAGGGTGATGAAGCTGCCGAGGATCAGGCCGGCCCGTTTCAGCGCGCCGAACCGGATCATGATCGCCAGCACGATGAACAGCACGATGCCTTCGAGGCCGGCCTCGTAGAGCTGGCTCGGATGGCGCGGGAGATGGGTCGGATCGCGCGGGAAGATCATCGCCCAGGGCACGCTTGCATCGGCGGCACGGCCCCACAGCTCACCATTGATGAAATTGGCGATGCGGCCGAGCAGCAGGCCGATGGGCGCGACCGCAGTGGTGACGTCGCCGAGCGAGAGGATCGGCAGGCCGTTGCGGCGGGCGAACCAGATCACGGCGAGCACGCAGCCCATGAAGCCGCCATGGAACGACATGCCGCCGTTCCACAGCTCGAAGATCTCGAGCGGATGATCGATGAAGAACGGCAGGTTGTAGAACAGCACGTAGCCGGTGCGGCCGCCGAGGATGATGCCGATCGTGACCCACAGGATGAAGTCGTCGAGCTGGACCAGCGACACCGGCGCCGGGCCGCCCCACAGCCGCTCCTTCTTGAGCAGCGAGCGAGCGTAGAGCCAGCCGATCACGATGCCGCAGATATAGGCCAGCGCGTACCAGCGGATCGCGAACGGGCCGATCGCGATCGCAACCGGATCGAACACGGGGAAATCGATGAGGAGAGGCGTCATTCACTGGCTTTCGTGGACACGGCGTCCCGCTTCCGGAAGCCCCCGGGCGATGCGGGCTTCGAACGAGCCCCGCCACATGAACGGGCGCGGCGCGATGTGATCTCAGGGCTGCTCATACCAGCGCCGCGGGCCGGCGCAACAAGTACGATGACAAGGAAACCAAGGCATGACAAGACGGCCCATCTTGCGGGCGGCGACAGGGATCGCCATTCTGTCTTCCATTATCTTGCTCGTCGCGGGACGCGGAGTTTCTCACATGACCCAGACCAACAACCGGTTTTTCGACGAACTCGGCCGCCTGATGAACGATGCCGCAGGTGCCGCCCAGGGCATGAAGCGGGAGGTCGATTCCGTCATCCGCAACCAGGCGGAGAAGATCCTGAACGACCTGGACATCGTGAAGCGCGAGGAGTTCGAGGCGGTCAAGGACATGGCCCGGCTCGCCCGCGAGGAGAACGAGGCGCTGAAGGCGCGGATCGCGGCGCTGGAAGCCAAGCTGGGTGGTGCGGCCGGCACGCCGCCGGGCGCCGGCAGCGCGGATGGCTGACGCCGCGGCCGGGTCGCCCTGGGACGGGAGGGGCAGGCGGCCCCTTCATTTCCTTGTCATTTCCCGGGTTTGCCGCTAGAACGCCGCCACGTCCGCGGCCCCCGCACCCCTGGAGGCTTGCCGAAGGACGTCCAGCAACGGGCCGCATTGCGGCCTTTAACTTTTTAAAACAAGGACTTAACACGATGGCGACCGTCAGAGAACTGAAGGCGACCGCCCGTCCGTCAGTCGGCAAGGGGGCCGCACGGGCAGAGCGTCGCGCCGGGAGAGTGCCCGGAGTGATTTATGGAGACAACCAGCCCCCGCTGCCGATCTCGGTGGAAGACCGCGAGCTGCGCCAGCGCATCCTCGCAGGCCGGTTTCTGACCACGATCTTCGACGTCACCCTCGACGGCAAGAAGCACCGGGTGATCCCGCGCGACTTCCACCTCGATCCGGTCAAGGACTTCCCGATCCACGTCGACTTCATGCGGCTCGGCCAGGGCGCGACCATTCGCGTCAGCGTGCCGCTGCATGTGGTGGGCTCGGAAGGCGCGCCGGGCGTCAAGCGCGGCGGCACGGTCAACATCGTGACCCACACGCTCGAGCTCGAGTGCCTCGCGGAGAACATTCCGCAGTACATCGAGGCCGATGTCAGCGCGCTCGAGATCAACCACTCGCTGCACATCTCCGATGTCAAGCTGCCGACCGGTGTGAAGACGCTCTCGCGCGACGACGCGACGCTCGTCACCATCGTGCCGCCGTCGGGCTATGGCGAGGAGCAGAAGGCGGCTGCTGGCGCCGCAGCGGCGCCCGCTGCTGCTGCTCCGGCTGCCGCTGCGAAGGCTCCCGCGGCCGCTGCCAAGGCGCCGGCTGGCGGCGACAAGAAGAAGTAAGCCGTTCCGCTTCTGGGAAGCACGGGCGGGTCCCGTGCTTCTCGAAGCGACGGCGGGGGCGGATGCCGCGTCATGCTGCTGTTTGTCGGCCTCGGCAATCCCGGCGCGAAATATGCGCGCAACCGGCACAATATCGGCTTCATGGCCGTTGACGAGATCGCGCGGCGTCACCGCTTTTCGCCGTGGCGACGCAGGTTTCAGGGCGAGACCTCGGAAGGCACGCTCGACTCCGAGCGCGTCATCCTGCTCAAGCCCACGACCTATATGAACGAATCCGGCCGCGCCGTGCAGGAAGCGGCCAGCTTCTTCAAGCTCGGCGTCGGCGACGTCACGGTGTTTCAGGATGAGCTGGAATTGTCGCCGGGCAAGCTGCGCGTGAAGGTCGGCGGCGGCATTGCCGGCCATAACGGGTTGCGCTCGATCTCGGCGCATCTCGGCAACGACTATCGCCGCGTCCGGCTCGGCATCGGTCATCCCGGCGTCAAGGAATTGGTGCACGGCCATGTGCTGTCGGACTTCGCCAAGTCCGACATGCCCTGGGTCGAGGCGCTGTGCGAGGCGGTGGCCGACAATGCGGGTTTGTTGACGGGCAAGCGCGACTCCACCTTCGCCAACAAGGTGCATCTGGCGCTGCAGGCCAAAGGTTTTCTGGACAAGGGCGATGCCGGCGCCGCGTAAGGCGCCCCGGGCCCTCGCCTCAAGAGGATGCGAGACGGATCATGGGATTCAAATGCGGGATCGTCGGCTTGCCCAACGTCGGCAAGTCGACGCTGTTCAACGCGCTGACGGAGACGGCGGCGGCGCAGGCCGCGAACTATCCGTTCTGCACCATCGAGCCGAATGTCGGCGAGGTCGCGGTGCCAGACCCCAGGCTCGAGAAGCTTGCGGCGATCGCCAAGTCGGGCCAGATCATTCCGACGCGGCTGACCTTCGTCGACATCGCCGGCCTGGTGCGCGGCGCCTCCAAGGGTGAAGGCCTCGGCAACCAGTTTCTCGCCAACATCCGCGAGGTCGACGCGATCGCGCATGTCGTGCGCTGCTTCGAGGATTCCGACATCACCCATGTCGAGGGCAAGATCGCCCCGCTCGCCGACATCGAGACCATCGAAACCGAGCTGATGCTGTCCGATCTCGACAGCCTCGAGAAGCGGGTCGACAACCTCGCCAAGAAGGCCAAGGGCGGCGACAAGGACGCCAAGGAGCAGTACGAGCTGGTCACCCGTGCTCTGGTGCTGCTGCGCGACGGCAAGCCCGCGCGGCTGCTGGAGCGCAAGCCGGAGGAGGAGCGCGCCTTCGGCATGCTCGGACTGCTCACCTCCAAGCCCGTGCTCTACGTCTGCAATGTCGAGGAAGGCTCGGCCAAGGACGGCAACAGCTTCTCAAAGGCGGTGTTTGAGCGCGCCAAGGAGGAGGGCGCGGTCGCCGTCGTGATCTCGGCCAAGATCGAGTCCGAGATTGCGACGCTGTCGCGCGAGGAGCGAGTGGATTTCCTGGAGACGCTCGGGCTCGAAGAGGCAGGTCTCGATCGGCTCATCCGCGCCGGCTATCAGCTGCTCGACCTGATCACCTACTTTACGGTCGGTCCGAAGGAAGCGCGCGCCTGGACCATTCACCGCGGCACCAAGGCGCCGGCGGCGGCCGGCGTCATTCACACCGATTTCGAGAAGGGCTTCATCCGCGCCGAAACCATCGCCTATGCCGACTATGTCGCGCTCGGCGGCGAGGCGGGCGCCCGCGAGGGTGGCAAGCTGCGCCTCGAAGGCAAGGAGTATGTCGTCGCCGACGGCGACGTCATGCACTTCCGCTTCAACAACTAAGGCCGTGCGGGGCGGCTACATCCGCCCCTGCTCGCGGATCGCGCCGAGATGCTCGTTGATGCGGAAGACGATCAGCACGAACTCGGCGATGATGCGCGAGAACACCATGCCGACGATGATGCCGGCGAGCGACGACAACAGCATCAGGAAACCGCCGAACGGGCTGATCGCCATTTCGGAGAGGCCCGTGAAAATGCCGCGAATTCCCGACAGGATGATCAGCGCAATCACGAGCCAATAGAACGTCTTGATGATGGTGGGCGTGATGAAGCGGTCCCACTGGAACAAATCGCGAAATTCCAACATCTTGATCCCCCGGCCACGTCCGAATCGGTCGTCAAATCCGTCTTTAAGTCGTGTTCGAATTGCGCGCCAGACGGCATCGGCGGCAGCCGAATTCGTTCCGGTATATGGCGCCTTCTGGCACTCTCTTGCGACTGGACCGGGCGTCAGCCATGCGAGCGGCCCGGTTGTGATTGCTGCAAAGTGCGGCCACAATCGGGCTTCTTTCAGCCATTCCCAACCTCATGACCCTCACCTTCGAAGATTTTCCGCAAGGCCCGTTCGGCAGCTTCGGCCCGCGACACGTCACCCGCGACGAGATCATCGCCTTCGCGTCTGAGTTTGATCCGCAGCCGATGCATCTGGACGAACTGGCTGCCTCGCAGTCGATGCTCAAGGGTCTGTCCGGCTCGGGCTGGCACCTCTGCTCGCTGATGATGCGCATGATGTTCGACGGCTTCATCGGCCGCACCGCTTCGCTCGGCTCGCCGGGCGTCAACGAGGTCCGGTGGCTGTCGCCGCTGCGTCCTGACGATGAGCTGATGCTCGATGTGGAGGTTCTGGAAGCGCGGGTGTCGCGGAGCCGTCCGTCGACCGGGATCGTCACCTTCAAATGCAGCGTGCGCAACAAGGCTGGCATGAGACTTTGCGAGATGGTTTCTCCCATCATCGTCGAGCGCCGTGAGAGCCGCGGGCAGGTGGGCTGATGCGCTTTTTCGAGGATCTTCAGGTCGGCCAGCGCCGCGAGCTCGGCTCCTACACGTTCACTGTCGAAGAGATTAAGCGCTTTGCCATTCAATTCGATCCGCAGCGCTTTCATCTCGACGAGGAAGAGGGCCGCCGGTCGCTGTTCGGCGGGCTCGCGGCATCGGGATGGCACATCGGCTCGGTCTGCATGAAGCTGATCGTCGCGGACAATCAGCGACTGCTGGAGATCGCGCGCACGCGTGGCGAGCCGATCGCTCTCGGAGGTCCTTCTCCCGGCTTCCGTGATCTGCGCTGGCACAAGCCGGTGCTTGCAGGAGATACGATCAGCTTCTCGAGCGAGATTGATTCGCTTCGCGAGTCGGCCTCGCGCCCGGAGTGGGGCATCCTGCAGGCGCGCAATACCGGCATCAATCAGCGCGACGAGCTGGTGTTCTCTGTGCTTGCGTCGGCCTTCGTCCCTCGACGGAACAACGGTTGAGGCGAAAAGGTCACGCTTCGTAGGATTGTCGGCGCGGAACGAACTTCGCGCTAACGCATTCTGAACTCCGACTCTATAAGACAGCCAATCAGGGATCAGGATGTGGGGGATGAGTATGGCAGATCGCGGTGGTCTGAAACTCCTCGGCTTTATCTTTGCCAGCGTGACGCTCGCGGTGATGCTCGCGACGGGAATGGTCGTGAAGGGCTACGCGGACGGATCGTATTCGCTCGAGACGTCAGCGACGATCAACGAGTGACGGTTTAACTACTCGTTAACCAGAACGGACCACGCGGTCCTGTTCGTAGAGGCGATCTAGCGGCTCCAGATGAGCACCATGATCGCCATCGCCACCACCAGCAAACCGACGAAACTGACCATGATGGTCCCGATCCGCTGAGGCTTGGGCCGCAGAGGAATCGGATCGGTGTTGTGCGGCCGGATCGTTTCCATGAGAGCGACATCCCCCTGACGCAACCTGCCCGCCACGAGAGCGGCGGAAGTTGGTCGCGGGAGGGCCGGGGCGCGTTCAAGGACGCGGCGCTGCAAAGACGAAAACCGCCGCGCGATGGCTCGCACGGCGGTCCTCTTCAAGATCCGGAAAGAACGTTCAGCTGCTGCGCAGGCCGTCGGCGGCGCGCTTCCACTGCGTGACGTTCTCGGCGATCGCCCGGGTCGACTTCATCGCCGCCTGGCTGAGCTGCGCATAGCTCGCGATCTCGCGCTGCACCCGCTGGCCCTCGGCATGCAGCAGTTCGCGCAGGCTCTCGAGCTCCCCGATCAGGTTCTCGATCTCCGACAGCGAGGTGCCGGCGACGCGCTGGATCAGCGTGGTGACGCTGTTCACTGCTGCATCGGCATCGATCGAGGCCTCAGCCGTGGCAGCCGCATTGGGGCGGCGCAGATAGGCGATATCGTTACGGACGAAATCACGAATGCCGGCCTCGACTTCGGAGACCGCGGCCAGATCCGTATCCAGCTCGGCTTCAGTTCCATCGATCTTGTCCGGACGAATGACATTCATCGGCTAATTCCTCATTTCGCGTTCAAACGAGCGCGGTGTCCCCGCACGACGAACTTCTCAAAGCCTATCAGTGCGGCCAAATTGGGCCGCACCGCGGCGAAGTCGCGGCGATCGTTCGATCATTCGTGGCGGGCTGCCGCAATGGTGAACGTCACCAGCTCCGCTTGAAGCCGGCCGAGATGCTCTTGCTGGTGCCGCCCTGCGCGGTCTCGCTGACTGAGCCGGAGACGCTGAGACCATCCGACAGCTTCTGCTCCGCGCCGATCTTGCGCAGCCATTTGTCGTCGCTCGACGACAGGGTCTGGCCGGCGGTGAGGCTGGTGCCGGTGTCGCCGATCGAGAGCCTGGCGGATTGCTCGGTGTCGAAGCTGCGGCTGGTCTTCGGCGCCGCGCCGGGAATCGGCACCATGCCCTGTTGGGTGACGTTGTAGCCGTTCTGCAGGGTCAGATTGTAGTGATCGATCGGCACCGCCTTGGTGATGGTGGTGCCGAGCCGGCTGTGATCGGAGCCGGGATCGACGCGGGCCTCGATGGCGGTCTTGTCCCAGATCGAGCCGGCCCCCGGCGCGGTGACGGCCGCCCAGGCCGAGCCGCCGGATTCCGGAGCATTGCCGCCGTTCTCGGCCTTCTCCGCCAGCAATTCCGACATCGTGGTCGGCTGCCGGGCGACCGTCATGTCGGCGCCGACGCGGGCGTCCCAGAACGGCGATACCGACTGCTTGACCGATACGCCCGAGGCGAGGCTGCCCTTGTTCTGGTTCGACCAGTCGAGCGCGGCGGCCTTCTCTGAGGCGGCCTTGCGCTTCGCCGCCGCGGCGGCTTCGGGACGGTCGAGGAAGGTGGTGTCGTCGATCGCGAGCTGGCTCCAGTCGAGCTTCTCGACGTCGATGTCCTTCATCGGGTCGGCCGCTGCCTGGTCCTCGGACTTGTCCTCGTCCTCCGGCTCCGGCGCGATCTGCTGCCAGGGTGTGATCTGCAGCGGCTGCGGCGCCTGCATCAGCGTCTGGGCCGGCGCGGCGGACGCAAGAAGGCCGAAGCCGGCCGTGAAAACCGCCAGCGCGCAACCATACGATGTCATGAGAGCAACCCCCGCCGCCCGAACCTGTGTGCCGGAATATGGTGGAATCTTGGCGCAAAATTATGGCTGCGCCAGTCACGATGTGTTGGGTTGCCGGTGAGTGTGACCACAATCCAACACGCCGGCGGGCTCAGGCGAAGCTGCCGATGCGCGGCAGGTCGATGGGGCGGCCGAGCGTCTGCTCGACCAGATCGAACGTATCGATCAGGATCCGCAGCCGCGCGAGCTTGCCGGCGCGGAATTGCATGAATTGCGCGAGCCGCGCCGTGATCGGCTTGTCGGAATCCTGCGCCGTCATCGCGCAGCGGACCATGGTCGCCGCGCTGGTCTCGTCCAGCATCAAGGTCTCGCGCTCCAGCCGGCGGATGCTCACATTGTCCGCGATCTGCCTGACGGCGTCGAGCACGGCGGCGCGGCCGTGCCGCGCACCGAGGAAGGGAAACATGTCGATCGGGCCGTAGATGGCCCAGTCGATGTCGTCATCGAGAAGTTCGGCGAAATCGTCGAAACGGCGGTCGTTGATCGCGCCATGCAATGCGCGCGACAGACGCCAGAGGCTGTGCTCCGTCATCGGCTCGGGATCCTGAACTGGCTTGCAAGGGGGCGCGCCGGCCTCAAGGCGACGTCGCAACGGACATCGCGCGCCGGGGCGCCGAATCTATCTCTCTTGAGCCTCACATAAATCAACCACCTGCGCGCGCAACGGCTGTTTTTGCATTGCACAAATGCGCGCGACCGCCGGTCGCCGCGCCCTAACGCCCTTCGTGCTGCATGCGCTGCTGCGCGATCGCGACCTCGTGGTCGCGGAAGGCGGCCATGCCGAACAGGGTGGCGCCGGCGAGGCCGCCGATCAGGGCGCCGAGCGGCATGAAGGTGAAGAACACCAGCATGCCCGCATAGCCTTCGAATTCGCTGGTGTTGAACAGCTCGATCCAGGCCAGTCCAAGCCCTACTCCGATCGTCGCGCCGCCGACGACGCCCATCACCAGTCCGGCCATCGCCAGGAATGCTATTCTCATGTCACCGATGCCCCGTATACCACCGCTGATGGGGTGCGGAGCCCGGGCCACAGGTTCAAGGCGACGAGGCCGCCGGTGGTGACGTTTGCGTGATCGGCTGGTCCAGGCCCTGGTCCGCTACGGCCGTGCCGGCCTCAGGGCCGTGCGGCGCCCGCGATCAGCAGCCGGCTGAGATCGCATTCGAGCACCTGCTGCACCAGGTCGTAGGTGTCCATGATCTCGCGGATGCGGGCGACGCGGCCGTCGCGCAGCGTGTAGAACGCGGCGAGGTCGTATTGCACGATGCGGTCGTTGTCGCGCTTGCGCAGGAAGATGCGCAGATCCACGGCGACCTGGTCGCCTTCGCAGATCATGGTCTTGATCTCGTGCCGGACCTCGGCATAGCGGCTGCGCGCCGTCTCCCACATCTGCCGCACCTCGGCCTTGCCCCGGCGGCCGCCGAGATGGGGGAAGATGTCGATCGGCGCCGAGGCGAAGTGCTCGAGGTCGTCGGTGCAATGCGCCAGCACGCTGTCGAAATCGCCGGCGGCATGGGCCTCGAGCAGTTTGCGCACGCGCTGCTTGTTGATGTGCTCGATCATCCTGTCTCCACTGACGGGAATGTCCGCGTCGGCGATCTCGTTCTGGAGATGCCGGCGGACGGCCGTCAACCACCTGTGTGACCGTCGGCCGGCTCAATGCGCCGGTACGGTGAACGGAAGCTTGGCGAGTGATCGCGTCACGATCATGTCTCAGGGCGTGTCTCAGCCCACTCTCGGCTCATCTCTCAGCTCATTTCTCAGCTCTTGGGTCATCACCGCGCGCGATAAGGTTCGCGCAACGCGTCATGCCGGTTGCGAGGCGGGAACCGGCCCGCCGCGTCGCCGTTACCTCGCACCATTCTTGCGGAGCTCGATCATGACGATGTCGATCACGAAGACCATGCTGGCCGCCTCCGTCGCAGCGCTGGCGCTGCTGTCGACGCAGGCCGCCGAGGCCAAGGGGTGCATCAAGGGCGCCATCGTCGGCGGCGTGGCCGGCCACTATGCCGGCCATCACGGCGTGCTCGGCGCCGCCGCCGGCTGCCTCTATGGCCGTCACCGCGCCAAGGAGCAGGAGCGTCAGCAGCAGCAGGGCCAGGTCAACGGGCAGGGCCGGACGTAGTCGAGAGGGCGCGTCGAGCCCCGGCGCAGCGGTCGTGTCCGTCGCGGGTCGTCCGCCCCGTCGGCGGGGATGGACGCGCGTCTGTCTCAACACGCTCCACTGTCGTCCCGGCGAACGCCGGGACCCATACCCCCAGGGAGCGGTTTGAGGCAAATTGGTGATGGGCATTTTGCCCATCACGTCCGCTGCGGCGTATGGATCCCGGATCGGCGCCGCGACGCGCTGGCGCGCGTCACAGCTTGTCCGGGACGACAGCGGTGGGTTTGGCGGATTCACGATTCAAACAGCGATCGAGTTGAAGACATGAGAACGTGATCTCGCGGCGAGACTCGCCCGAGTGATGCATTGAACATGTCCCTCGCAAACCATGCAGAGGGCGCAGGGAATGCCGGGTGAAGGCCTCACCCATGGCCCGCCTGCGAAAAAAATGCAGGCGGCAGGTA